>JAQXOB010000001.1 GCA_029098305.1 Clostridia bacterium
GTCATCCAACGTCATGTGTTTATACTTTTTTTCTTTCATTGTCTGGGACCTCCTTCCCAGACTTAAGTCTACCACAAATCTTTTCCCACATTAAATTCCACCTCAACTTCCACTGTGGAACTTACTTTGGGAATTAACTAATCTGAAAATCAAGCCATTATTTTTCTAAAACATATTGAAAGCATTATAAAAAGCTGATATAATATTTTAGCTTAATAAAAAATCGGAGGTAAAATATGAATTTACACTTACTTGGCATCAAGTTTGCAGGCGAAGCAGCCGGTGCAGCTAATGCTGCTGACGCAGCAGGACAAACAGGAGGTAGCTATACTATTCTTATAATCTATGCTGTTATAATTGCTGCTTTCTATTTCATTCTTATCAGACCACAGTCAAAGAAGAAAAAACAAGAAGAGGCAATGCGCAACAATCTGGAGATTGGCGATGAGATTACAACAATCGGCGGAATCATGGGCAAAGTTGTCAGCATTAAAGATGATGACACTGACTCTATCGTTATCGAAACATCATCTAATCGTACTCATATCCGTATCAAGCGCTGGGCTATCTCTTCTATCGACACAGTTAAAGAACTGCCTGCAAAAACAAATGAAAAAAGCGAGAAAAAATCTTTCTTTAGCAGAAAGAAGAAGGACGACATAGAAAAATAATAACAAAAATTCACCGACAAATTGAGTTTTATTCGCTCGTTTGTCGGTTTTTCTTTTATGAAGTTTTTTTGAGCATTATTTCAAGCTTGTCAGAATATATGCTTCTGATTGCACCGGTGGTGCTGTCTATCTCTATTGTATAGGTGGTAGCATTATGGTCTACTTTATATTTTGATATATTTTCTGTGCTTTCTGTCTCGGTTGCGTTGCCTTGCTCTATCAACTTAAAAATATCTATCAGCAAAGCTATGGGAGAGTCTTTTGAAAAAGGTGTGCCGTTGCATTTTCGACTTAACTCACCCATTGTAATTTCATACACACCGCCATTTATCTTCACATCAAATCCCTTGGCATACTCAGGCTCGTTATATGTAAATGTAATATTGTTTGAGTTTAAGTATGTTAATACGCCTGAGATTTGAAGCTCATCTGAACTTATGGACACTGAATAGGTGTTGCTTATATCAGGATATGTGGCGATGGCGTCGCTACTACTACATCCAGCCAAAAATATTATAGCAAATAGGCAAAAAAAGATTTTTTTCAATAATATTCTTCCTCTCTCCTGTCTTTCGTCATATCCATATTATGATATTAAATCTGTAAATATGTATTAAGAAATATAAAAAGCTCCGTGTGACAACCAATGCACACGGAGCCCAAATATTTTTGATTATGTGGATTTATTCCTTTTTAAGATGGATTATTTTTTATTTTCACTTGATAAAAACTTATAAACAAATGCTGCAAGTGTTGCACCAACAAGCGGAGCAACAATGAACACCCATAGGCATGAGAGAGCTTCTCCGCCTACAAATATTGCAGGTCCAAAGCTTCTGGCAGGGTTAACTGAAGTTCCTGTAATAGCAATACCAAATATATGTACTAAAGTGAGAGATAAGCCTATTACAGCACCAGCTACGCTTTGATATTCTTTCTTAGAGGTAACACCCAATATAGTGATAACAAATACAAAAGTCAAGATAATTTCAACCAAGATAGATGTTGTGAGTCCACGTGAAATATTATTTGCACCCAAGCCACTCTCGATTTTAAAACGAAGTGCAAGTCCACCTGCACCAGCTGTGGCTCCTAAAAACTGAGCTATAACATATCCAATAAAATCTTTTACGTTCATCTTACCGCTAATAAGCATAGCCAATGATACAGCAGGGTTAATATGACATCCTGAAATATTACCAATAGAATACGCCATAGCAACTATAACCAAACCAAATGCCACAGCGGTAAGAATATAGCCACCTATGTATTCGCCGCAGTTTGTAATAACAGCTGTTCCACACGCCATAAAGACCAGAACAAAGGTACCAATAAATTCCGCAATATACTTTTTTAATGAGCTCATAAATTACCTCCTGAAAATTGATAGGAAAAATCCACAAATAATATACACAGCCTAGAACAAGCATCTAGTAAATGTATATTATACCATGCAATGTCATTATACTATTTTATTTTTAATAAATCAATACAAAATTTATTAAATTTCTAATATTTTTTTGTCAATTATATAACATTCGATTTTCTCAATGCATTAATCAAATTCAAGTATCCCGACAGTATGTAAATTTATATCGTATAAAATGCGTCACCATACCAACTAACCACTCAAGTTAAGTAAAATCTTTAAAAGTTTTTATTGTATTTCGCCTGTATTTTCTAAAAAATCTAAAAATGCAACACAACCGGTTACTATATCACGGTATGTTTCATCAAATCCTCCGTGGTACCATGGGTCACTGATTGGTATGTTTTGATTATTGTATTCCAATAGCATTTTTATTTTAGTTCCTGCTTTATGCCCTGTTATACACTCCATATTACGAATATTCATCTTATCCATACCAATAAGATAGTCATAATAATCATAATCAGAAGCCTTTAACTGTACTGCTCTTTTACCTTCACAGCTAATACCATGTTTTTCAAGTTCCTCTCTGGCAGGTGGGTAAACCGGATTTCCTACACCATTCCATATTTCTGCTGTACTGGTAGCTGACGATGAAATTTCAAATTGATCGGCAACACCACGTTTTGACACCATATCCTTTAAAATAAATTCTGCCATCGGAGATCTACAAATATTGCCGTGGCAGACAAATAGCACTTTTATCATAGGTTTTTCCTCGCTTTCATTGGGGATAGTATTATGCTTATGTTAAGTCAGGACACAAAACTGTAGTATGGCAATAAATATACAACATAACAGTTATTCCTGACTTACCTTATTTCTTGTTCTAAATCATCAAACTCCGGTGTAGAAAAGAACTCTCCCAAAGTTATTCCTAACCCATCACAAAATTTCTTAATTGTAGTTATAGATACATCACGTCTACCATTATCCATCATACTGTATGCAGTAGAAGGAGTAACTCCTGATATGTTTGCTAATTCGTTTAATTTTATGTTTCTTTCCTCACACAATTTTTTAAATCTATCGGTAACAACATCTTTGACATTCATTCTATTCACCTCAAAAATATTGTACGAAATGTTACATTGTTGCGTATACGCACTTGCGTAATCTTTTGAATAATGTTATAATAATTTAAAATAGTTATATGTTTTGAGGTGTTTAGAATGAAATGCGAAAACAGCTTTTGTATTTATCAATTCAAAAGTGAATGTTTGCTCGATAAAGTTGATATAGATAGTTTGGGAATGTGCACAGAATGTATATATCCTGATATTGATGAAGAAATTTTAAATAGAGCAAAATTAAAACTTCTAAGAAATTATAAAAAACAGATAATAATTGAACGTTTAGTTTTGTCTTGGTGTAGTGCAAGTAAAGCATAAAAAGGTAGAGTTAAAACCAAATGTCCTCGTCGGAAAAAAATACCTGTTTAGCATAGAAACCGAAAATCTATCTTTTTATGATAAGCGAACTTTGGAGAGAATTATATATAAGACTTCAAAAATTGTTTTCCTTTATCTGCTTTTTATGGTAGAATTATTAAGAAGAATTCATAAAAAGGAGAAAACATATGAGAAAAATAATTGCATCAGTATTATGCATTTCGATTTTACTATCACTAAGCTCTTGTATTTTTAGAAGTCGTAAAATAACAGATAATAAACTGCCAGACACCCCATTTTCATCACAACCTGTTGATACAAACTTCACGCCTTTGGTTGATGGAGATTATTTTCCAGAGTATTCCGGAGGTGACACTAAGTTTGATGATATGAAGCTGCAAGAAGTAGACGAAGACGAGTTTAACCGTCTTTGTGATGAGCTGGAGGCTTATGCCGAAACCAATGACAGCGAAGGCTTTATGCAGAAATATAACCACCTGAACGAAATGCTACATACAATTGTAACAAACTATAATTTGCTTGAAATTATGAATTATCAAGATCCATCTGACGAAGAAATCTCCGACAAATGCTATGAGGAATCTGTGTTTGCCATAGCCGCACAGACCGCCCTCACCATTGCATTAAAAAGCGTGCTTGAGAGCGAACACAGTGCCGTAGCAAATGACATTTCTGAAGAAATCAGAGAATATGCCTTAAGCTATGATGAAGAAAACTCAGAAGAAAACAACAAATTACTCGATAAAGAAACTGAATTAACATTAAAATACGGCGAGCTTATGATTGCTGACGAGATCGATCCGTATCAGATTGGAGAGGTATATCTAGACTTAGTAGAAACTCGTAAACAGATAGCAACACTTAACGGCTATGACAGCTATGCTGAATATGCCTACGAGAATGTATTTGGTAGAAATTATACTCCTGATGATGTGAGTGCATTGTGCGAGAGCGTGAAAAACGATATCGTACCTTATTATCTGGAACATATTGACGAAATTGAAGATGCAGAAGCCACATTAAGTTATTCAGAACTTGATGTATCTTCAGCAAGAATAAAGGATATGATGGAATATGGTGCGAAAAGGCTTTCATCAGAGGTTATTGACGCTTATAATACTCTCATTGATCTCAATCTGAATGATATTGAACCAAGTATGACAAAAAATAATACGGGCTTTACAACATACATCACAAACTACAAGGAGCCTTTTATATTTAATTCACCATATGAAAACTATCTTGATTATACCACTATGTTTCACGAGTTTGGACACTTCGTGTCATCATATTATAATCCCGAAGACTCTGTGTGGGGATATTGTGACTATGATCTTGCAGAGCTACAGTCACAAGGCATGGAGGTTATATTCACATTATTTTATGATGAGATTTTTGGCGAATACTCAGTGGAAGCCAAGCAATCTACCATTGGTAATCTGATGCGCTCTGTGATAGAGGGATGTATTTATGATGAATTTCAGCGTAGAGTGTTTGAGGAGAAAAACCTGACAACAACGCGTGTGTGTGAAATATTCTATGAAACTGCTGAAAGCTATGGCTATGAGGATATGCTATATTATGGCGAATACGATTGGATGCTTATTTCACACAACTTTGAGAGTGCATTTTATTATGTTAGCTATGCAGTGTCGGCACTATCGGCTCTGGAAATAGCCGCACTCATTCCAAATGGTGAAAAAGAAGCCGCAGAAACATATATGAAGGCACTATCCTTGCCTATCGGAGAATACTCCTTTACTGGGGCGTTAGAGGAAATCGGGCTCGATAATTTATTTGATGACAACATCGGAGACAGCTTGATTAATAATATTGATAAGCTGGATTACTTTAGTTAATAATATAATAAAGGCAGTATTACTCCCAACTTAAAGTAATACTGCCTTTTAATTTAGATATTTACAAATTAGTTTTTCTTAGCCTTGTTTTTGCCAAATACTACAAACAAAAGCACAGCACCCACAAAGAAAAATCCCACTGCGATACCAAGACCAACAAAATTCACATTACTTATGCCAGTCACGCTGAATGTGCCGTCTTCTGCCTGAAGCTTGCTGAATATCATTGCAATAGCAAACATTGATGAAACAACCATAATAACCAATGCGATAGCTCTTGGCAAGGAAAAATTGCCCTTTGATGTACTTTTAACCGCAGAAACTCTATTGCCCTTTAGATTGATAAGCTTAGAAAGTCCGATAGCAGCTGCAAATGTTGCTATTATTTCAGGAATCATATATGCCGCATTATAAGCTATGGTATAAATCCATGCATCCTTAGCAGGTGCAGAGAGATCACGCCATACTGCATAGCCACTTATTGTATGGCACGCATAGCGGAACAATCCGGATATAACCACTGAGATACCCAATGCTGTGGTCTGGCTCATCTTCGACTTAGAAAGCAAACCTGCAAAGGAATAACCGCAAAACGCAATCAAATAATCAAGCACGATGATAAGCACAACCGCTGTGGCAGATGTGGCATATGAAAAATTATCTGAACCTAAAATCATCTGAACCAGTGCGTATACAAGTGATACAATAAGTCCTTTTGGAAAACCATATCTATAAGCCACAAAGGCTATAGGCAACATACTGCAAATTGTTACACTGCCACCATATGGCATATCAATAAGCTTTAGCACACTAAGCACAGTGGCAAGCGCAACCATGATTGCACTTTCGGTTAAAAACAGAACCGTACTTCTTTTTGTTGAATTCAAAATAAATCTCCCTTTCATAATATTCAAAAATAAGCTCCCTGATGCGACACATCTAGAGAGCTTAAAAAAATGCAAATCAATCTCAAAACTCCCTACGTCGGCATTGTCCGAATCAGGTTAAAGGGTATAATCTCAGCCCATGTAAAAACGTGCACCCCTGCTTAAAAATGAATAATATTAAATTTTTTACTCTAACTATTGTAAACCATATTGAAGACGATTTCAAGTCTTTTTTGGCATATTTTAGTATCCCAATTCTTCTGTGAGCGATTCGTCCACCATAACCCAGTCTTTTACATCTACAATAGTGTAGCTATCATTGTCATTACGGATGATGACTCGGCTTATACCCGCATTTATCACGAGTCTTTTGCACATAGAGCAACAGCTTGCATTTTGCACATATTCGCCACTCACAGCATCTTTGCCTACGAGGAACAGCTCGGCACCTATCATCTCCACACCGGCGGCATTTATTATAGCATTTGCCTCCGCGTGCACACTTCTGCAAAGCTCGTATCTCTGCCCTCTTGGCACGTGCATAGCCTCACGTCTGCATTGTCCCAAGTCACAGCAGTTTTTTCTGCCTCTTGGCGCACCCACATAGCCTGTGGAAATTATTCTGTCGTTTTTCACGATTGCCGCACCATAGTTTCTTCTGAGGCAAGTGCCTCTCTCAAGCACTGTTTCGGCTATATCGAGATAATAATTTATTTTGTCACGTCTTTGCATAATTAATCCTCCTTACCCATTTATCATCAAAATACAAGAAAAATTACATTCATCTACGCACCTTCCACATCCCGTGCATTTTTCAGGATCTATCTGTGCTTTAAAATCTACAATTTCGATTGCGCCTTGTTCACACGCTTTTACACACTTTTTGCAAGCAATACATCCGGCGGTGCAGGCTTTTCTCGTATCGGCACCTTTATCGCAGCTGGAGCATAATACAACTGCACGCTTTTTAACCGGAACAATACTTATCAGGTGCTTAGGGCAAGCATTAGCACACTCGCCACATCCCATGCATATATTCTGATCCACCACTGCAAGCGATGAACATATTTTAATCGCATTCTTTGAGCAAGCCGCCGCACAGTCTCCATAGCCAATGCATCCATATGAGCATGATGTAGCACCATTATAAACCTGCATAGCAGAAGCACAGCTTTTTATTCCTGTATATTCTGTTTTTCTTTCGCTTGCTTCGTTATTGCCACGGCATAGCACAATAGCAACCCTTTTATCTGCTTTTACAGCGTCTACGCCTAGTATTTTTGATAACTCCATAGCTACTTCATCACCACCGGGTGAACAAAGTCCTACTCGTGCATCACCGGTGGAGAGTGCCTTGGCATATCCACTGCAACCCGAATAACCGCACGCACCACAGTTTGCACCCGGCAAGGCTTCTTCAAGTTTTTTTGCCTTTTCATCCACAGGCACTGCCATTACAATTGATGCAACCACAAGCATAGCAGCCACTACCAAGCCTATGACACCCACAAGCAATATAGCAGAAACTATATCCATCTTATATACCCCTTAATCATTTATTTATGCTATACCGCTAAATCCCAAGAATGATACAGCCACAAGAGATGCCGCTATCAGCGTGATGGGCAACCCTTTGAGAGACTCCGGAATATCGCTGTTTTCTATCCTACTGCGAACTCCTGAAAATATTACCATAGAAACCAAAAATCCCACACCTGCACCAAACGCATTTACCAATGCCTCTATATAACCATAACTTGCATCAGCTTGCTGTTTTTCTACTACAAGCAATGTTACACCAAGAACAGCACAGTTAGTTGTAATCAGTGGCAGATATATACCAAGTGAATTATACAATGACGGTATATATTTTTTGAGCACTATCTCGACCAACTGCACTAGACCTGCAATTATTAAAATATATACAAGAGTTTGCATATATTCTAAGCCCTTAGGCAACAGCAAATAGAAGTAAACTGGCCATGTAACAGCAGTGGCAAGCACCATAACAAATATAACTGCACTGCTCATTCCTACTGCGGTATTCAACTTTTTAGATACTCCCAAAAACGGGCATATTCCCAAAAATTTATTTAGTGTATAGTTTTCGGTGAGTATCGCCGCAAGAAAAATACTCACTAGATGAGAAGCTCTCATTTGTCACACTCCTCTCTGCCATCACTCTTGCAGATACCATGCATAGGGCAACCCTCACAGCTAGAGGCGTTTTTAGCTGTTTTGCCATTATTAAGCTTATTAGCCAGTGCTATCAGCATACCAAACACAAAAAAGCCTCCCGGTGGCAACAGAAAAATAATAATCGGATCCATAAAGTTTTTGAGAATAGGCAATCCGAAGATTGTGCCTGCACCCAAAAGCTCTCGGATAGAGCCCATCAAGAGAAGTGTCGCTGTAAATCCAATACCCATACCAAGACCATCTGCCATAGATGCCAAAACCCTGTTTTTGCTTGCAAACATCTCAGCACGACCTAAAATAATACAATTAACTACTATAAGCGGTAGATATATACCCAAGGATTTGTCTATACCCGGTGCAAATGCTTTTACTAGCATCTGTACGATTGTCACAAATCCGGCTATAACTGTTATGTAGGCTGGTATCCTCACTTTATCCGGAATCAGATTTCTAAGCAATGATATGGCTGCATTTGAACATACCAAAACCAGCGTAGCGGCTATACCCATGCCTATGGCATTTGATGCAGCTGTGGTGACAGCCAGTGTGGGACAAGTACCAAGCACCAAACATAACACAGGATTTTCTTTTATAATTCCCTTTGTGATTTCTTGAAGGAGATTCCTGCTCTTAGCCATATTTTTAATCACCTTCCCTACTCATTGTTTCAAACTCTGATATGGCAATGTTTACAGCTGATGTTACAGCTTTTGATGTTATGGTAGCACCTGTAATAGCATCAATGTTTCCATTTTCTGATGGTGCGCCTTTCACAACACTTAGTTCTCCATTTTCGGGTATTTTTTGCTCATATCTGTGTATAAATTCTTCATTTGTACAGTTGGCACCTAGACCCGGAGTTTCGCTATGTGATAATATTCTGATTCCTTTGATCTGGCCATCAGGCGCAATGCCTGTCATTACTGATACATCACCGCCATAGCCCTTAGCCACTGTTTCAAACACATATCCTATGATATCTCCGGAATCATTCAGAGCAACATAATAACTATCTTGGCTTTCAAAGGATTTGGCTTCTGCGAAAATTTCATATCGCATAGCGTTTGAATTTTCCGCTTCATTCTGTTCTATACGGCTCTTTGTTACTGCGTTTGTAACAGCAAGCAATGCACTGACCACGCAGCAAATCACAACAAGCGACAAAACAGGAAATAATACATTTTTTACATTTAACTTCTTCATTTTGACGCCTCCTTTTTTGTTCTAACGAACCCAAAAGGTTTTGTCATGGTGAGGTTTTCTATGTGTGATACTAATATATTCATAAGTATTATTGCAAAGGATACTCCCTCCGGCAATGAACCAAACTGCCTTATCACCACAGTGATGATTCCACAGCCTAATGCAAAAACGAGCTTACCGAGTGGATTTATAGGCGATGTGGCATAGTCTGTCGCCATAAAGAAAGCGCCAAGCATGAGTCCTCCGCTCATAATCTGATAGATAGGAGCTTGACCAAGAACAAGAGAAAATATAGCCACGGTAGAGATATATGTAAGCGGGATTACAGGCGAAATCACCCTTCGGGCTATCAGATATATACCACCTAATAACAATGCTGCTACACAGGTCTCTCCCAGACATCCTCCCCTAATTCCCATAAACATATTAAAATAATCTAACTTAGCATCAGCCATTGCAAGCGGTGTGGCAGAAGAAACAGAATCTATGTTTCCGTTCAGATATGCAAACGGTTCTGTCCACGTGGTCATTTTTGATGGAAATGACGACAAAAGTATAATTCTGGCTGTGAGGGCTGGATTTACAAAATTTTGCCCTATACCGCCAAACATCTGTTTAACCACAATAATAGCAACCATACTTCCAAACATTACTATAAGCGGATTGATGCTCACCGGAAGATTCATAGCAAGTAAAACACCAGTGACAATAGCACTTAAATCGCTTATTGTAGATGTTCTTTTCATTATCTTTCTGCTAAAATACTCACAAATCACACAGCTACCACAGCTTACAGCATATATTATCAATGCCCTTGGTCCAAATATCAGGCATGATGCTATCACAGCTGGCATCAGCGCAAATATAACATCCAGCATTATTCTTTGAGTTGTAATACCGCTTTTAAAATGCGGTGACGGCGAAACTCTTAATTTACTCATACACTCTACTACCCTAACCTTATGTTTTTATAAAAGGCTATACCCTATTTGTTAGCTCTTATCATTTGTTTAGCTTCTCTCATCATCTGCACAAGGTGCTTTCCTGCAGGGCAACTATATGCACAGCATCCGCACTCCATACAGGTCATAACACCTAGTTTTTCCAGACGATTTATATCTTTTTGTTTCATATATGTATTAATTATCGGCGGAGTAAGCTTCATAGGACAGCTTGAGGCACATTTTCCACATCTTATGCAGTCTGTTTCTCGCATAAGGTTTGACTCTTCCTCATCGAAGAGCAACACTGCATTTGTATTCTTCTTAATTACCTCGCTATCACTACTAACTGTTGTACCCATCATAGGGCCACCGAGGATAATTTTCTTTGCGTCGCTTTTTAGTCCACCGCAAAATTCTACAATATCTTTTATTGATGTGCCTATTGGTGCAATAACATTTTTAGGCTCTTTTACTGCCGAGCCATCCACAGTAATTCTCTTTGACACAAGTGGCATACCGTTTTTCATATATCTTGATATAAAAGAAACACTGGTGATGTTCATAACAATACATCCCACATCAACAGGAAGTCCTCCTGTCGGTATCACTCTATTTGTACAGGCTTTCACGAGCACCTTTTCTGCTCCATAAGGGTAGCTTGCCTTAAGCGGAAGCACTCTCACCATATCATCAGGATCATATTTGGGGTTATCGGCTATCTGTTTTAACACATCTATAGCATCAGGTTTATTATCCTCAACACCAATTATAACGCGTTTGATACCGATTATATCTTTAAAAGCATATATTCCGCTAAATACATCCCAAGAATTTTCGATAGCCTCTCTGTGATCTGCGGTAATATATGGCTCACATTCTGCACAATTAATTATCAGAGTGTCAACCGACTTTCCCTCAGGTACATTGAGCTTGACATGAGCCGGAAATCCTGCACCACCTAATCCAACCAATCCACTTGCTCTCACTGCCTCTGTAAGCTCTTTCAGATTGTCAACCTTGTGAGGTTTGATGCCATCTATCGGAGTCATAAGGCCATCAGACTTTATTACAATAACGTCGCTTTCTCTTCCTGAATAATCTTTTCGTTTGTTTATTTTTTCTACTACGCCGGATACGCTTGAATGTATAGGCACACTCAAAAATTTGTCACTATCGCCTATTATCTGACCTACGTATACACTGTCGCCTACTTTTACGGTTGGTATACAGTCATCACCAATATTTTGGTTCATTGAGATTTCTACACGTTCGGGCGGTGGCATAATGACAGACTCGATACCGGCAGTGTTTTTGCAATGTGTTACCTTTACACCACCATGAGTTCCATATGGTCTTTTAGGAAATAATAATTCACTTCTCACAAACTACTCCTCCTAAGTATATTCATTTATATTTTATCATAAACATAATCAACATTCAACTACATTTTATGGCTTTATTTGCTAAAATATGATGACTGATTTTATAAATGTAGACTTCTTTCTATCGTTATGATATAATATGCGACGACGAATAGAGCTAAACCATGTGGATTCTTATGAGAGCATAATATATACCCTCACATCATATCTGGATGATTAACTCCTGTAATCAAAATTATATTGAAAGAGGGCGTATTTTTATGACCCAGACAGCAAGTATTTTTCTTAGCCTGTCAATTGCCTTGCTTGCAGGATTACTTTTGTCAAGACTTGCAAAAAAGGTTCAACTTCCTGCGGTTACCGCATATTTAGTTTCCGGTGTGTTGATCGGTCCGTTTGTTCTCGGAAAATTAGGTATTCCGGGTATTGGAATCTCTGCAGATCAGATTGAAGGTTTTGGTATAATCTCAGATTTAGCATTAGGATTCATCGCATTTGCAATGGGAAATGAATTTCGCTTGTCACAACTTAAAAAAATAGGCAAACAAGCGACTTTCATTGGTATTTTTCAAGCATTGTTTACCACAGTTGTGGTTGATGCGGTGCTTATAGCACTGCATCTTGCTATACCCGACAAGCTTCCTCTTGAGGCTGCAATCGTGCTTGGATCGGTTGCCACAGCAACAGCACCCGCCGCTACGCTGATGGTAGTAAAGCAATATAAGGCCAAAGGCCCTGTTACAGACATTCTTCTTCCGGTCGTTGCTATTGATGATGCCGTTGGTCTTGTAGTTTTTGCCATTTCTTTTGGTATTGCACGATCACTTAGTTCAAGATCCGTCAATATATTGTCGGTTATTCTTGAACCTTTGCTTGAGGTAGTGCTTTCTTTGCTACTCGGATTTATTATGGGATTATTGTTCACGTTGTGCGAACGATATTTCCATTCCCGTTCGAAACGTATGACTGTTTCAGTAACATTCGTTATGATGACAGTTGCGATTTCTTGTCTTGAATTTAAAATTGGAACGATCCATATTGCTTTTTCTTCGCTTCTTGCTTGCATGATGCTTGGCACAGTGTTCTGTAATATCTGCGATGTTTCGGAGGAACTTATGGAACGTGCAGATAGGTGGACAACGCCCGTTCTTATTCTGTTCTTCGTTATAAGCGGTGCAGAACTTGAACTTTCCATTTTTACGGATATCATAGTCGTATTGATCGGCATCATTTATATTGCTTCTCGTTCACTCGGTAAATATTTTGGAGCGGGCATTAGCGCAAAAATGACAAAATGCGACCCAAACATTATAAAATACCTTGGCATCACCCTATTACCTCAAGCCGGCGTTGCACTTGGTATGGCAATTAAGGCGATGGAACTTGGATCTGATGGTGCAATCGTTAGAAACATCACATTATTTGCTGTACTTATTTACGAAATTATTGGTCCTTTCCTTACTAAAATTTCTCTTACAAAAGCCGGAGATATTAATACAGAAGGACGTAAAAGCGCCAGAGAAAAACATCTTGCGAAAAAGAAATAACTATTTTTTTGAGCTTCTTTCATAACTAAACTTTAGAAACATAAATAATACGAATGAAATAGCTAAATAAAAACGCTGTAGTAAATCCAAAAACCGATTTACTACAGCGTTTTTTATACTAGCAAAGATAATTACATGGCTTTCAATAACTACACCACATATTGCAAAAGAACTGTCCTTTAGAGTGCAACTCTTAAAGACAGTTCTCTTTTTAGTAAAATCATTATTGGTAAAAATCCATAAATGAAACCGGGTTATCGGAGTTGTTTTGAGCAGGAATCGGAGCATCTCCTTCACTACCATCATTACCGCCGCCCATATCTTCAGAAGCAGTCATAACATCTATTTTTAATAGTAATTCTTCTGTTATAACCGGTGAGATATACTTTTTCATATTTTTGTCCTCCATTCTGTTAAAATAATTTAATAAGCCTGGAATACTCCATTTCACTTGAAAACATCTCCAAGCACGTTGATTTTTATTATAAAGATTGATATAGCAAAAAGATTAGTATATATCTATCTGCTTATTTTCCTCTTTAAATACTTATGATATAGTTGAACTTACATATGGAATGTAAAATCTTCATTACCAAATGTAATAACATCACCGTTTTTTATTTTACACTCCATCTGCGGAGTAAGAATCATTCCATTAATATAAGTGTGGTTTGTTGAATTCATATCAACCACAAAGTATTCACCGTTTTTGCAGATGATATTAGCATGGCTTCTGCTGACAGCATTATTATCAGAAATGCAGTAATCCACAAAGCTTCTCTCTTTTCCAACCTTAAAGAGTTCCTTTGAAAGCAATATCTTTTCATTATTCTTTTTGCGAATGAGATATGAAACCTGCGGTGTGGAAGGTGTGTTGACACCTAAGACTGTTGTTTCGCCTGCAGTTGCTCCGCCTAAAACTGTTGTTTCACCAAAGTTCATTTTAGGTGCATTTGATGCTGGAGTATTGACAGGAGTAGCAACAGGGATATCAGGCATTTTTACCTGAGTAGAAGATGCCGGTACACCTGTACCTGGAATATTGAAGCCTAGATTCGGATTATTAACTGTGTTTGAATTCTTGATGTCTGCCTTAGGAGTATCTTTAACCTCGTTTTTGTCTTTCTTTTTACCAAATAACGAGAAGCCTTTCTTTTCTTTATGCTCCGCTTTGTTATCCTTTTTATCTTTTTTATCATTTTTGTTTTTCTTAGGATCTTGTTTGGAAGAATCAGCGTTAACACCCGGCACTGCAAATCCGGCAGGCTTATTTTTATCATTTACCTTTTCTACTTTTTTGTCACCTACAGGCTGTTGCACCGGTGGCTGAGTATTTACAGTATTTGGAACATCATAGATATTCTTAGGCATCTGGTCTGGTGTGAGGGTTTGCTTCACAACAGTGTTCTGTGGCATCTGCTGTTGTTGAGGCTGTGCAGGTTGCTGCGGTTTACTTGTTTCTTCGTTCTTTACAGACTTAGGTCCATTGAGCAGTTCATCTATAAATTCAGAGAAACCTTCTATTGAAACAGTTTGATTAGCATTAAGATAAGTAATTAACTTAACTACATAATCTGTGTTCTCTGATTGGTCAAACTGTGTGCTAAACACAATATTTTTGAAAAACGGAGCTACCTCTACTCTATGCTCTGCCATTTCCATAAGAGGCATACACAGCAGGTGAGCTTCACTTGTGCTTACATCAACATAAATATACTCAGGATCTAATAGGAAAGATGATGAATCAATCATATACTCTGTCGATTCCATAATTGCTTTGAGAACACTTGAAAATACTGTGAGTAGTCTTTTCTTATTAACAATACCGTTGAAGAACTGACTTAAGGATATTTTTGAAGAAATGTTGTATTTAAAATACTTGTTATTATCAACTTGTGAAAAAATTATTGGCATAACATTGCTAATCTTATTATTTACAACCATGCCCAAGCTAAGTGTATCAATTTCTTCTCCATCTTGAAGCTCATACACAAGATAAGTGCTTGTGCCATTAGATTCCACATTTAATCTGTTCATATAAATGCCTCCGTTAATTTTAAGCAATAAATTTTATAAACGACCATACACCGTCAATCTTTACAGGGCAGAACTTTTCTTCTCCTGAAAAACATTTTGCGTCCTCATACTGTGCTTCGATTACCATTACATTTTCTGATGAAACAAAGCCCCATTTGTTTCCTGTTTTTACAGCTGCTGCATCACATCCAAAAGGCTGTGCATCTTGATATTGGTAGTCAATTACTAATTTGCCGGTTGCATCAATAAAGCCCCATTTTTCATCTTTCATAACAGGTGCAAGCTCACCGGTGAAAAATGGCTTTGCATCATCATAAGTATCAGTGCCAATTCTAGCTCCGGTAAGATCTATTGGATAATATCCTTTGCCCTCGCCATCGCTTACAAATATAATACCGTTATTACTGCAAATGTTATCTTCATCTATTTTAACATCGTAGTAAGATTTGTTTTCTTCTACCTTACCACCAAGAGTATTAATCAAATACCATGCACCATCGTACTTTGCCATAGCAACGCCGTTTTTATAAAGCGTAGCAGCCTCGAAATATCCATTTTGAAGCTTGTTATCAGTAGAGAGGTATCTGTATTTGCCTTCTTCTGTCTTTACTATTGCAAATCCCTCACAGAAAGAATATGCAATTTCATAATCCTCTGATGTGCTAAGATATTTTTCTCCTTCAAGATCTATGTAGTAGTATTTGCCTTTTTCTTTTCTGACAGCAGCCAATGTATCTGTAAATGCAGTGGCATACTCAAAAGGACCAAGATCAAATCTCATATTTGTGTTTAAATAATAATAGCCATCATCTTTCTTTGTAACTGAAAAACCGTTATAAAAACGTGATGCACTAGGCACTTGAGCAAAATATGTTTCATACTGGAATGCACTAGCATAGTACAATTCTTTTAGCAAGTCGTTAGAAACAGAATTATCAAATGCCATTTCTGTTATTTCTTTGCATGACTTATATGTCTTTGTGTCAAGATAATATTGTGCAAGCTTTTCGTAGCATCTGTTGTCTTGCGGAAAAACAGATATTGCTGTTCTCATAAGTTCAGTAAATCGTGTGTAACGCTTTGCCTCAACGTACACATCGGATAAAGCGAGATAATTTTCTATAGATGGATCAAGAGAAAGTATATTCTCATAACATTCACAAGCCTTACCATATCCACCCAGTAATAGCTGTTCGTCGCCTATTTCTTTATAATAGGCAATTTGATTAACGGTTTCCTCAGGAAGCTCTTCTTCATCCTTTTGAAAATATAGAGTAACCGTATATATAGAGCCTAACGCAACTATTAGTGAGAGAAGCAGTGCAATAACAGTCTTGCTCATTATAACCATCCTCCAATACCAAGAAACATAGCAATCATCATGCCTGCTAGAGCAAATGGCCCGGCAGGAACAACAGATTTTTTATTTTTTTTCTTTCTTAACATCATAACTATACCATAAACCGCTGTCAAAAGAACTGTATATACTATTACATTAAAAACCGCAAAGGGTCCCATCAAAATACCAAGTACAGAAAACAGTTTTATATCACCCATTCCGACAGCTCCTTTTGAAAACAAGGCAGATAATCCGAATACACCGCCTCCAAGTAAGAGTCCGAGTCCTGCGTTTATTAAAAGGGTTTTTATATTAGCATCTTTTGCCAGAACCTCATATGAAAAGAAAACAAAGTATGAGAAAAATGCGAAAATTATCAGCTTATTTGGAATTATTTGCTTTTTAAGATCAACATATGCAACAGCTGTTAGGAATTCGAAAATAAATAGCTGTTTAAGAGATTTTTCTAAGGCATCCCCTAATTTCCAATGTGACCAGAACATCATTCCTATGCCAAAACACATAAGAAAAAATAAAACAATTTTATTTTTTCTAAAGCGTAATACTGATTTTAGTTTAGCCGGTAGTCCCTTTTGGGCTCTTATGTCGCCAAAATTTATATACACCATTACCAAGATTGATAAAAGTATTGGGGCTAAAATCATAATAATTGTTTCAAGCATAAAATGACACCCTCAGTGTTTGAATTTAAATATCATCCAACCGCGGGTAAACTTGTATTTGGGGTTGGATTTTGTTTATCTGTATTTTTCTTCATACTATAACCACTAGCTTTTGACACAGTCAAATCTCCACCAAGCCAAGCTCTAGTAGAAGCGCTCTGTGCAAATGTTACCTTAAAATCACCTAAAAGCGGAAAGATTTCTACATCATAGGTGACGATCAAATTAACGTTTGTTGGCGAAGAAGGAGCGAATACAGAAGATTTTTTAAAATTAAGCCCTGAAATTCCGTCCTTTACACCAAGTCCCATTAATCTTTCATTAGCATAGGTCTCTTCATCTATACCTTCGTTGTTTGCACCAAGATAAGATGTTGTAATAGATTCTCCAAGTGAAGCACCAAACATATATGATGTTTTTGAGTTAAGCCCATATTTGCCAAGCTGCATAATAAAATTAACAGGATCATCAGACATAGTCTTCAAGCCTGAGCGAATTGTTTCATATGTGCTTGTCAAAGTACCGTCTTCCCCATTAACAGAGTTGATAACTACTGATGTTGCATCACCAACAGACATTTCTGAATCTGTACTGTCTCCTTTGCTCTTGAACCCGCTATACAGCGAATAGATACCTGATGCCAAGCCTCCCGGAGACATAAATGAATCCATTTCCTTGCCAAGCTGTGAGTTTGAACCATTGTTAATTACATCATTAACTGCATTGTATCCGTTGTTAATAGCATTTGATGTGTTTACTGCTGTATTTGCTGCATTAGTTGCATCACCCGATACATCCACAGTAACATAATAAAGACCTGTGGCTTCATAGAGATACATCATCTGTGAAAGCTCTAATGCTGATTTGTCTAGTGCATTTTGTACGGTCGCCTGCACTCTACAAGCATTTATTAATGTAAGCAGTCCAACCATAACAATACTGAAGAAAACCATAGATATTGAAGCTTCAATAGTTAGCGAGCCATCTTCTTTTTTCAATTTTTTAAAAAGCTTCACAATTATCCCTCTCTTCTATATATTTATATACAAGCTTTAATATCCTTGTACATTAGAGTAGTCGTAACTCCACATATCAAATACACCGTTTAGTCCGGATGAGAATATCTTTTGAGAAAGCAACAGTGGCTTAACGTGTATTTTTGATGATATTTGAACATATGTGAAAGCATTATTCATGCCGAAGTTTTGACCTGCTGGGTGTCCGGAAACTCCGATATCTGCATAATATTCTTGCAAGCCACCCTTTACATTAAGCTCGATAACATCATCTATTCTCTGTAACATTTCATCTTCTTTGTTTCCTTGAAGATTGAAGAACAAGAAAATTCTAAGGTAGTCTTTATATGAGAAGTTGAGCAACTTGCCAACAAATGACGACTGTTCACCCACGCTACCGGAAGATGCTGTTGAACCGGATACCAATGATCCTGCAGAACCACCACTGCCACCTGAAGAGAAATCAGAGCCAAGTGACTCATTCAACCAATTATTTACACTTGCACCAAGCTCTTCAGATTTTTGGTCAGTCCATTCTTCGACCTTATCACCGTATTCGGAGACCTTGCTATTAACCTCATTCTCTGCTTCTTTGAGATAGGTGTCAACTGTGTTTTGCACTTTTTTCTGCAAGTCTCCCATGATTCCTTCAATATAACTATTTATAGTTGTAGAGGTACCGTTCATAATCTCGGCAATTGTGCTGCCGTTAATTACAACTTTTGTGTCAAAGTCTGTTCCAAGGTTAGGCTTGTATTCCATCTTTTTGCTGTATTCCTCAAGTTTTTTAACAGCATCGCTGTCCATGATTATATCGACCATGCCCTTTGCAGCAACGTCAAGAACCTCCTTGAAGTCTTTATCAAGCTTTTCGTTATCTTTGTAGTATCCCTTTAATATTTCTTCCAAATCGGCTTTCATATTCTTCTTATCAAATTTCAAGCCATCTGTCATAATCTTGAGATACTGCTCTTCTACGTAATCTTTTACAGCATCACCCATTGCAGATATAAGATTTGTCATCTGCTCGGTAGCAACCGTTGTAAGCTCAGTGTTTACCTGAGTCAAAACATCAGAAGTTTTTTTGCTGATGTCTGAAGTAACACCACTTACCATCTGACCTATATAAGACTCTGCACTATTAATAATTCCGCTTGCAAAATCGCTTGCTTGGTCTGCTACATAGTTACTTACCTTATTTTTGGCATCTTCGATAGCAGCATCAATAGAACCACCACCAAGCTTAAAGAACCATGTGTCGTCAGTCTTATAGACCGGCATTTCTTCCCCATCCATAAGCTTAGATAGATCTCGTGAGGTTTCACATAACGACAAAATCAGCTCAAGAATAACCTGCCATACCGATGCCGGAACTGCACCCCAACACGCCACACTCAATGCCTGTGCAGGCGCCTCTGTTTGTGTTCGTAGCGTATTGCTTGTAAAAGCAAAAATAGAGTTTAAAACAAATCTAAGTAGGAATATCTGGCTCTTTACGATTTTTACATTCTTCTCCGGACCATCGGCTTTTACCTCGTCCTTCCAGAACTGCCACCACTTTGGTTTGCTTCCCTTTTGACCTCTATAGCCTTCGAGAATATATTCTATTTCGCATCCATATATTTTGTTATTTTTAGAATTGATATTGAGCAAGGTTGGTGTTTGGAAGTCCTTACCTCCATTTTCCTTTTCCTTTAACTTGTCCATAGTGGCAAACGAGAAGTTTTGAAATGCATACTCTGTTACAAGTAAATTATCAGCAAGACCACCCCAACCATTCTTAAACATCTGGAATATTCCTTTTACTTTTGTAGCCATGCTTGAGAACATTCTCAAAATACCTGTGGAAGAATCATCGCTGACACCGCTTATATCTATAAGATTGAGGTCCCCACCTTGTGTATTAAGTGAAGAGAATACATCCATGGAGTAAACATTTGGAACTTCATCCTTAGAAACCTCTTCTACAACCTCATTGCTTATCTCTGATGCTGATTCTGTAACCTCTTCATCAATTTTAGACTCAGAGGTATACCCGCTAAATCTTGTTACAAGATAAGCGTAGAATGCAGGAACATTAAATGTTTTTCCGCCAAACACTTTGCCTCCCTCATCAATTCTCTTTAAGAAGCAGGTATCTGTTTCTGCTACTTTCTGTGTTTCAAACTTTTGAGGGAAGTATTGGTCAAAATATACGTCATAGTTTTCAGGATTAAATTCACTATCATTTTTAAATTTAGATTCTAAAGCTTTTTTAAATTTATCGAAGGTAGTTAGATTTATTAGTTCTTTGCCATAGAATATATAACTATTAAACTTAGTAGCAATACCCTTTTCAACATAGTTTTGGTTGGCTACAATCTGCTCTCTTAGTTCTTGAAGATCATTTATATCAAATGTAACATCATTCTTTGAGATTTCACCAGACATTTCTTGATAGTAGGCATCCTTTGATGTAGCCTCACCATACTTTTCGTTTTGTATTCTAAGGTTATTATTATCTGTCTTTAATTGGTTAAACTTTTCCTGAACAGAGTTACAAAGCATAAGCATATAGTCATAATTGCTACCATGCGAAACTCTCTGCTTAAATTCAGTTGATTTAATCAAAAAATATTTAAGCAAAGGTCCGCCGGTCTTTGGATCTAAACCTGTGAGATTTGCTACACCTAAATAGTATTTAGCATAGATTTCTATTACAGAGTTGTATTCTTGCTGTGCCTTGTTCTCGTACTCCTGCACTGTTTGCCTATAGTTAGCAATATAACCCTGAGAGCTTATAGAAAACTTATAGACATCTTCAAGAAGTGTATTTGCTGTTACAGTGAGCCATACTGCTGTTTCTTCACGGGCTTTTTTCACGCGTGATTTAAAATCTGAATTAGATTCATTCTGCTCTTGTGTCAAGAGACAATCATCATCCAATTCGGCATTTATCGTTTTGTAGCAAGTCATAGCCAACTTTAAATCTTCATAAAACTTAAGATAATCATCAAAGAAACGTCTCTTTTCTGAAGATGATAAACTATCGTAAGTGTTCATTTTTTCCTGCAAAGAGGTCATTCTATCTCTACAGGACCGAATTGAAGATTCAAATGATAATTTTACAGAGCTAAGATCTTGTGATGGAAGACTTACATCTGCGTCTTCAAGCTCATATTTTTCAAGGTCTTCGTCAGGATCAAACTCCATAAATCTCACGCTACCCATGTCAGGAGCATTTACCACCCATGTGATAAGATACTCATTTGCAAGGCGCATACTTTCATTAAGTTCGTTTACTTTTGTAGCCCATTCTTTCTCTGCAGCTTTAAAGCTTTCTACACGTTTGTCATATACTTCTATTGCAGTATAGAGAACTCTGCACACTGTACCGAGCTCACCTTTTGTGGCATCTACAGTAGTTTTTGCAGCTGTAACATCTACCTTTGCATCAACCTCACCAAAGCTTCCGGTTGACGCAAAAAGATCCATTGCTATCTCAGCAGGACCTCTATATTTCATAAATTCAACAATCTGATTTTTGAGAATTTTATAATTTCTAAGTGAGCTGCCGGCAACACCAATTGCGTCAAAATTATCATAACTTACATTAAGAAAATTAGAATTATAATTGACAGATTTATCCTCTTCGATTCCAATGAAGTCTTTCATATCTTGATTAAGTCCAGACACAGCAGATGTGACTGAAGCCATAAGATTTTGAGCTTGCATTGTATTAGCAAAGTAGTTGCCTGCATCTACAGATTTTTCACCCACCTGTGACATTGCAAGAAGACCATATACATCTTTCAATACTGTGTCGTAGTTTGCAAGTGCAGCATTAGTTGTAAGCTCACCTGCGTTTTCTACCATTGATTTAGACAAAGCGAGATTAGCACTGTCTACCATTAATCCGGTGAAGGTGAGTGTTGGAAGTAATATTATAGATAAAAATAAAGAGATAGAGCCTTTACATTTTGAAGCAAAGCTATACATAATTATTTATGCGATTTGAAAAGAAATATCTAATTTCAAACCGGTCTCCTTTCCTCAAAATTTGATTTGTTATTCATAAAAATATCGTTCTGTTTTTCTTCTGAAGCAACAAATTATGATTCACCGGTTTTGTTCATAAAACCAGTGAGACGTGAAAGCATATTCTTAACCCACTTGTCACAGGAATTTCCTGTATAACGACCTAATATATCGTTAAGCATATCAACATTTCTCATATATTCGGTTGTACTCATAACTGTAGCAGTAGCTGATGATGACATCTTAAGCCATGGATTTGTGCTTTTCCCTAACAGCTTAGGCACAAAAGGATTATGAAACTCCTGCTTAACACTGACTGTCATCTTATACATTACAAATCCTTTAAATTCCTCAGGAATATCAACCTGCAAATCAGAAAGCCTTACATCGTTTTGTATAAGCTGAGAAGCCTTGATAGAATTTGATATCTTCTTTTCTATTACAGAATAAACTTCATCGAAACGTGAACCGAATTTGAGATAACGATAAGGCTCCGAATCTAAATTATCGGCGTTCAAAAACTTAGAAGAATCAACAGATACGCCAACCTGCGTAGATCCATCGGTCAAACCAAGATTCATCAGTCTGTCTGCGTTATTATCGCAATATATCTTTTGTGCAAGCACAACACCTCTATTTACAGAAGCATCCAAAACAGCCTTTTGGTTTAGATACATACCAGCCAGAAAAAGCAGAGCAAGGAGAAAAAGACATATAGGCAAAATAATACTATACTCTACTATAGATGCACTTGCTCGCTCGTCATTTACAAATCTGGCAATTAAGGAAGACTTGCTTTTTTTCATAATTATCACTCCTAATGTGCAATTCAGAATTGGCAATTCAAAACATACATGAAATATATACTTTGAAACACTAACTCAATATAAAAGGTTCGCCTTGTCGGGCGATTGCTCGCCCGACAAGATCAGCAGTTGTATAGACCTAATACAATTAACCGTGTACTTCTCCTGATCCAAACTCCTGTGTGATACCCTCTGTTTTGCCTGTAATTGATCCCCAAATGCTCTCTACGAGGTTTCCAAGCTGCTCTCTAAAGAACAAAGCGAGAATAACAACGATCGCAACAAGAATAATTACAGCAATTATTTCGGAACCACCTTTTTCTTCCTTTAAGAAACGCTTAAAGCCCTCCTTAGCGGAATACAATGCGTTTGAACCTTTTACATATGCATTTGTTAAAAACTTTTTCATAAGTCATCCTCCTTTCAAATGCACATTTTTTAATAATTATATATGTTACTCCGTTTTTGGGAGATTAACAACATTTTTAGAATGATATTCCTAAGAATATCGGTACGCATACCATAAGAAGTATGCCAAAGAACATAAGAACAATCGGAATAAGAAGCTTGCCTGCGGCAGCCTCACCCTTTTGGCGTGTGTATTGCTTTTTTTCTACCCATGCTTCATTTGAGAACTGCTTGAGAAACTCTGCAAGCTCTTTATTACCCTTGCTAAGGTTTTGAACCATTGTAGAAGAAAACTTTGATATTTTGTCAACGTTGCACCTGTTTGAAAAATTCATAATAGCATCAAACTCAGCTACACCGTTGTTCATTTCTGTTACAGTAGCTCTCATCTCTTCATAGATGGTACCTTCACCTGTGTTTGCAACCTTTTCCCAAGCTTCTTTCACAATCATGCCTGCATTTACAAGCAATGCAAGCTTTGAAAGCATATCGGGAAAAGTTGTGATTATATCATCCTCACGTTTATGAATTTCATCCATGATTACTGTCTCAAAGTAGTACACAATTCCTGCCGCTGCGCCCACGGTTAGCAGAATAACCAAAGCTTCTTGCAAAAGTACCGAAACAGTAAGTCCGAATATAAGCACCAGTAATCCGTATGTAACTTTTTTTGCCATGTTTATTCTAAAGTGAAACTCAGCGTATTTTTCGCCATAAACAACACGGCAATTTTTAATCATTTTTCTGCAATATGTACTTCCAAAGTTAAAATGAACTATATCAAGCAAGTTTAGACCAGCAAGGTATGAATATTTCATTTTATCATCAAGTGCTTCTACAACATCGTTGTACTTTTTTGCACCGCCAAACATTGCGATGATAAAAATCACAGTAAGCAATATCGCAACACACATGACTATGGTACAAACAACAGCGCTCATCAAACCTCACCCTTTCTTATAGCTTAATATCAAGTATTTTTTTGCCTACAAAGTATGCTGCAACAAAGATTATTATTGCAACGGTCGTTGTAATTCTACCTGTGACAGATGTGAGATCAATAACCTCTGTGCCAAGACTCTTGAGTAGAAATACAAATATGATAGGCATAACTGTCATAGCGGTAAGCTCACCTTTATTAGCAGCTACCATTGTTTTGATTTCGAGCTGGATATCAACCTTATCACAGATAATAGAATATGTGTTTTTGATAACCTCTTTGATGTTACCGCCTTTACGATAACAAGTATCAAAAACATTTGCAAAGCTTATTATATCTGCTATCTGACTTCTCTCGCCCATATCGAGCAAAAGCTCTTCAACATTTATATTGTTATAAATACCTGAATTTATTATCTTAAGCTCTTCATATATGAGGCTTTCTTCTCCATACTGTGCCGCCATATCAGATGCGGCATTTGCAAATGAATCCATTATGTTGAGACCGGCACCGATTGAAGTATTCAAAGACTCTAGCATATCTTTAAACTGCATAAGAAGCTTGTGGCGCCTTTTTTCTATAATCTGCTTTTTTCTTATAGGAAGAAAAGCAAACCCTGCGATCAAGCCGACTATCAAAGATACGATAAGTGATTCATAAAATATGAATGCTACAACAGCGCTTACAACAGCACCTAATATAAAGTATAGAACCTTTTCGGAGAGTTTGAACTCATATACGTTATAGTCGATTCCAACTCCCATTATTCCAACTTTTGGGATATATGGCTCTTTTTTCTTAAAGGGATTTGGAATATTCATTTGTATTCACCTCTTAGATTTCTTTATAGATACCCGACAAGCGTAGCTTCTGGGTGTGTATCATTTTGTTTTTTGTTCTCTTTAGAGATCCCGAAACCTTGTGTAATGTAGAGTTTTCGTCCTCTTCAAAAACATACAGAGGGTTAAGGATAATCTTTCCGTTTTCATATCCGACAACCTCGGTTATCTCCATTGTCTTTCTTGAGTGATCTCTGAGTCTTGAAAGATGGATAATGATATCAAGTGCAGATGCTATCTGCTGTCTGATAGCCTCCAGTGGCAATCCGGCACTTCCTTGAAGCACCATTGTTTCAAGACGGCTTAGCATATCTTCTGTGGAGTTTGCGTGGCCTGTAGAGAGGGAACCATCGTGACCGGTATTCATGGCTTGAAGCATATCGAGGGCTTCTCCACCTCTAACCTCGCCGACAACTATTCTCTCAGGACGCATACGAAGTGAAGACTTAATAAGATCTCTGATTGTGATCTGTCCTGTTCCTGCTGAGTTAGCATTTCTTGTTTCCAGACTTACAAGGTTATCTATACCTTTTATCTGAAGCTCGGCAGAGTCTTCTATTGTAATGATACGTTCATCCTTTGGTATGTAGTTTGACAAGGCATTAAGAAATGTGGTTTTACCTGATCCGGTACCACCACTAATAAAGATGTTATATTTAGCTCTTACAAAAAGCTCCAAATTATCTGCGATCTCCTGTGTGATGGAACCATATGATATCAGTTTTTCTATAGTCATCGGTGTTTTGGAGAAACGGCGGATTGTCATTGTAGGGCCACATAGTGCAATTGGAGGCAAAACCACGTTTACACGGGAGCCATCCTGCAATCGTGTGTCAACTATTGGGTTAGATTGGTTTACCTCTCTTCCTGACAATCCAACAATTCTTTGAATAATGTCTTCAAGACGCCTTTCACTCTCAAAAGCGGCATCAAGGCGTTGCAGACGACCATTTTTTTCTACAAATATATGTTCGTGGCCATTTATCATAACTTCGGTAATAGTTTCGTCACGGATTATGCTATCGAGCAGTCCTAATCCTCTAATAGAACTAAACACCAATTCTTTTATATTTACCTTTTGCTCGATTGAAATATATTTACCCTGAGTTTTAAGACTGATAATATTTTCAATCTCTTCTTCGAGTTGCTCGTCAGTGAGTTCGCTAAGTCTCAGGTTATCTGCAATATACTTTTTTATTTCTTCAATCAACAGCTCTTGAACATTATCATCCATAAAGCCTTCTCCTATCCGACCCGATGTCCTTTTTTATAATCAAGCAAAATTGTTAAACACAGCCATAGATGAAACCTGCTGCATTATCTGCTCGGTGCTGGCATATTCATATTTTGGAATACCACCGATTATGTCAAGATTTTCTACAGGAAGCTCCTGACTGGTTTTGTTGCTAAACTTATTATATATGATATGTAGTTTGCTGAGTAAGTGCAAATCCTTCTGAGATTCCATAATACTGATTGTGTCGTAAAAGCTCTTGAACTTTGCATTTGATAATGCTGAGCCATCAGCTACAACCACAACATCAGATGAATTTCCAAGGATATTCATGCTTCTTTCATCAAAAGCAAAATCAGTATCAATAATTATATGTGTGTATGAGTTAGTTGTTCTCAAAGTTTTAATAATGCTTGTAATTTCCTCATTATTAAGCTCCATCATATCAAGAGGCATACTGCAAGCATCAAAGAAAAACACTCCGCTTTCGTCTTGTTTTACGCAGCTTTCGAGCTTCATCACTATATTAGCTTTTTTGCTCTTAACAGCATAAACTATATCTGAGAAGTTGTATTGACCGTTTCCTTTGAAAAATGCATTTGAATTTCCAAGTATTTCAAGGCTCAAAAACAAAGGTTTAAAGCCTTTTTTTGCAAGAAACATTGCATAAGATGCTGCCACAGTGGAGCAACCAACACCACCTGCTGCCGAAATAAAGCTTATAACCTTAGTGCCGTCTTCTGACGAGATGCTCACACCGGAGATATTTGCAGCCACCTCAGAGAAAATATTTAGAATTTCTTTATAAATAAGGTCTGCCTTCTGGAATTTACAAATAGTAGGCTTATTGTTATATTGCTCTATTCCCAGTGACTCTACAAAATATGCAAAAGCACAAGACTTTGGAATTCTAGAAAAATCAATCTCAAAAAAATCTGACGAGATAAGCATATCTATCTTTGATTCTCTGAGAGTTTCATACATTACATCATCTGTCTTGGTAAAAGAATAGACTTGAAGCTTATCCGGAAAGCGATTGTTAAATGCAGTAACAACCCTTGTAAGATAGTTCTTATCATGTTCAAGTATAGCCAATTTTATCTTCAAATCAACCATTCCTTTCGATAATAATACATTTACTCTATTTTCATTTAGATAATATCATATAAGCATCAAAAAGTCAATATTGGTGATGTAATCTTCATCTAAATCTATGTAAAAATCAATGATTTTTTATCAAAAATGATAAATTATGAAATTATTATGTAATTTATTCATCGAAGGATGAAACACCAGCGAATATAGCTGCACAGGCAGGTATGCACGCTATCTGGCACATCAATGCACCTATCTCGTTGAGGTTGATCCTCGTGTTGAGGTCTGCAAATGACAGCGATGCAAACACAACACCGGCAATCAAAAAGACAATCGCTATAGCAATCATCACATAAGCTAATCTGGTTAGCATAATAACACATCCTCTCTTTTACATCATATTATATATTATCTCCACAGGGTTGTCCATATTTGGACATATAAAATAATCTGCCATATATAACCAGCACAAAATTGCTCCAAAATATTGACAACAAAGGAAAAATGTATTATCATTTATGATGAGCGTTTGAGCTTTTATTATTTTTGACTATGTCTCAGAAATATCCCTTATTAAAATTCAAATCGGGAGCGAGTTTCTTGGATAAATATATGATTAACGGCGGTAAATCACTACACGGTCGTGTAAATATCAGCGGTGCCAAAAACGCCGCTGTTGCTATCATACCAGCGTGTATTCTTTCTGATGAGCCTTGCCGTATAGAAAACATACCAAACATAAAAGATGTAAACCTTATAGCCGATATCATAAGAAATATGGGTGCTAAGGTGACAAAAGTTGATAAATCTGCATTTGAGATAGACCCTAGAGGCATTGTAAACCCTGTGCCATCTTACGATATGGTGCGTAATATGCGTGCATCCTACTATCTTTTGGGAGCATTGCTAGGCAAATATCACAGAGCAGAGGTGGCAATGCCAGGCGGATGTAACTTTGGTGTTCGTCCGGTAGATCAGCATCTCAAAGGATTTGAAGCACTTGGTGTTGAGTGTGACTGTAGCGGTGATGTTATCAAAACCAGAACAGACAAATTGACCGGTGCCAGAATCTACTTTGATATAGTATCTGTGGGTGCCACAATTAATATAATACTTGCCGCTGTAAAAGCAGAAGGCATGACTGTGATCGAAAATGCAGCCAGAGAGCCACACGTAGTTGATGTAGCAAACTTTTTAAACTCCATGGGTGCAAACATTAGAGGTGCAGGCACAGACGTTATAAAAATCAGAGGTGTGGAGCATCTCAAGGGTGTTACATATTCTATCATTCCGGATCAAATTGAGGCTGGCACATATATGGCAGCTGTCGCAGCAGCCGGTGGTGATGTAGTGATAAGAAATGTTATACCAAAGCACCTTGAATCTATCACTGCTAAACTGAGAGAAATTGGAGTAGAAGTAGAAGAATATGACGAAGCAGTGCGAGTTATCCGCAATGGTAAAATACGCAAATGCAATATAAAGACAATGCCTCATCCCGGTGTTCCGACTGATATGCAACCACAGTTTGCCGCATTGCTATCTATTGCAGATGGCACTAGTATCATCACAGAAAATGTGTGGAACAACAGATATCAATATGTGAGCGAACTATGCAGATTCGGAGCAAATATTACAGTAGACGTGAGAAAGGCTATAATAGAAGGTGTACCTAGCCTCACAGCATCAACGGTGAGGGCAACCGACCTTCGTGCAGGTGCAGCACTTATTATCGCAGCCCTTGCGGCTCATGGCACCAGCGAGATAGAAGATATAAGACATATTGAGCGTGGATATGAAGACATTATAGAGAAACTTCGAGGTATAGGAGCAGATATCAGCCGACAATCAATCGGAAGTCCTATCGTTTACACAGCATAATAAAGTATCAAAAGGCTGTCTTGTGCAGCCTTTTTTGCAATATTAAAGAATATTATTTTGAGGTGAAAAAGCATGGCGAAGATAATACCCCTTTTTAGCGGAAGCAAAGGCAATAGCTATTACATAGGCAGTGGCTCAAAGGGAATACTTATAGATGCCGGCAGAAGCGCCAAACAGATTACTGAAGCTCTCTCTCACTTCAATATCAACATTGCTTCAATAGAAGCTATACTTATAACACATGAACACTCTGACCATATAAACGGTCTAAGAGTTTTTGCATCGAGGAACGATATAGAGGTTTATATGTCGAATGGGACTAGCGAACAAATGATAATAGACGGTCATCTAAAGGGTGTGCGATATAACTGCTTGCAAAAAGACGGAGACAACTATATTCCATTTGATACAGGAAGCTTTATGGTAGAACCATTTAAAACCAGTCACGATACCATCGAAAGCACCTGTTTTCGCATAACTGACGGTGAAAATCGAAAAATCACTTTGGCTACAGATTTGGGTTATATATCAGACACAGTTTTTTCGTATTTAAGCGGAAGCGATGCTGTGATATTGGAGTCTAACCATGATGTAGGTATGCTAAAAAATGGGCCATATCCTTATCTGCTTAAAAGGCGAATTATGTCTGATACCGGGCATTTATCTAATGATGTATGCAGTGATGCACTGCCTAATCTGGTAAAAAACGGAACTACACGCTTTTTGTTGGCTCATCTCAGTCGAGAAAACAACTATCCGGACCTTGCATACCATTGTGCTGTGGCAAAGCTGATGGAAAACAATATGATGCGTGATAAAGACTACACACTCAATGTAGCCGCAGAAGATTATAACGGCACTATAATTTACTTGTAATTTTGGAGAATTTCATATTATGAATATTCAAATAATATGCATAGGAAAACTTAAGGAAAATTATCTGCGTGATGCGTGTGATGAATATGCAAAAAGACTTTCACGTTATTGCAAATTCAGCATAATCGAACTAGACGAATGTAAAGTGTCCGAAAATGCCTCAGACTCTCAAATAGAATCTGCCATAATTGCAGAAGGAAAGAAAATTATCTCAAAAATAAATAAAAATGCAATGGTTTTTGCCATGTGCATTGAAGGCAAGCAAATGAGCAGTGAAGAGCTTGCACAAAAGATAGAAACTTGTGCCGTAAATGGTACAAACGATATAGTATTTTTAATAGGAGGCTCATGGGGATTGAGCAAGGATGCAAAGTCTTTGTCTGATTTTAAGCTTTCTATGTCGAAGATGACTTTTCCTCATCAGCTTGCCAGAGTGATACTATGCGAGCAGATTTACCGATGCTTCAACATAATAAATGGTGGTAAATATCATAAATAAATATAAATTGGTGGTGAAAACATGGCTTTAGACGGAATATTTCTGCACCATACAGTAAACGAAATACGTGAAAAAACAATAGGAGCAAGGGTTGAGAAAATATATCAACCTAATAAAGATGAAATAATAATCGCACTGCGCACAAGACAGGGTCCAGAAAAGCTCCTGCTCTCTGCCAGAGCAAACAGTGCAAGAGCGTGCTTCACCAAATATTCTGTTGAAAACCCAAAAACTCCGCCTATGCTATGTATGTTGCTAAGAAAGCGACTTGGTGGTGCTAAGCTTATCAACGTGTATCAACCGGCATATGAAAGAATAATATATATTGAGTTTGAGGCAATAAACGAGCTTGGTGATCTTGAAACACTAGTTCTCATAACCGAGATTATGGGAAAATACAGCAATGTAATCCTTGCAGATAAGAGCTTAAAAATAATAGATGCGCTCAAGCGTGTTGATATATCTATGTCCTCACAAAGACTTGTGTTACCAAATATAAAATATGAGCTTCCACCTGCTCAGGACAAGCTTGACCTAAGCTCTGCATCACCGGAAGAAGTATTAGAAAAAATACTTTCTCTGACGGCTGAAAAGCATCTTGATAAGGCGATATTAGACTCGGTAGCAGGAATATCTCCCATTGTTTGCAGAGAGATAGATTATTTTGTGAGCATGGGCAGAGAGCTTACAAACCGAAATTTAAATGATAATGACAAGCAAAAGCTTGTGTATTATATAAAAAAACTAAAAGAAACCGCAAGCGGATGCAACGGCACTCCAACCATGATTTCACGAGACGACGGCACCCCGTTTGATATATGCTTTCACGACATACAGCAATACGGCAGTGGCGCAAAGGTAAAGAAATTTGACAGCTTTTGTGAGCTTTTGGATAGTTTTTATTATGAGCGTGATGCAATCGAACGAATGAAATATCGCTCGATGGATTTGCTCAAGCTCATAAGCAATTCTATCGACAGATTATCACGAAAGATATTAGCTCAGAAAATAGAGCTGGAACAAAGCGAAGATCGTGAGCATCTGAGAATCTGCGGAGATCTAATACAGGCTAATCTTTATAGAATTCAAAAGGGCTGTGAAAGCGTCACCTTAGAGAACTTCTACGATGAAAATAATACTCCTATCAAGGTGAAACTGGACCCTGCCCTATCGCCTGCACAGAATTCGCAAAAATATTATAAAGACTATCAAAAGGCGAAAACAGCACAGAGTGTGCTGAGTGATCAGATAGAAAAAGCAAGTAGAGAGATAGTGTATCTCGAATCTGTGTTTGATAATCTGACAAGAGCAGAAAACGAAAGTGATATCACACAAATCAGATTAGAATTATATGAAAGTGGCTATGTAAAAAGACAAAATTCAAAGCAAAAACCACCAAAAAGCCTGCCACCTAGGAAATATATAACCAGTGATGGATTCACAGTGCTTGTAGGCAGAAATAACAAACAAAACGATAAGCTAACACTAAAAACTGCCGGTAAAACTGATTTGTGGTTCCATACAAAAAATATCCCAGGCAGTCATACTGTAATAATCACAAACAAAGAAAATGTGCCCGATACATCCATCCTTGAGGCTGCACGCCTTGCAGCATATCACAGCAAGGCAAGGAACTCCTCGCAGGTGGCTGTTGACTATACATTTATCAAAAATGTTTCAAAACCACAGGGCGCAAAATATGGTATGGTTATCTATGAAAAGAATAAAACGGTGTATGTCACACCGGGGTTGATTGAGGAAAGTAACGATGAGTAATATAATTGAACTTAGAAAAAAACTTCTTGAAAAAGAATTTTCAAGAATGAATAATATGCAAAAAAAAGCTGTGTTTTGCACAGAAGGTCCTTTACTAGTGCTTGCGGGCGCCGGTAGCGGAAAAACCACTGTGCTTGTAAACAGAATTGCTAATATACTGGAATACGGAAATGCCTACAACAGTGATCAGGTTCCCTATCTCTCTGATGAAGAGATAGAAGAGCTTGAAGCTATGGCGGACGGCGAGATTCCCGCAAGTGACGAGATGAAGAGAAAGCTCGCCGTAAACCCAGCCAAGCCGTGGCAGATACTGGCTATCACATTTACTAACAAAGCCGCTAAAGAGCTAGTAGAAAGAATACAGGCTCGCACAGGTGAAGCGGGAGTTGGCATTTGGGCCGCTACATTCCATTCCACTTGCTCAAGGATTTTACGTCGCTTTGCAGATAGAATCGGTTATGAAAGCACCTTTACTGTGTATGACTCAGCCGATCAAAAAAAGGTAGTAAAAGACTGCATGAAAGAGCTAAATATTGATGAAAAATTTCTACCATGCAAAAGCATAATAAATGAGATATCACGTTCAAAAGACAAGATGATATCTCCTGTGGAATATAAAAACAATGTTGGCTATGATAATCGCAAGCTGATGATATCTAAGGTATACACCATGTATTGCGATAGGCTCAAAAAAGCCAATGCTATGGATTTCGATGATCTTTTGTGCAAGACTGTTGAGCTTTTTAACACCTGCCCGGATGTGCTTGACCTTTACAGAAAACAGTTCAGATATATCATGGTGGATGAGTATCAGGATACAAATACAATCCAATATAAATTTATCAGTATGCTGGCAGAAAGCAACAATATCTGTGTTGTAGGTGATGACGATCAGAGTATCTACAAATTCAGAGGTGCTACTATCGAGAACATCTTGAGCTTTGAAAATACATTTAAGGACGCACAGGTAATCAGACTTGAGCAAAACTACCGTAGCACAAAAACTATACTCGATGCCGCAAACAGCGTTATTGAGCACAACTCACAACGCAAGGGCAAAACCCTGTGGACTGATAACAATCAAGGCGACAAAATAGAAGTTTTCACCACACTTAACGAACACGATGAAGCAAGATACATAGTAGACGAAATTCTCTATGGCATAAGAAACGGCAAGAAATTCTGCGATTTTGCTATTTTGTATAGAATGAATGCTCAATCTAATGCCATTGAGCAGGCTTTATCACGTAGTGGCATACCTCACAGAATAATCGGTGGTCATCGTTTCTATGATAGAGAAGAAATTAAGGATATGACATCATATCTGCAGTTTATCTCTAACCCTGCCGATGATAACAGACTAAAGCGAATTGTAAATAAGCCACGCAGAGGCATTGGAGAAACAAGCATAAACGAGGCTCAGAAGATTGCAAACGGACTTGGAATCTCTCTTTATGATGTGTTACAGCACGCAGACGAATATCCAACACTATCACGTGTAAGAAAGCACGCAATGGAATTTTGCGCTATGATGGATGAGATGATAGAATATGCTAATAATCCTGAAAATTCTGTATCAGATATATACGAGCGACTACTCACTGTGATAGATTATAAGGAATATCTGCTAAGTGAACACAATGACGGAGAAACCAGAGTTGAAAACGTTGACGAATTGAAGTCTAATATTATCAATTATGAAAACGAATCTGATGAAGAAGCCACATTAGAAGGCTTTTTGGAGGATATATCTCTGCTTACAGATATTGATAATTATAATGCAGATGCAAACAGTGTAGTAATGATGACATTGCATAGTGCAAAAGGACTTGAATTCCCTGTAGTATTTATCCCCGGTATGGAGGATGGTATATTCCCGGGTATTCAGAGCATACTTCAAGAAGAAGATTTACAAGAAGAAAGACGTCTTGCATATGTGGGCATAACAAGAGCAAAAGAAAAGCTCTATATCACAAAGACAACATCAAGAATGATGTTTGGCTCTACTCAAAGGAACAAGCAATCAAGATTTCTTGGCGAAATACCGGATGTTTATATAAACGCAAAGGAAGACAGTCGACTAAACCCAACCTCACGAAGCATAATATTCGCCCAAAAAACATCAAACGAGGGCTACATAAAGCACACACCTGTAAGCGTTGGTATAAACAAGACAGCAGGTAGCAACGTCAACTTTAAAACAGGCGACCGGGTATTGCACAAGACCTTTGGCGAAGGTATGGTTATCAAAGCTACTCCTATGGGCAAAGATGTGCTGCTAGAAATAGCTTTTAGCACTGTTGGAACAAAAAAACTTATGGCTGCTTTTGCAAACCTTAAGCTTTTATAAAAAAATGTAAAATCAAAAAACAATTCAGAGCTATGCCTTATGGGATTACCTGAATTGTTTTTTTATAAAAAAACAAGGTGGTGAATGATTTGGACGAAAAAATAAAAAATCTTAGAAAAAAAGCTATGTCACTGCCTCTATCTCCCGGTGTGTATATCATGAAAAACAAAAATAAAGAGATAATATACATCGGCAAAGCCAAAGCTCTAAAAAACCGTGTAAGCCAATATTTCGGCTCGCAAAACAATCACGCTGAAAAAGTGCGAAAGATGGTTTCCAATGTTAATGACTTTGACTATATCTTGACAGATAGTGAGTTTGAGGCACTCATGCTGGAATGTAGCCTGATAAAACAACATTCTCCAAAATATAATATTTTGCTTAAGGATGACAAAGGCTATTGTTACATCAGGATTTCTAAACCACCATGGTCACGCATAAGCGAGGCAAAGCAAATTTTAAATGACGGTGCCACCTATCTTGGACCTTATTACAGCAGTTACTATGTCAAAAATGCAGTAGATGAGGCGTGCAGGATATTTAAACTACCTACGTGCAATCGCCGTTTTCCTCAGGAATTTGGCAAAGGAAGACCATGCCTGAACTTTCATATAAAGCAATGTATGGCACCGTGTAAAGGCAAAATATCAGAAATCGAATATCAAGCTCTGGTGGATGAGGCTGTTGAGTTCTTAAAAAACGGAGGAAATATATCTATAAAAGAGCTTGAAGAAAAAATGTATACAGCCTCTGAAAATATGGAGTTTGAGCTAGCGGCAAAAATACGTGACAGAATAATTGCCATAAAAAAAATAAAGCAAAAACAAAAGGTTGTCTGCGTAAGTGTAGAAAAACAGGATATAATTGCCTTTGCAGGAGATAGCGAAAGCGGTTGCTTCTCTGTGTTACGATTTGACAATGGAACATTATATGACAAAGAGGATTTTATCATAAAAGAACCCGGAGATACTGTGGCGGCGATGTCTGAGTTTATCGAAAGATACTATTCTATGCGAGATGAAATTCCTCCAAAAATATATATCGACAGAACCACCGACGATATGGAATCACTGGAGAAATGGCTCACAGAAAAGCTGGGACGTAGAGTTTATATTACTGTTCCACAAAGAGGCGAGCAAGCTCAGCTTGTGCAGATGTGCAAAAGTAATGCTATCGAAAAGCTTGCACAGTCTAAGGGAAGGAGTAATCATCAAGAAGCTGCTTTGGAAGAGTTGATGAAGCTGCTGGGTATGTCAAAGATTCCCGAATTTATAGAGTCTTATGATATCTCTAACACCGCCGGTGAAGGCAATGTTGCCGGTATGGTGGTTTTCAAAAACGGAAAGCCATATAAATCGAGCTATAGAAAATTTGAAATCAAGGGTTTCTCAGGGCAAGACGATTATGCTTCTATGGCAGAGGTGATGACAAGGCGTCTAAAAGAATATGTAAAGGCAAAAAACGAAGGCATCACAGATGGCTTCGGCAGATTGCCAGACCTTATATTACTCGACGGCGGAAAAGGCCAAGTATCTGCTGTTAGACCGGTTATAGAGGCTTTCGAGCTGGATATACCGCTTTTTGGTATGGTTAAAGATAACAAACATAGAACCAGAGCAATCACCACCGAAGGAGAAGAAATTGAAATCACATCAAAAAGACAAGCCTTCACCCTTGTGTCAGAAATTCAGGAGGAAGTGCATAGGTTTGCAATAGCTTATCACAGAAACAAACGTGCTAAGAACGCATTTAAAAGCTCTTTAACCTCCATAGATGGCATTGGCGAAAAGAGAGCTAAGGCACTGCTAAAATATTTTAAAACAGTGACAAGAATTTCTCAGGCAGATATAGAAGAGCTAGAGCAAGCTCCCACTATGACCAGGCAAACCGCTGTATCTGTATATAATTACTTCCACAAGGAATAATTAAATTTAAAGCTATGTGCTTTATTGTATTAATGCAATAAAGCACATAGCTTTTTGTGCTTATTTTTCCTTCTCACAGTATGGAGTTTTTTTCCACATCTAAAAACACTAATAACAAACAAGCAGCCACCAACTAGTGACTGCCTGATGTTCTTGATTCTATTTTAACTTTTACCCCAACTATTGACAAAGAGCCTAATTATATAGAATTCGTTACTGCTTAATTACCTTCAAACGCCTAAAAATCTTCTCATTTCCTTTGCAAGCCTGCATACCGGCAAGCCCATAACATTGTAAAAATCACCGTTTATCTTCTCTACAAGCATTGAGCCTTTGCCTTGTATGCCATAGGCACCTGCCTTGTCCATACATTCTCCATAAGATATATACTTGCGTATATTATCTTCGTCAAGCAATGTGAAGGTGACATCCGTCTCCTCTGAAAATTCTATTATTTCAGCATTATAGATTATTGCACATCCTGTTATTACCTTGTGGGTTCTTCCGGATAATGTAGTCAACATTTCAAAAGCCTCTGCCTCGCTTTTTGGCTTACCAAGCATTTTGCCATCTATAAATACGCCTGTATCACAGCCAATAACGATAGCATTGCTGTGGCTATTTGCAATATACTTCGCTTTATTAACAGCTAGTATCTGCGGTATCTGCTCAATGTGTTGGCTTGTTATAGCATCTTCATCAATGTCTGCTGGCATTATCTCGAACGAGTCCACTATATTTTTTAGCAATTCTATTCGTCTGGGAGATTTTGATGCAAGTATTATATTCATCATTTATCGCCTCTTTTTGCTGAACTTATTCTATTATTCTTTCGTCCCTTTATTTTTACTGTTAATATAGAACTTATAAACGCCACAAGCGGAACAGTCGCTATTATACCCACACTGCCTCCAATTCCTGTTATTACCTCGATTGCGATATTGCTGTCATTAAAAATATAGTTTGCATTCGCATTTATCTGATAAACAAAAATAATTATATTGAGATAGCTACCGGCAAAAGCAAGTATAAGTGTGTTTGTCATGGTACCCATGGCATCTCTGCCTATGTTCATACCTGATTTAAAAAGCTGGCGTGAGGTGAGTGTTGGATCAATAGTGTAAAGCTCGTCTATAGATGATGATATACTCATAGCTACATCCATTATAGCGCCCACAGCCGCTATAAGAATTCCGCTTATAAATAGTCCTTTAACATTTATATAATTATCTGCATAAAGGTAAAGTGACTCTGCCTCATCCATATTGTTACCGCTGATACGGCACAGATTACCTGCGATAGTCGCCAACAATCCGGATATTACAACACCGCCCACTGTGCCTAATACAGCACTGATTATCTTCGTCTGCCATCCACCAAGCAAAAAGAAACACACAATGGTCGAAATCGTTAAAATAGCAATAGTAGTAGGTATAGCATAAAATCCTCTTAGCACAAGCGGCACAAGCACAAAGAATATTGACATTATAGTAAATGCTAGTCCCAAGATAGACATCAAACCTCTTTTGCCACCAATTATTATTGTTAGTGCAACAAAGAGTATCGTCAATCCCAACAACACAGCCAGTCTATTATGGCTATAAAGGTTCACGCTCACACTTGTTTTTCCCTCATTATCTGTCACAGTGTAAACTCTGCCATACATCACATCTCCCTCATCAACTATAATATTATAGTTGAGTGGACTGGAATAGCTCTCTATAGTCATTACATCACCTTTGTATCTTCCGGTGAGAATTTCTATTTCTACGATCTGTTTACCTACTATGGTATCTTCATATTTTTCGTTAGGATAAACATTTTCTTCCACTATTCTAATGATTTTTATTTTTTCATACTCAGTCTTATGATTTCCTGTCTCTTCATACGTAAATCTATCGTAATTCAAAAAGACAACAAGAACAATAAGTCCTACAAAAAACACTACACCAACGATAGTTTTGACAATTATCGCTTTTTTTGTCGCTGAATCAAGCTTTCCTGCCATGTTTATTTCCTCCCTCTTCACTTAAAAAAAGGGAACGAACACTGTCCGTTCCCATCTTTAAATCATCATAATTACACTGAAAGAAAATATCAGTTTGTTATTGTACGCTCGGTTTCATCATCAAAGATATGAATTTTGTTCATATCAAATGCAACCTTGATGCTATCTCCCGGTTTAGCAGTAGATGTAGGCTCTACTCTAGCTGTCACTGCGTTAGCACCAATGCTCAGGTAGAGATAAATCTCAGCTCCCATAAGCTCTGTTACATCTACAGTAGCTTCAACCAAACCTTCTGCATTATTTGCGATAAACTCTGGTTCATCATGCACGTGCTCAGGACGAATACCAAATGTCACATCTTTACCAACGTATGCATCCAGCTTACCATCAGCTGACTTAGACTCCGGTAAACGCAAGCTATATTTATCAAAATCAATATAAAAATCATTGTTTTTCTTTGAAATCTTAGCCTTGATAAAGTTCATTTGAGGTGAACCAATGAAGCCAGCCACAAACTTGTTGCAAGGCATATCATAAAGATGTTGTGGTGTGTCTACCTGCTGAACAAAACCACGGTTCATAACAACGATTCTTGTACCCATTGTCATAGCTTCAGTTTGGTCATGAGTAACATATATAAATGTTGTTCCTAGCTTCTGATATAGCTTAGAAATCTCTGTGCGCATCTGTGCTCTGAGTTTAGCATCTAGATTAGATAGTGGTTCGTCAAGAAGGAAAACCTTAGGATTACGAACGATAGCACGACCAAGTGCTACACGCTGTCTCTGACCACCTGAGAGAGCCTTTGGCTTTCTTTCGAGCAATTCTTCTATACCAAGAATTCTTGCAGCCTCTGTCACTCTGCTTCTTATCTCTTCTTTCGGGAATTTTCTCAATTTTAAGCTAAATGCCATGTTTTCATAAACGGACATATGAGGATACAATGCATAGTTCTGGAAAACCATTGCTATATCTCTGTCCTTTGGTGCTACGTCATTTACCAGAGTTTCGCCAATATAAAGCTCACCCTTGCTAATATCTTCGAGTCCGGCTATCATTCTCAATGTAGTAGACTTACCACAGCCTGAAGGACCTACAAGAATGATAAATTCTTTGTCTTGAATATCAAGATTAAAATCCGAAACAGCAACAACGTCACCGTCATATATCTTGTATATATTCTTAAGAGTAACATTTGCCATAATTATTACCTCCTGTAAAACGGAAAAATTATTCTCCAACTACCATATTAATATAGCACAAACAAGACAGAATATCTATTTCCATTTTGACTAAAGATTAAATAAATATTTATATAAATTACCCATGAAAAAAATTTTTTATTAACAAACAGTCTTATTTTTGTTTAAAAACAACAACTTAAGCTCATCTTGGCTGATTAAGCGACATTCTCCCGGCATCAAATTACCGTCTAGTTTTAGCTCGCCTATCTGCAATCGCTTGAGATAAAGCACCTTTGCTCCCACACAAGCCAGCATCTTCTTAACCTGATGAAACTTACCCTCACATATCGTCACGTAACAACCATTATCGAACACCTCTAGCAATGCAGGCTTACATCTCATGCCATCTGAAAATACTATACCGTCCTTAAATAAGTTTATCATATCCTGAGTGATGGCAACATCAGTTTTTGCAAAATATTTTTTATCCACGTGCTTGTTTGGAGATAATATATTATGTGCAAGCTCGCCATCATTTGTAATCAGCATCAAGCCCTCGGTGTCTTTATCTAGTCTGCCTGCCGGAAAAAGCCCTTTGCGTTTTAGCTCATCTGGGAGTATATCTATCACTGTTTTACAGAGGTTGTCCTGCGTAGCACTAACAACACCCTGAGGCTTGTTCATCATGATATACACGTTTCTTTCTCCGGATAATCTTTTTCCATTCACAGTTATTATGTCTGTTTCTATATCAAATTTTTCTTTGCTATCTTTCACAGTGATATCATTGGCTGTAACACATCCCGATTTTATTAGCTTTTTTGCCTCACTGCGAGTGCATATGTTATATTCTGTTAGTATTTTATCTATTCTTTCTTTCATTTTACATCCTTAAAAAATCCTTGCATAAATCCATCAAGCTCGGCACTGCATACATCTCCGCCGATTACGCATCCGTCATATACTATAAGATTTGCATGCACATTTTTATCATTCGGGTAATTCATGACCTGATATGTATAGCTATCACACACCTTGCCGGCATATTTTTTCAAATCAAGTCCTTGTTCCTTTTGTATCTCATTGTATTTTTCATAAGCAGCATTAAACTGCTCTGGTATCGTTATGGTTTTGTGTGCACAAGGCTCGCTTTCTGTTCTCCAGCCAAACTGACCCAAAAACTGCAATCTCTCTGCATTATCTGATGCGGAAAGCTGATAGTCGCCACGCTCACAATGAGCTGTAATACTCGTCTTATTTAGTCTTGCTGAGCCTACGGAAACTATTACTGTAAGCACCATCACCAGCGTGCATACAGCAATAAAAACCTTTTTCTTTGTCGCTTTTAAAGAAACAATAAACATCAATATTCCTCCTATACAAAAGAATATTAATGTTTATGCTTGTTTAAAGATAATTATGTATTAATCATTGCAATTTTATTGTTTATATCCTGCATTTTTTTATCTGTTTCAGCTATGATATCAGCGCATTGCTTCAGCTCTAATGAGATTTCTTTGGCATCTTTCACCTTTTGATGCTCCTTATATCTCATCTGATGCTCAAGGCTCGCCCAAAAGTCCATAGCTATTGTACGTAATTGCACCTCTACCCTGACATTTTGCTTTCTATTTGCAAAGAAGACGGGAATTTCTACTATCATATGATAGCTTCTATAGCCATTAGGCTTAGGATTTTTTATATAATCCTTCACCTGAATCAAAGTGATATCGTCTTGTATCTCAAGCATATGTGCCACTTCATAGATATCATCAATAAAGCCACATACAACACGAATACCCGCTATATCATCGATATTATCCACTATAGCTTCTATAGAGTAAGGCAAATTCTTTCTTTTCATTTTTTTGAGAATACTCTCAGGTGATTTTACTCTAGATTCTATAAATTGTATTGGATTTCGCCTGCGAATCACAGATAAATCCTCGTTAAGCACCTCAAACTTTGTCTTAACCTCTCGTATGGCGCATCTATAAATCATCATAAAACCTCTTAAGTTTTTCATCTGCATAAAAAACTCTTCTTCGGTCATATGCACACCTTTTTTGTTGTTTGCCATTTCTTTCAAAAAATCTCTGTCCATTTATCCAACCTCGTTAATAATAAAATTACATCACCTGAATTTCAGCGACAAAAATATAATCTATATGTTGTAATTATTGTACAATGAAATCATACCAACGTCAATATTTTATTGCCGTTTTATTAAAAATATAAAATTATTAAGGACTAGCAAATTGTTGTTATTATCTTAATAAAATTAAATAAAGAATATTCTTATAAGGTATGGTGAAACTGTATGTTTGAACTGATAAAAATGCTCGGTGAATTCTGGTTTTTTTTACTACACATAATGGGATCAGGCTCTTTTCCAAAACCACTTAAAGCAAAGGACGAAGAAAGATACCTCACACTGTGGAAGGAAAAGAAAGATATCAACGCACGCAACATTCTGGTGGAGCATAATCTCAGGCTTGTGGCGCATATAATAAAAAAATACTATGCAGTTGTGAGTGATAGGGATGATCTTGTATCTATCGGCACGATCGGACTCATAAAGGCAATCAACACATTTGATATGACAAAAAATATAAGACTATCAAGCTATTCATCTCGTTGCATAGAAAATGAAATATTGATGTATTTTCGTACTCTTAAAAAGAACTCACAGGATATCTCTCTAAATGAAGCCATCGACACCGACAAAGACGGAAATCCTCTCACGCTAATGGACATAATTTCATCTGACGAAAACATAGCAGAAATGCTTGAACTAAAGCTTAGTAGCGAAAAACTGCATACATACATTAACGATGTGCTTACACCTCGTGAAAAAACGATAATAATGCTCAGATATGGCCTAGCAGGCGATCAACCCCTTACCCAGCGTGAGGTGGCAGATATATTACACATATCAAGATCATACGTATCAAGAATAGAAAAGAAAGTTCTCGAAAAGCTCAAGAAAAAATTTAATAAACATGATTTTTAGCCCTATATATACACTCCTACATCAAAAAATCAGATGTGCCATATCATACATGGTACATCTGATTTTTATTGTTAATATTATTTATTTTTAAACTTATACACAGCATCAGCCAAGCGACAAAAGTCTTCCATCTCAAGCTGTTCTGCTCTGGCATTTAGCGGAATATCTACACTCTCAAGCAAATTCATAATTTCGCTTTTGCTAATGCCCAGCCCAGATGCCAGCGTGTTTGAGATTACCTTTCTTCTCTGCAAAAATGACGCCTTAACCACTGCGAAAAAGGTTTTTTCACAGATTGGTGATACTATTGGTTCTTTCCTGATATTAAGTCTGATGACTGCCGAATCCACCTTTGGCGCAGGCATAAAGCTATCTGCTTTCACCTCAAATAGCATCTCAGGCTCTGCATAGTATCTCACAGCTATCGTGAGTGCGCCACTATCTCTTGTGCCTGCCGGTGCGCAGATTCTCTCTGCTGCCTCTTTTTGCACCATAACTGTCACGCAGTCCACCGGAAGCTTTTCTTCAAGCAATTTCATTATCACAGGTGATGTAATATAATATGGCAGATTTGCACACACAGCCACATTCATTCCATCAAACTCATCTTCTATGAGCTTGTGAAGATCCATTTTCATTACATCGTCATTGATTACCTTCACGTTTTTTCTGTCGCTCATAGTTTCACCCAACACAGGTATCAAGCGCTTGTCAATTTCCACTGCGACAACCTTTTTAGCGGCCTTGCCAAGCTCATTTGTAAGCACACCAATGCCAGGTCCAACCTCTATTACGCCATAATTCTCATCAGGCACTCCATATTCTGCTATCTTTGGGCAAACCTCCGGATCTATCAAAAAATTTTGTCCCAGCCCCTTAGAGAAAGTAAACCCATATCTACCCAAAATACCTTTTATCACTGTAATATCATATAGCTTATCCATTTAACAACCTCAATCCCTTTGGATATTTATTTTTCAGTCTTCCGTTTGAGCTTTTTCCAAATCCTATAGTGATGCCATCAACAGTAACGGCTGTGTAGCCCTTTATGTCTTCTTGTGATTTAAGATCGATTTCTTCGCCATGCAGATATTTTTTTAGTTCTTCACTGCCATATTTTAGCAAAACAAAATTAGAACACTGCTTACTTGTGCTTGCCATAAAGGCACCATGAGATGGCTCAAAGCGATTACCTTTTATATCACCCAAATACACACCACACCTCAACACACCAAGCTTAGAAATATCAGGCGCATGATCGGGTATCATAAAAACATGGTTATTCACAACTGAGATTTTCTCACCAAAATGGCGATGAGGAAAAATCTCATCATATGCATTGTTAATGGTTTTTAAATCGCTTTTACTTAACTTTGCGGATGAATACTCTGCAATTATAGTGTCGTTTCCACTGCCCTTTTTGATCAACTTAGCGCAGAAGTGACCCTCACCGCCATCCATAGGAAAAATTCTCTCACAGCCCTGCAGATAGCTCCTTTTATCGGTCATATCAACCTCTGCCAGCTCAAAATCCGGATTTTCTGCTAAAAACTGTTTAATTACACCTTCATTTTCCTCATAAGAAAATGTGCAAGTGGAATACACAAGCTCGCCACCAACTCTCAAAGCATTTTTTGCAGTGTTGAGTATATGCAACTGACGTAAAGCACACGCCTGAACGTGCTCTCTGCTCCATTCTGATATGGAATCAGGATTTTTTCTAAACATTCCTTCACCGGAACATGGCGCATCAACAAGAACTTTGTCAAAAAATCCACTTAACTTTTCGCAAAGCACCTGCGGATGACAATTAGACACGATAGCGTTTTTGATTCCCATTCGTTCTATATTTGAAAGCATAATATTAGCTCGTGATTTTACTATTTCGTTGCTCCATAGCAGTCCTTGCCCTTTAAGCTCACAACCAATCTGCGTGGATTTTCCACCGGGAGCAGCACACAAATCGAGAACCTTATCTCCGGGCTCAGGCGCAAGTAATGACACAGCAGACATCGCCGATGGTTCTTGCATATAAAACGCACCGGCAAGATGCAGAGGATCATTACCTGATAATTCCACATCATTCGGAATATAATATCCATCCTTGGAAAATTTTGTTTTTTCAAAATTTATATTTAAAATCATTCTTACCTGTGCTATATCTGATTTCAGAGTATTAATTCTGATTCCTCTATAAGAAGGCTTATCTATTGTTTTTTTAAATTTTTCAAGATCATCTGATCCTATTATGTCATAAAGTTCATCAAAAAAATCGTCTGGATAGATAATCATATGATTCTCCTTGTATAAAAAATAAAAGATTAGTCAATAATAATTGCGTGAGGAGGTGAAATCACAATGAACAGCATTTTTAACAACAGCAGAGACAGCCAAAACAACAATCAGTCTAGAAACAATCAGTCTAGAAACAATCAGAACAATAGCCAAAACAACAATCAATCAAGAAACAATCAAAACAACAATCAGAACAACAGCCAAAACAGATCAAATCAGAACAGCAAAAATAGTCAGAGCAAGAACTCAAGAGAGAACGACTTTGATAACTACAACGATAGACAAAGCTTCTAATAGGCTTTTACCAAGAAGAAATGCCATATAACTATATATGACATATTTTCTTAAAGAACGTCGCACTCTGAATTGCGACGTTCTTTTTCTATTTAATGATTGTAATTTATGGAAAAAAATATTATAATAATGTTGTTAAGAGAAATATTAGTGTGATTTCACTTTTCCTATTATAGTGAATATAATAAACATCAAAAGATTAACAAGCACCACGCTTGCGCCGGCGGCTGTCGAGAAGAAATATGAGCATACTATGCCTATCACAAAGCTCATAACAGCTACAATAGATGAGCATACTATCACTGAGAAAAATCTCTTGCATACTCTCATAGATGTAAGTGCAGGAAAGATAATCAAGCTAGATATGAGCAACGTGCCCATAATTTTCATTCCTATTACAACCGTGAGAGCTGTAAGCACTGCTATCACAAGGTTATATCTATTTGCTCTTGTGCCGGTAGCTTTTGCAAAGGTTTCATCAAAAGTGACAGCAAAAATTCTGTTATAAAATAAAATATACATTCCTATGACAACGGCACCAAGGATAATGCAAAGTATCATATCTTTTTGCGACATCGCAAGTATGCTTCCAAAAAGGTAGCTCTCGATATCGGCATTTAATCCGGTTGAAACAGACGTTGCCACAATACCTATAGCCATTGCACTGCTAGAGAGTATCGCTATAGCACTATCGCCTTTGATTTTGCTATTTTCACTAAGCTTAAGCAAAAAGAAAGCAGCCACAATAATTATCGGCACAGCAAACTCCAGTGGTGCAGCAATATTGAGTGCCGATGCAATGGCTAGCGTGCCAAATCCTACATGAGATAAGCCGTCGCCAATCATAGAGTATCTCTTAAGCACAAGACTAACTCCTAAAAGTGACGAGCAGAGTGCAATAAGCACTCCAACTATAAGCGCTCTCTGCATAAATGTATATGTAAGCATTTCACCTATCATCTGAAAAAACATAAATAAATACATCCTTTAACATAGCTTTTAAAAAAGCAATCTTTTTTAATTTTAATATAACCTGTTTTTATTGTCAACACATTGACACAATAAAACGACGCTAAAATATAAATATGGAGATTATTTAACTATGAGAAAAACAAAAATTGTATGCACACTGGGACCTGCAACTGATAATGAGCAGGTATTACGTTCTCTGATACAAAGCGGAATGAACGTAGCACGAATCAATATGTCACACGGTGACCACAAAATAGCCCTTGAACGTGTGAATATGGTCAAAAAAATAAGAACAGAATTAAACCTGCCAATAGCACTTTTGCTTGATACAAAAGGTCCTGAAATACGCACAGGGGATTTTGAAGAACCTATAACGCTAAAAAACGGAGAAACCTTTACCCTATGCGCTAAAGATATGATAGGAAACGAAAAACAATGCAGTGTATCATATAAAAAGCTAGCTGATGTGCTGTCCAAAGGCAGTAGAATACTTATAAATGATGGTCTGATAGAACTGCACGTCACTCAGATAAAAGGTGAAGATATAGTATGTGAGATCGTCAATGGTGGAGTAATCTCATCGAGAAAGGGCATAAACATTCCGTCAATTTCTCTGCCATTGCCATTTTTAAGCGAAGCAGACAAAGCAGATATAAAATTTGCTGTAGAAAATGATTTTGACTTTATAGCTGCTTCATTCACGAGAAGTGCCGAGGACGTTTTGCAGCTTCGTGAAGAACTGGAATCGCTGGACAATTTTGATATAAAAATCATTGCTAAGATAGAAAACCATGAAGGCGTTGCTAATATAGACAGAATCATAGATGTTTCTGATGGAATAATGGTAGCCAGAGGCGACCTTGGTGTAGAAATTCCATTGGAAGAAATACCAATACTACAAAAGAAGCTTATCAAAAAAGTGTATAATGCAGGTAAGCAGGTTATCACAGCCACACAGATGCTCGAATCTATGATCAACAATCCTCGCCCAACACGTGCAGAATCTACCGATATAGCAAATGCTATCTACGATGGAACTAGTGCTATCATGCTCTCCGGCGAAACTGCCGCCGGAAAATATCCTATAGAAGCTGTAAAAACAATGGCTCTCATAGCAGAGCGAACCGAAGCTGACATAAACTATATGCAACGCTTCACAAAGCTTGAGCCTGCTAAAAACGCGACTGTCACATCTGCTATATCACACGCAACTTGTATGACAGCCCACGATCTTGGCGCAGTGGCAATTATCGCAGTGTCAAAGACAGGTCAAACCGCCAGAATGTTATCAAGATATCGTCCTCAATGCCCAATAGTATGCTGTGCTATGAGCGAAAAGGTATGCAGACAGATGAATATGTCATGGGGTGTAACACCTCTGTTACTTGATGAGAAAAACAGCACTGATGAGCTGTTTGATGCAGTTGTGAGTGCTGCACAAAATAAAAACCTCGTGCAAAACGGCGATGTAGCCGTTATTGTAGCCGGTGTTCCTCTTGGAATATCAGGCACTACAAACCTCATCAAAGTTCACTTAGTTGGCAACATTCTCGTAACCGGTGAATGTACTAAAAAATCGAAGGTTTGTTCTAATGTGTGCGTATGCAAAAGTGATGATCCAGAGTCTTTGCGTAAGTTTAAAGACGGAGACATACTCGTAATATCTGAAACTTCAAATAAACTGCTTGAAATTATGAAAAGATCCAGCGGAATAATCACAGAATTAGACGGAATGAACAGTCATGCCGCAATAGTAGGACTCACACTCAACAAGCCTGTACTTGTGGGTGCAAAAAATGCAACAAAGCTCCTTAAAAGCGGAACCACCGTCATACTCGACGGCGAAAAAGGAATCGTAATGAGTAGCAACAAATAAATATGGTAGACACAAAGCAGGCAAATAGCTAAATTTACAGCTATTTGCCTGCATATTTAATGCCCGATATCAAGTGTGATCACCTGACATCGGGCATTTTAACTATTTATTTTTCAGTTGATTTTAAGCAATCAATCCATCTTTGGCTCAAGCAATCCATATGCACCATTCTCACGCACATAAACCACATTAATATCACCGGAATCAGCATTAGTAAACATAAAGAACTTGTGGCCGATCATATTCATCTGCAAAACAGCCTCATCTACTGTAAGTGGCTTAACAGGAATTTCTTTCTTTCTCACAATATTATATTCAAGCTCTTCTTCCACATCTTCAAGATCTGGTTCTTCTATCAAATATGCATCGATAGAGCCTGATTTGAGGCGTTTTTCGAGCTTAGTTTTGTTTCTGCGAATCTGTCTGCCAAGCAGATATACAACTTGATCTAATGCGTCGTTCATTTCTGCTGCTGTATTTTCAGCACGATAAATCATGCCATCATTATTTATAGTAGCTTCAACCGTCTGACGGTTCTTTTCAAGTGTAACAGTTACCTGAGCTTGAGCATCATCTCCGAACATACGTTCAAATTTTGAAAGCTTTTTTTCAACTCTCTCCTTAAAATTATCTCTAAGATTAACTTTTCTTCCTGTAATACTAATTTTCATAACTCGGTGCCTCCTATTTTGGGTAATCTTGTGGAAAAATTATATATATAATCCTTTCCACAATCCGATTGTATCACATAATTACCTAAAATGGAAGAGTTTTTTAAAAATTTTTGTTAATTATTTAAATATTTTTACCTGCAATACAAGAATCAAGGAACATATCAAGCTTATCTCTCGACATTGCACCCTGTGCCTTTTCAATTATCTGGCCGTTTTTAAATACAATCAGTGTTGGTATGCTCATCACAGAAAATCTCTCTGCCAAATCTGCTTGCTCGTCTACATCAACACTACAAAAAACGAAATCGTCTCTTTCATCGGCGGCTTCATGTACCACAGGCTTTAGCATCATGCACGGGCCACACCATCCTGCCCAGAAATCTACCAAAACCGGCTTAGAATCATTATTTATAACCTCATCAAAATTTTTACTTGTCAATTCTATTACTGACATACTTTTTCCCTCTTTCCTTTATGATAAATTATTTTTTGTGCCTGCGAGGCGGCTATTGCACCATCAGCACAGGCTGTTACTATTTGTCTAAGATCTTTTGTGCGTGTATCTCCGGCTGCAAATATACTCGGCTCGCTGGTTATACAAGAATCATCAGCTATAATATAGCCATTTTCATCCAGCTTTACAGCATTTTTAAAAACTTCATTATCCGGCTCTAAACCAATAGCTATGAACAGAGCATTTATGTCCATGCGACTTTCTGTGCCACTCTTTGTATCTTTAAGATTAACATATGATACTCTTTCTTCTCCGCATATTTCGGTAACCTGAGTGTTATACAAAAATTCCACATTTTCTTTTTCTTTCACTGCATCTATAAGATACGGTTCTGCCCTGAGTTTATCACCACGATAAATAACATACACCTTTTCACATATTTTCGAAAGATATATGGCATCCTCCAAGGCGGTGTTACCTCCGCCTACTATGGCAACGGTCTTCTTTCTGAAAAAAGCACCATCACACACCGCGCAATAAGACACACCCTTGCCTAATAGTTCTTTTTCGCCTTTACATCCAAGCGTACGACGTTTGCATCCGTTGGCTATTATTACAGCGCTGCACTGATATTCGTTTTTATCAGTTACTATAGTTTTTGTGTCTTCACTACTTTTCAGATCAACAACCTTTTCATAGCAAACCTCAATTTCCATATCATCTATCTGTGATTTCATTTGACTAGCCAGCTTCCAGCCTTCCATATTGGCACATCCGGGGTAATTTTCAACGCTAGCTGTTGTCACAATTTGACCACCCACTGTGTCTGACTCAAACATTTTTACACTTAGCCCTGCTCTGGCAGCATATATCGCCGCTGTTATTCCGGCAGGTCCTCCGCCTATCACAGCTAAATCAAACATTCTATCACCGCCTTTTTATAAAAAGTTATTTTTTGTTTATTTTCTTTTTTTCAAGCTTTTCAGGTTCATTCGTCTTATTAGTCGACTTTTTTCTTCTAAAAATATTAGCAAAGGTACTTCTTTTCTCATCAGAAGATGTTCGTATTGTTTCTCCGTCATAGTCTATAATATGTGCGTGTACCGTGCAGTTTTTCTGCTGTAGCTTATGACTAACATGTTCACTCACAAAGAGATAAATCACCGCAAGCACAGGCACACCAAGCACCATGCCCACAGGGCCGAAAAGTCCGCCACCTATAAGCACGCCAAACATAATCCAAACTCCATCCATGCCAATGGTCTCTCCCAAAATCTTTGGGCCTAGTATATTTCCATCAATTTGCTGTAATACAAGTATAAATACAACAAACCACAAAGCCTTAATTGGATTAACCAGTAATAGCAATATTGCGCATGGTACAGCACCAATAATAGGACCAAAAAATGGAATTATATTTGTAATGCCGATAACGATTGATATGAGTCCTGCAAAATCAAACTTAAAAATAGTAAGACCGATAAAGCATAGCACACCGATAATCGCTGAATCTATCACCTTACCACATATAAATCGACTTATCATTTCGTTTGAGGTTCTTCCAACTTTGAACAAGTATTTTAACTGTTTTTCTTTTAACAAGGCACACATCACTTTTTTGCTCTGTGATAAAAGTTTTTCCTTTGATGCAAGTAAATATACAGAAACAACCGTGCTGATTATTATATTATACAAGGTCATTGTAATATTTTTTGTAATATCATATAAATGTGGAAAAATAAGCTTCATAAAATCAGATGCCAAGGTATTGATATCCTGAGCACCTAAAAATTTTGAAAAATCATTGAGTGGTTTTAGCAAATCATTTGTGCCACTATATTTATATCCGATATTCGGAAGTACATCCTCAAGCCATTTATTAGCTCCAAGTATGTAATCATCCATATTTTCCTGTAACACACCTATACTTTTGCTCAGCTCAGGCACAATTATGCATATTACAAATGCTATCACACCGCCAAAAAATAAAAATGATAATATCAGTGAAAGTGGTTTTCGTATCCGTCCCTTAAAGTTTTTCTCATCACCAAGTCCGGCAAAAGCCCTGTGATATAGCCAATTATAAGGCATATTAACCACATATGCAATAATTAAACCTGCTATAAATGGTGATAGTACAGCAAAAATTTTTTCCAACACAGCCCACACCACGTTGAAATTTAGCAATATCAAAACTACAGCCGCACCTGTGAGCAAAAATAAAAGATAATTTTTGAAATTTTCTTTTTTCATAATTAAAACTTACCTCTTGTATAAAATTCATTAGTTTAAAACATTGAAATCTGGCTTTGCATAGGTAGATCTCCAAAGGCTTTCAGACCTATCATTCTATCTATCAGAGTCTTAGAAACCTTAGCATGAATCATAACATCCTCTATAGAAATAATCTCATGCTCTTTCACACACTGTTCCAAGCTTTCTGCTACTGTTATGCCAAGTCCTTCCACAGTGGAAAATGGCAATCGAATTCCATCATCCTCCACCACAAACTCCTTCGCCTTAGACTTGAATATATCTATCGGCAAAAACTTAATCTTTCTTGCAAGCATTTCGTTAACAATCTGAAGCATAGAAAACTCCTGATTATTTGTAGCTGTAGCTTCATATCCCAATTGTTTAATAAATTCCATCCTGTTTTTTACAACCTCTTTACCGCCAATAACTACTTCGGCATTGATACCTTCACTCCGCACAGTGAAATAAGCCGCATAATATTCCATAGGCTTATGCACCTTATACCATCCCAAACGCAATGTAGCAATCATATAAGCGGCTGCGTGAGCCTTAGGAAACATATATTTTATTTTCATACAGGAGTCAATATACCACTGTGGCACATTATGCTCTTTCATGGCATTTATATGCTCCTCTGTGAGTAGCTTCGTAGCTTTGCCCTTTCGCACTATTTCCATAATTTTAAACGACATCTGAGGATCAAGTCCTTTATGCATCAGATAAGTCATAATGCTGTCACGTGTTCCTATAACCTCCGAAATAGTGCAGGTACCATCTTTGATAAGGTCCTGTGCGTTACCTATCCACACATCAGTACCATGAGAAAGTCCCGAAACCTGAAGAAGGTCTGAAAATGTCTTTGGCTGTGACTCTAAAAGCATCTGTCGCACAAATCCCGTGCCTACCTCGGGCAAAGAAAATGTACCTGTTTGTGAATCTATATCTTCCGGCTCAATACCCAACGCCTTGGTAGATGTGAATAACGATATAACATCCTTGTCGCTCATCGAAACATCCATAACAGATATTCCTGTGAACTTTTCCAAATAGTGATATATCGTCGGCACATCATGGCCGAGTTCATCCAGCTTACAGATGGTGTCGTGTATAGAGTGGAAGTCGAAGTGAGTGGTTATATTATCTGATTTTTGGTCGTTAGCAGGATGCTGAACAGGGCAAAAATCGTAAATCTCCATACCCTTTGGCACAACAACCATTCCTCCGGGATGCTGACCAGTAGTGCGCTTTGCACCTGTGCATCCTGCTGCCAAACGTATTTCCTCTGCTTTGTTTATTCGCACACCCTTTACCTCTGCATATTTTTTTGCAAAGCCTATTGCTGTCTTGTCTGCCACAGTGGCAATGGTGCCGGCTTTAAACACATTGTCATGTCCAAACAGCTCTTCGGTGTATCTATGTGAGTAAGATTGGTATTCACCGGAGAAGTTGAGGTCTATATCAGGTGTTTTATCTCCTTTAAATCCCAAAAATGTTTCAAATGGAATTTCGTGACCGTCTTGCTGATATTTTGTGCCACACACGGGGCAGTTTTTCTCCGGCAAATCAAACCCTGAACCATAGCTTCCATCTGTAATAAATTCAGAGTTTTTACAATTCGGACAGATATAGTGAGGACATAATGGATTAACCTCAGAAATACCGGACATTGTAGCCACAAATGAAGATCCAACAGAACCTCTCGATCCCACCAAATATCCATGAGCTTCGCTATCGGCCACAAGCTTCTGTGCTGTCATGTATAGCACGGAGAAACCATATTTTGTGATAGAATCCAGTTCTTTGTTAAGTCTGTCTTCTACAATCTTTGGCAAAGGATCACCGTATTTGTCCTTTGCACGTTTCCATGTGATTGTGGTGAGTTGTTCTTCTGCACCATCTATAAAAGGTGGAAACACGCCCTCTGGAATAGGTCTTACATAGTCTATCATATCTGCTATCATGTTAGTATTTTTTACCACTATCTCATAGGCTTTCTCTTCGCCGAGATAAGAGAACTCATCCAGCATTTCTTTGGTTGTTCTCAAATAAAGCGGAGCCTGAATGTCAAAATCAGTAAATCCTTGCCCTGCCATCAAAATTTTTCTATAATCCGCATCATGTGGATCCAAAAAATGCACATCACAAGTGGCTACAACGGGCTTGCTGAGCCTTTCGCCCAGCTCTATCACCTTTCGGTTAAAGTCTTTTAGCTTTTCTACGCTGTCCACCTTGCCATCACGATACATAAACATATTATTGCCAATAGGCTGTACCTCAAGATAATCATAAAAAGAGGCTATCTTGATGAGTTCTTCATCGGGCTTGCCATCAACAATCGCTCTGAATAACTCTCCTATTTCGCAGGCACTACCTATTATCAATCCCTCACGGTGCTTTATCAACTCGCTTTTGGGAATACGAGGTCTTCTATAAAAATATTCAAGATGTGCTTTTGATATTAGCTTATATAGGTTTTTCAAGCCCACCTTATTTTTTACAAGTATTATCTGGTGAAAATACTTTATTGATTTGAGGTCTTTGTCTAATATACCGGTATTTATTCGTGATATTTCCTTAATTTGATAATCCTTTTCCAGTCTTTGACACAATAGCTTATAGATTTCTACAAGCAACAGTGACTTCTGCAAAGAAGTGTCGATAGTCTTATCATCTGTAAGATGCAGGTATTCTGCAACAGACATAATATCATCAGCACTTAGGTCTGTGAGCAACACTCCGGAAAGTGTCATAATATCAATATATGTAAAATTCAAATGGTCTTGATTTTCCTTTGTAATCTCTTGCAGATAGTTTATATCATTAAGGTCAGTGACTATAAACACACTACCCTCCACGGCAAACTCGCAAATTTTATCCAAAACCTCGTTATCATCTGCAAGGTCATTATGCTCGGTGCTAGCAATTACATTGCCATCAGCAGCCCTCACTGCCGAAAAACCTGTCACCTTAGAGTCGTTTCTATCAAACATTAAAAAGACAGACTCATCTTTTATTGTTTTTTCACTCTCGCCATACACACAATCTACAATATCGTTTACAAAGTAAGCCTCGGTGCCATAAATCACCTTAAAAAGGTCAGGTTCCTGACCCATCTCTTCTGCCGCCTTTTTTCTCTTTGCGTTTATACTCTCTACTGTGTTCATAGCCTCCGGAAAAGCTTGAGCAACACCATGGTCTGTGATTGCAATAGCCTTGTGGCCCCAATTAGCCGCTCTTTCAATCAGAGCAGCAGGTGCTGTCACGGCATCCATCTGTGACATATTTGTGTGCAAATGCAGTTCTACTCTCTTTTCGGGTGCATTGTCCACCACTTTTACCTTCTCTGTGGAGGCTATATCTTTAACACTTATCACCGTGTCATTATCAAATTTATCAAACTCACACATACCTCTCACTACGATAGGCATACCCTTTTTGAGTCCATCAAGTGCACCGCAATTATCAACCTTTTCAAATATTTTAAGCGTAATGGAGCCTGTGTAGTCCGTAATAGAAATATTGTATATTTTTTTATCTCCCTTGCGAGTGAGTTTATCCTCCTTAAAGAAAACCTCACCCCAAATCATAACTATACCAGACTCACTATTGAGAGATGATATTGGTACAAGTCCATCAGCGAAACTTATGGTTTTGCCATACACCGGTTTTAAGATGCTCAACACCGGCTTGGGCAACATAAATTCGTCTGTGCGCACCTCAACCTCCCTAACAGTGTTATTCACTATGGTAACACCAGCATTTTTATCTCTGAGGCTATCGGTGTATTCCTCCATATATTCTACTATCTGTTCTCGTCTTTCTCGCTCTATTTCTGTTTCCTTATGATCTATCTGCACAGCAGAATCCTGATCAACCTCGGTAATGCCCTCGTATTTTATCACAAAGGACAAGCCAAATTCATTTTCTATCAATTTTATAAGCTGTTCGTTTATATTAAGCAAATCAATCAGGTTTTTTCCGCCATGAGCAAGCTTGATATAAAGCACACCGCCATCTATTCTAACCTGTGCATCATTAAAAACGCCATTGAGCGACGCGTTGTTCCTCTTTAATCTTGACACTATATCCTGAAAATATTCTACCTTAAAGCACTCACTTGGAAAAAGTGGTGTTATACTTGCACTCAAAAGCTGAAGCTTAGAATTAACGATAATCCTCTCGGCTGTTTCCAGCTGAACTGTAGGCACGAAATAGTCGAAGCTGACCTTGAGATACATTTTTCTCTCATTAGTCTTGATATCAACAGATATTACATTGCCTTTGCCCACTGCTGCAGGAAAATCTTCTGATATATAGTCATCAAATATATAATTTACCTTTGCCATTCCATTGCCCCACTATCAATCTTTTTTAAAAAGCAAATAATCACAGCTTTTCTATCTCTTCCATCAATGCATCGAGGAGCTGTTCTTCAGGCACTTTTTTTATAATCTCGCCTTTTTTAAATATCAATCCCTCGCCTTTGCCACCGGCGATACCGATATCGGCTTCTCGTGCTTCTCCCGGACCATTAACCACACATCCCATAACAGCCACTTTTATATTCTTATCACAATCAGCTAGTCTGTTTTGTACTCTCTCTGCCAGCCCGATAAGATCTATTCTGGTTCTTCCGCACGTCGGACACGACACAAAGGTTACACCGTCTTTTTTTAGTCCTATCGCTCTAAGCAAATCCTTAGCCGCATATACCTCTTCCACAGGGTCAGCAGTAAGTGAAATACGAATAGTATCGCCTATGCCATTTAAAAGCAACGAGCCTATACCTGCACTAGATTTTATTATACCCAATCGTTTAGTGCCTGCCTCAGTAACACCAAGGTGCAAAGGATAATTGCACTGCTCGCTTGCAAGAGTATATGCTCTGGTCATTGTAAGTACATCAGAAGATTTGATTGACAGCACAATATCATCAAAATCAAATTTCTCCAACAATGATGCATGATACATTGCACTCTCGCATAGTGCCTCCGCTGTAGGATGAGAATACTTTGCTAAAATCTCTTTTTCCAACGAACCTGAGTTTACGCCTATCCTGATCGGTATGCTTTTTTGGCGGCATATGTCTGCCACCTGCTTTACTCTATCATCAGAGCCAATATTGCCAGGGTTTATCCTGATTTTATCAATTCCGGCGTGGGCAGCCTCCAAAGCCAACTTGTAATCAAAATGAATATCAGCCACTATCGGCACTGACACCTCTTTTTTTATAGCTGGTATCAACTGTATAGCATCTTTATCAGGTATTGCTATTCTGATAATGTCACATCCTGCTTTTTCCAGTCTCACAGCCTGCTCAACACTTCCTGCTATGTCTGTGGATGGTACGTTAAGCATAGATTGCACTGTTATCGGCGAATCTCCGCCTATCAGTTTATTTCCAACCTTTATCAGTTTAGTTTTCTTTCGATTTATAGTCAATTCACTCATAATTTTTCTCCTCAAGACTATTTTCTTTTTTACTTTTATCTTTGCTTTCATTCTCGACAGGTATTGGAATCAATAGCTTTACTATTTTTCCTTTTCCTCTGGATTTTAAATAAAAAAATCCAAATATATTAAATACGATTGCACCTATCATGTTAACAAAAAGGTCCTTCATCGTGTCAATTATACCTATATCGATATATCCACCTAACCCTATGCTATCTCCATTTATAATTATGTCATCTATTCCCTCTATAACGACTGCCTTGTTGCTGTTAGTAGGATCTAGAGCCACACTGGATATCGAATTTATTATGGTGTCCTTTTGCATATCAGTTTTTAAAAATATATCACAGCCAAACTCAAAAAATTCCCACAATATGCCCACTGTCATAGAAAAGCAGAAAGACACAATTACCAGAAACAACGGAGAAAGCGTAAACTTAACTTTTTCGTTTCTGTTTAATATATCAATCAGCGAAAAACCTACCGCCGCACACAAAAATCCATTTATCGTGTGTAGCATTGTGTCCCAATATGGAACCTTGATATAATAACACTGAAGCTCACCCAAAATCTCTGCGCTGAATATAAAAAGCAAAATAATAATTTCTGTAAGCGATGGTATGTCAATGCCGAAGTTTTTTTCTACAAAGGCAGGCAACATAAAAAGCACCAGAGAAAGCACACAAACAAAAACACTTTCCAAATCGCCTCTCACTATTGCACTCACCATAGATCCTATCACAAGAAAACGCAATACAAGATAGATAACAAATGTAAACTTGTTTTTTTCTATATGGTTTTTCAGTTTTCCAAAATGTTTTGAGTTTTGTTTTTCTTTTGCCGATGTACTTCTTGCCATAAGTTTATTCACCAACTTATTAAAATAAAATTAATGCTTCCAATATTTATTATCAAGACTTCTGTAACGAATCGCCTCTGAAATATGACGCTCGTTTATGATCTCGCTTCTCTCCAGATCAGCAATCGTGCGTGACACTTTTAGTATTCTGTCATATGCTCTGGCAGAAAGACCCATGCTGTCGAAAGCTTTTTCTATCACCTTGACCGCCTTATCGCTCAGCTTGCAGTAATCATTTAGCATACCGGGTTTTAGCTTTGCGTTACAGTTTATGCCTTTACCATTATATCTTTCTAGCTGTACCATTCTTGTCTCATTTACTCTTTTTTTGATTTTTTCAGAGCTTTCTGCACTAATGCTGGAGTTTAATTCCTTAAATTCCACAGCAGGAACCTCTATATGTATATCAAATCTATCGAGCAACGGACCGGAGATTCTTGAAAGATACTTTGTTACAGCAGACTGTGAACACGTGCATGGTCTTGTAGGATGCCCAAAATATCCGCATGGGCAAGGATTCATAGCACCTATCAGCATTATCTCGCATGGATAGCTAAGTGAGCCACTCACTCTGGATATAGTCACTATGCCGTCTTCTATCGGCTGACGCAAAGCTTCCATGGTGTTTCTCGGAAATTCAGCTATCTCGTCCAAAAACAGCACACCATTATGCGCTAGACTGATTTCGCCAGGCTTTGGTATTGAGCCACCGCCGGATAGTCCGGCAGGAGATATTGTATGGTGCGGTGAACGAAATGGCCTTTCATTTACCAGAGAACCACCACTTCCCAATGTTCCCGCTATAGAATGAATTTTGGTTGTTTCTATCTTTTCTTCAAACGTCATATCAGGCAGGATAGATGGAACACGCTTGGAGAGCATACTTTTACCGGAGCCGGGAGGCCCTATCAAAAGCACATTATGGCCACCTGCTGCTGCAATTTCCAACGCACGCTTAGCCTCCAGTTGTCCTTTAACCTGCGAAAAATCAGGATAAGCAAAGGTTTCTTGCTTCACAGACGGTTTGTACACGGTAGGCTCTATCATAACCTTGCCTATCAGGCATTTGTAAAGCTGCGCAATATCTTTTACGCCATACACATTGATACCCTCTATTGCCGCTGCTTCGTAGCAGTTGTCATATGGTACAAAAATAGATTTAAAGCCGGCCTGCTTGGCAGCTATCGTCATTGGCAACACACCATTCACACTTCTTACCTCACCTGATAGAGAAAGCTCTCCGATGAATGCAGACTTTAAAAACGGCCCTTTTAGCTGTCCGCTTGCCATTAGTAATGATACAAGTATTGGCAAATCATAGATTGGCCCCTCTTTGCGAATATCAGCAGGGGCTAAATTCACGATAATTCTGCCTATAGGAAATTCAAATCCGCAGTTAGTCATGGCGGCTCTTACTCTGTCTCGTGATTCCTTTACCGCTGCATCAGGAAGACCAACCACTCCAAAATATGGAAGTCCTACCTCTATATTGGCTTCCACCTTTACAACAAACGCATCAAGCCCATATAGACCAAGGCTGTTGCTAGAATACACCATAATTATCCTCTTTCCTTATACTTACAATTATACTATTTAATTATACAAGAAAATAATTATATAATCAACACCTTGAGAACAAATGAAAGGAATTTTCATATAACAAAATGCCCGATATTAAGCATAAAACTTAATATCGGGCATTATCCTATTTAGTTATTATACAAATATAACTTTTTGTGATTTCAAATGGGCTGTTGCAATAGAGGCAATTTACACAATTTGCGCCTTCCTCTGACGAGGGAGGTGGCAAAACGAAGTTTTGACGGAGGGAGAGAAAAGATAAAAATTCTGAAAAAGCAGTTTTTTCTCTCCCTCAGTCTCGTTTCACTCGACAGCTCCCTCGTCAGAGGGAGCCGATTTTGATGACAAATCCGTTTATTTGTGCATATTAATCTTAAATGCAACAGCTTCTTATACAGCATAAAATTAGTCGTGAGCTATTAGGCTAACGCCATCCATCTCTTCCGGCTGTGGCAGAGAAAGCATCTCAAGCATTGTAGGTGCGATATCTGCCAGTCTACCTCCCTCTCTGAGCTTACATTCATGTCCGATTACACAGAGTGGTACCGGATTTGTGGTGTGAGCTGTGAATGGAGAACCATCTACATCATACATTCTGTCAGCATTACCATGGTCGGCTGTTACTATAGCCTTGCCACCCATCTTTTCAATAGATGCTACCACCTTACCAAGACAAGAATCTACTGCCTCTACTGCCTTTACAGCTGCATCAAACACACCTGTGTGACCAACCATATCGCAGTTTGCAAAGTTGAGTATGATTACATCATAATCTCCGCTTTCAATACGCTCGCAACACTTATCGGCAACTTCATAAGCACTCATCTCCGGTTGCATATCATAAGTAGCTACCTTTGGAGATGCCACCAAAACTCTGTCTTCACCTTCAGAAACAGTTTCAACACCACCGTTGAAGAAGAAGGTTACATGAGCATATTTTTCTGTTTCAGCTATTCTGAGCTGAGTCATATTCTTAGCGCTAAGATACTCTCCCAATGTATTCTTGAGGGATTGTGGCTTAAATGCAACATCAACATTTGGCATTGTAGCATCATATTGAGTCATACACACATACTTAAGTGGGAAAAAACCGTTTTTACGCTCAAATCCTGAAAATTCCGGATCTACAAATGTTCTTGTAATTTCTCTTGCTCTGTCTGGTCGGAAATTATAGAAAATCACACTATCATTTGCCTTTAATCCAGCACCGCCGTCTACTACAGCAGGAAGAACAAATTCATCTGTAACGCCATCTTCATAAGACTTTGCAACAGCGCTTACAGCATCGCTAACTGCTACACCCTCTCTATAAACAATAGCACTATAAGCCTTTTCTACTCTCTCCCAGCGATTATCTCTATCCATAGCATAGTATCTGCCCATAACTGTAGCAATCTTGCCTACGCCAATTTCCTTTATCTTCTCTTCACATTCTTTTACAAAGTCGATACCACTTGATGGTGGCACATCACGACCATCGAGAAAAGCATGGATATAAACTTCCTTAAGACCTTTTCTCTTAGCAAGTTCCAAAATTCCATACATATGTGTGTTGTGGCTGTGAACACCGCCATTTGAGAGAAGTCCAAAAAGATGAAGTGCAGAATTATTTTTGAGAGCATTTTCCACAGCATTAACTAATGCAGGATTGCTAAAGAAATCGCCATCTTTGATAGACTTTGTGATTCTTGTAAGCTCTTGATATACTATTCTGCCTGCACCGATATTTGTGTGACCAACCTCACTGTTGCCCATCTGTCCATCAGGCAAGCCTACATCCATTCCGGATGCACCTATCTGTGTGATAGGGTTTGATGAAAATATTTTGTCTATATTAGGTGTATTTGCAGATTTGATAGCATTGCCGTTATCTCCTGCAATACCAAAGCCGTCTAATATGATTAAAGCTAATGGCTTATTCATGTAATAATTACCCTTTCCGTTTAATTATTTAGATGCAGATACGATTAATGATGCAAAGTCTGCTGACTTAAGTGATGCACCGCCGATAAGACCACCGTCTATATCCTCTTGTGCAAGAAGCTCGTCTGCATTCTTAGGATTCATAGATCCACCATATTGGATTGTAAGAGCATCAGCATCTGTCTTAGAATACAATTTTGATGCAATACCTCTGATAAATCCGCAAACCTCAGCTGCCTGCTCTGATGTGGCTGTTCTGCCTGTGCCGATAGCCCATACTGGCTCATAAGCTATTATCACGTTCTTAAGCTGTTCTGCTGTAACGCCCTTCAAAGCAATTTTTGTCTGGATAGACACTATCTCCTCAGTGATGTTCTCCTCTCTCTGTGAGAGAGTTTCTCCTACGCAAAGTATAACCTTAAGACCTGCATTTAATGCTGCAAGGGTTCTCTTGTTTACAGTCTCATCAGTTTCGCCGAAGTACTGTCTTCTCTCGCTATGTCCGATTATTACATATTCCACGCCCATCTCAACCAGCATATCAGCTGAAATTTCGCCTGTGAAAGCACCGCTTTTTTCAAAGTGGCAGTTCTCAGCACCAACCTTAATGTTTGTGCCTTTTGTAAGCTCTAATGCTGTTTCAAGATTTGTGAATGGTACACAAATAACCACACCACAATCAGCCTTTTTGATATCCTCGTTAGCGATTAACTCAGAAATAAGAGCCTTAGCCTCACTGCGAGTTTTGTTCATCTTCCAATTTCCAGCCAAAACAGCTTTACGTAAATTCTTGTTCATTGTTTTAGTATTCGCAATATTTCCTTGTAATATTGCTTCCTTTCATTTTTTTCAGTGAAAAAGGGACAGAACTACCCTATCCCTTTTTCTTAAAATATTTTTATTAATAATTATTTATCATTAAGGCAAGCAATACCCGGAAGCACAAGGCCCTCGAGGAACTCGAGAGATGCACCGCCACCTGTTGAGATGTGAGTCATCTTATCAGCGAAGCCGAGCTTTTCTACTGCTGCTGCGCTGTCGCCACCGCCAATGATAGAAATAGCACCGCTCTCTGCTACAGCTTTTGCTACTGCGATTGTGCCACCTGCAAAGTTTTCCCACTCAGAAACGCCCATTGGTCCGTTCCATACTACTGTTGCAGCACCCTTGATAGCATCTGCAAAGAGTTCTCTTGTCTTTTCGCCAATGTCAAGACCCATCCAATCATCAGGGATCTCGTTTGATGGAACGATCTTAGATTCTGCATCAGGTGCATACTCTGTAGCAATTTTTGTATCAATAGGAAGAAGGAATTTAACACCCTTTTCCTTAGCCTTTTCCATCATTTCTCTTGCGAGATCAATCTTATCTTCCTCGCAGATAGATGTGCCAACACCGTTGCCCATAGCTCTCATAAATGTGTAAGCCATGCCACCACCGATGATAAGGATATCTACTTTATCGAGAAGATTGTTGATAACACCGATTTTGTCAGAAACCTTAGCACCGCCAAGAATAGCAGCAAAAGGTCTCTTTGGCTCTGTGAGAGCGCCACCCATTACAGAAATTTCTTTCTGAATGAGATAACCACAAACTGCCGGCAGATAGTCAGCCACACCAGCTGTAGAAGCATGGGCTCTGTGAGCTGTTCCGAAAGCATCGTTTACATAAACCTCTGCAAGAGAAGCAAGCTCTTTTGCAAAAGCCGGATCGTTCTTTTCCTCTTCTTTGTGGAAACGAACGTTCTCGATAAGCTCAACTTCACCTTCTTTAAGGTCAGCTGCTATTGACTTTGCGCTTTCGCCGATAACATCCTTAGCCATCTTAACTTCCATGCCAAGAGCCTTAGAAAGATAAGCAGCCACAGGAGCAAGTGAGAATTTCATATTAAACTCACCCTTTGGTCTACCAAGGTGAGAGCAAAGAATAACCTTTGCGTTGTGAGCAAGCAAATATTTAATTGTCTTAAGAGCCTCGTCAATACGCTTTGTATCAGTGATATTTCCCTCAGCATCAAATGGAACATTAAAATCACAGCGTACTAACACTTTTTTTCCGTTTACTTCAATATCTTCTACAGATTTTTTGTTTAAATAATTCATTATTAGTCATTCCTTTCAATATAATCAGAAAAACAATTTTCCATGTATTGTATTTTACCCCAAAAATTGAAAATTTTCAAGTAATTTTGCATACTTTCTTGATTAAAAATAATATTTTAAGCTTTCAACCTAATTTGCATAAAAAATTACAGCATATTATCGCCTTATCGGCATCAACATGCTGTATAAATCATCTTATTTTTTCGAATTAAAAGCTATCTATCAGCTTCGCAATATATGTCTGCATCCTTGTTACATCTTCCATATTGACATCTTTATCAAAATTTACATCTGCACAAAGCAATGTTTTATTCGGTATCGCCACTAAATCTGCAATATGCCTTTGCAATAGGACTACGTCCTCCATTGTAACGATATCATCCTCATTTAAATCACCAGGTATAATATGCTTTTGTTCTGTGTCTGAAGATGTATCTGTGCTGTCAGTTAAGGTATCGGAAGTAGTATCTGTAGTAATATCAGAATCTGTTTCTATAATAATGAAAGAATCTGTGTCATCTTCTGGCTCTATGTCGGTGTCATTATAAACCGGTATATGCGAGTCGCCTTTAAAGAGCATATATTTTGCATCTTTTGTTTTCTCTAAATTTTCAATAATTCCCGTATATTTTTCACCGGATATAACTTTTATACCATCATATCTTACCGTCTTGCCTGCTTCTCCATCGATAAATTCTGTAACCTTGTAATTAAGATCATCATCATTTACTGTAGTAAGTCTGATAATATATTCCTCAAAAGTTGGTAGATACAAAATCTGAGAGTCATCTTTAATCACAGCCTCTATTCCTGAACCTTCTATGCTTTGTGGTTTACCACCTTTGGTCTGTGACACAAGATTACTCTTAGAATCATACACAGATATATTTACCTTTGAATTAAGACTTACCTTTCGATAATCATCCGGGCTTGGAAGTGGTGGCACGGTATCTAACCATGCTAGAGTAAGCTCTGGATAGTGTGCTTTGATACCTTGTTGAATATAATTTATATCAAACTTAACATTTATCACTCTGCCAAGTGTATCCAACAATTCTTCTGATATATCGATATCAGGTTCTCCCCTTAGCGAACCATATTTTCTCAAGAAAACAACTTTCAAAATGCCAACAAGCAATATAGACTTGCTGGAATTTGGACTTCCTAATTCATCAGCAACCATTGTTACAACATCGTCCAGCGCTGGTGCATTTGCAGTGGTAGAACCCGGAATCTCTTCAAACCATTCTTCACCGCCTAATTCAAGATATCTATTTGCTCTCTTAAGCACTTCGTCAGAAACCTTGTCAAATGTTACATTGTTCTTAGTATGGATATAATAATCCTTTCCGTATCTTCCATATCCCCAATCTTTCATTATCAATTTTGGCACAAGATCCACTGGGTTTACGATATTGAATATGCAGCCATACTCGTCACCATGATATGCAGCTGCTGATGGCTGAGGCGCCTCGAATGTATAGGTGTACATCCTTTCTTTCGGAAACATCATTTCATCCAATATACGAGCAGATGCAAGGTTTGCAACAGCACCACCTCGGCTGTAGCCTACCATCCATAGCTTTGTTTTTCCATCTTCATGCTCTTGTAAAAGTGTGTAATCTCTATTAATATATGAGTTTATACACTTCTGCACACTGCGGGCAGCAATCTCGTATCCGGGGTGTGTGTCACCGGTGGTCACGGCATTAAAGTTGCCTGCCCACTCGCTCTCATATCCGCCGCCTCTTATCGCCACTGCTATGAGAGTTGTGTCGCCTATCTTTCTTGTTGCTAAGCATACTCCGATGGAATCCTGAGTAGGTTTTTTCTTAAAGTCTTCATTTACATAAATGTTTTCAAATTTGCATTTATTCATAAAATCGACTATATTTCTACTTTTGTTTTCATAGCTACCATCATCTGCTGCACAGTTGAAAGCCGAGAGAGACATTCTAAGTGAAAGCTTTGCTAAGTCATTGCTATACACCGAGCTATCCGCCATAAAGTATCTGTCATCATAATGTACAGAGATTGAAGGATCAGATCCATTTGATGTTGACCTAAAAGAAATATCAGTATCAGTAGAGAAGTAATCTACATTATCATTCATAGTCTTAGTTGTTTGCACACAAGTCATAAAATCCTCATCATTAGCTATGCTTGCATTAGCAGCTATTGTAGATGGTAATGCAAGCATCACAGCAAGGATGATAGAAATTATTCTTTTCATATTAATTTGCCCCTCTTCAAAAAAATCGTCAATCCATTACATAGTCAATTTTAACATATTATATCACTTTATGCAATACATTTAATGGTCAATTTTACAAATTATCTAAAAAAATACCTGATATTCGATAATTAAACCGAACATCAGGCAATATTTTCCTCTTATTCGTCTTTGTCGTTCTTCCTTACGCTGTCGTCTACCTTATCTATGCCGACTCTGGCTGATTTCACAATAGATTTGCCAAGATCTGCAAAAGCGCCTCCGAGATTTTTACCGGTTTTTCTCCATGTACCATCATTAAATACATTGCTTTCTCCAGGTTGCTTTTCTCTTCCCTCTACTGCATCATCTACCTTACCCACACCTGTTTTGGCAGAGCGGACTATGCTTTTTCCCAAGTCTTTAAAAGAACTTCCAAGACCTTTTCCTGTTTTTTTCCAATCATCTTTAAGTGACATAAAATCTACCTCCTTTTTGTTTAGTTAGCTTTTACAAATGTATACCCCGGCATACTGTCAGTATCAAATACAACCATATATGTTTTTAACACACCATTTTTATATTCAAACTCATAAAATGGTAAACTTTTAGAACTTTCCTGATTCACTATCTTGACATAGTTAGGATTACTTCGTGATGACTCAACCTTACCGGCAAATTCTATTTTATCATTATGTTTAATTGTAAGATTGTCCTTTTCAAATTCAAGAACAAAGAGATAGTTATTATTCCCTTCTTCTATCCATTTACCCTGAAATTTTTCTAGACATTCATCATCCAACTGACTTTCAACACTTTTTGTCATAGAGCCATAGTATGTCATCATTCCTTTGTCTACAACACGACTTTTAGAACAAGAATACGCTATAGACATAACCAGTATTGCCAAAACGGTTGCCGAAACCAGTATAGATAAAACTGTTAAAATTGCTCTTTTCATATACATTCACCTAAATATAAATCGTGTATCAATGCATAAAGCAGTTACACATTCAATCGTAAAAAATCAAGCACAATTTTAACATATTCATATCAATAATTCAACAAAAAAATGTCATAAATTATTCTAAATTTATTCCAATCCTTTTAGCTCTTCAAGCTCTCTTTTTTCTACTCTGATTTGTGCATCTTTTAGGGTTTTCACTTGTTCAACCTTATACAGATGACAAATACCCTCAGGTGATTTATCCAGATGAACCTTTATATTTCCGCTTATTATATTAATTTCAGTCACTACACCTTTGCCGTCAGGTGTATTTACGATTGCACCAACCTTTGGAGTCTTTTTAAGAAGATCTGTATACACTTCCTGCTCATATTGCAGACAACACATAAGTCTGCCACAAGTACCGGAGATTTTCACAGGACTAAGTGAAAGTCCCTGCTCCTTTGCCATTTTTATAGAAACAGGCTGGAAGTTCTCCAAAAACTGTTTGCAACAGAAAGGTCTACCGCAAATTCCAATACCTCCAAGCATTTTGGCCTCATCACGCACACCTATCTGTCTCATCTCAATTCTGGTGTGAAAAACAGCTGCAAGATCTTTAACAAGACTTCTGAAATCCAGTCTGCCATCTGCCGTGAAGTAAAACAAAATCTTGCTGTTATCAAAAGTATATTCTACATCCACAAGGTTCATAGGCAACTCATGCACAACGATTTTTTCTTCACAGATTTTAAATGCATCTTTCTCTTTAATCTTATTTTGTTCTATTTTTTCAATATCCTCTTTTGTGGCAATTCTGATTAGCTTTTTAAGCGGATAGATTACCTTATCTTCTTCTATCTTTTTGTTAGCAATCACAACTGTGCCACATTCTATTCCTCTGGCAGTTTCCACTATGACAAGTGTCTCCTGCTCTAGCTTTTTGCCGTCCGGATCAAAGTAATATACCTTACTTCCCTCTTTAAATCTAACTCCGATTATTTCAACCATTTATATCACTTCCAGTATCTTCCTTAATTTTAAACAAGTGCGAGCAAAGCCATGTAGAAAGTAAGTTCATGTTAGAATTTCTGAACAAAGCAGACATAGCCTCGTCCACTACACTTATCATTTGAATTAATTTTTTTGTACCTATATATCTATTTAGATTTTGTAAAATCTCTTTTTTCCCAAATTCGTTATTACTAAGGCACGCAGATGCCAATATTTTCTTGAGATATCCCAACACATCAACATAATAGCTGCGATCCTTGCCCGAAAAATAAGTTGCACAAAGAAGTGGGTATTCTGTGCTTTCGCACAAAGCCTCTGCTATTTTTTCTGCTAACTGCAAGGCTTCGTCATCAGCAGGAGTCGCATCCTGTGATTTTATATTAATAGTGATGCATCTTGAGCGGATAGTCTCTAGCAAAGAATATGACGAAGTGCATTTGAGAATAAATAAAATATTTTGCACAGGCTCTTCCAGACTTTTTAGAAATGCATTCTGCGATTGTACATTAAGCATATCGCAGTTATCCAGAATATAAACTTTGCAACCTGCTTCGTTTGGTTTTATAAATGTATCACTACAAATGCGCCTGATATCACTCACGTTTATCCTGCCAGCGGTGCCGGTGCCCTTTGTGTAGCTAATGTCAGGATGAATTTTATTAATTGATTTGATGCAATTTTTACACTTTGTGCAAGGCTTTTGTGGATCATCACATACCGCCATAGTCGCAAGATAATCAGCAGCGGTGCTCAAGAGCGCACTATCGTCACCTTCTAGTATAACAGCATGCGGTGCCCTGCCATCAGCAAAAAGCTGATTTAATATTCCTTTTTGATTGTCAGTCAAATCTAAAAACAAATTTTCCATATCACATACCTCATTAGTGTAATTGTAACATAATATCAATACTATATCAAGTATGATAGCTAAATAAAAAGCGTATATATGTTTTAAGTTAAACCATCTGTTTTAACTTAAGCCATATCGAAAATGAACTTTTGCACAACGAACTATAGCATAATTTTTTAAAATAATTCTACATTTTTTTAATTCTACATTTTTTTAAAAGGAAAAACCCCATACAGCTACAGGAGGCACTGCATGGGGCTAGTGCACTTTTTTAGTGCACTATAAGAATATAGGATAAAAGGAAGGTGTTAGCAATTTTTCACGATATTATTATATCTTTTCATATTTTAATATCAATGGTTTGTTGTCTTCTATAATATAAACAATTTGCTAAAACAATTTCGGACAAATATTTTTAATATTTTTATTATTTAACAATTAACACTTGCCAATAAACCTTGAACAATACAAATATATGAGAAAATAGGTGACAAAATCATATACATTTGTTATAATATGAGCGTATTTTTATAAAAGGAGTGTTAATTTAACATGAAAAAGACAATTTTACGCAAATATGCAAAATTAATCGCCGTAACAGGCGCAAAAGTAAGGAAAGGCCAAGAGGTTATTATTTATGCAGAGCTTGATCAGCCTGAATTTGTCTCATTCGTTGTAGATGAATGCTACAAAGCAGGTGCATCAAAAGTTACAGTAGAATGGAACTATCAGCCTCTGGCAAAGCTTCATTACAGACACAGAAGCCTTACTACACTCAAAAAGGTAGAAAACTGGGAGATTGAAAAAATCAAACACAGAGTGGACATTCTACCTGCTACAATCTATCTAATCTCTGAAGATCCGGACGGCCTAAAGGGTATTAATATGGAAAAAATGAGCAAGGCTCAACAAGCACGCTTTAAAGTTATCAAACCATTTAGAGATGCTATGGAAAACAAATATCAGTGGTGTATAGCCGCTGTGCCTGGCGAAGCATGGGCAAAGAAGGTTTTCCCTGGAATGAGAAAGTCTGTTGCTATGGAGAAGCTTTGGGAAGCTATCCTCTACACATCAAGAGTAGATGAAGACCCAATAGCCGCTTGGGATAAGCACAACGAAGATCTCGCAAAGAGATGCGAATATCTCAACTCTCTTGGCATTGAGTCATTAGAATATAAATCATCAAACGGCACAGATTTCCGTGTAGGTATGATAGACAACGCTGAATTTTTGGGCGGTGGAGAATACACACTCTCCGGCAACTATTTCAATCCTAATATTCCTACAGAAGAAGTATTCATCACTCCAATGAAAGGCAAAGCAGAAGGTATCGTTTATGCCACAAAGCCTCTCTCCTATCAAGGTCAGCTGATCGAAAACTTCTCTATTCGCTTTGAAAACGGAAAAGCAGTAGAGGTTCATGCAGAGAAAAATGAAGATCTGCTCAAAAAGATGATTTCTATGGACGAAGGTGCTGCATATCTTGGTGAATGTGCGCTTGTACCTTATGATTCTCCTATCAGCAACAGTGGCATACTTTTCTATAACACACTATTTGATGAGAACGCAGCCTGCCACTTAGCTCTCGGCAAAGGCTTTGGAAACTCTATTAAACACTATGAGAACTACACACTCGAACAGATAGAAGAAATGGGAGTCAACGAATCTATGATTCACGAAGATTTCATGATTGGTAGTGAAGATCTCTCAATAGTAGCAGTAACAAAAGACGGCACGAGAGTGCAGATATTCAAAGACGGCAACTGGGCTTTTTAATTATGAATATAAGCAAAAATGATATAATCACGCTCGAACTGACAGGAATAACGTCTGAGGGTGATGCTGTGGGCAAATATAACGGCATTGCTGTTTTTCTGCCCGGTGGCGCAGTGGGTGACACCGTTAAAGCTGTTGTAATAAAAGTGAAAAAAACCTATGCCATAGCAAAAATTCTAGAAATCCTGGTTGCATCTGATGATAGAATAGACTCTGATTGTGGCTCTTTTCCGTCATGTGGAGGATGCGTATTTCGTCATATATCATATGATGCAGAGCTTAGCATAAAGAAACAGAGAGTAATCGACTGTATGGAAAAGCTTGGCGGTTTCTCTAATATCAAAATAAATGACACCGTGTCAAATGGCATAATAGATGGCTACAGAAACAAATGTCAATATCCGGTGGGCAAAGACAAGAACAGTAAAATTATTACAGGATTTTATTCTTATCACAGCCACAGGATAGTAGAATGTGAAAAATGCAAGCTACATAGTGATATTTTTTCTGATATAAACGATATTTTTGTAAATTGGGCTAATGAGTTTAAACTATCAGCATACAACAGCGAAACAAACAGCGGACTTCTTCGACATCTGTATATTCGTCACGGCGAAAAAACAGGCGAAATAGCTGTATGCATTGTCACTACAAGCAAAAAAGTACCTCATATAGATGTTCTCATAGAACGACTTGTGAGTTACAGCAAAAATATTGTCAGTATAACCCTAAACATAAACAAAAAAGCTACAAATGTTATCTTAGGCGATGAATGTGTCACAGTGCATGGCAGAGGTTATATATATGACATTTTGTGTGGGCTTAAATTTAAGCTTTCACCGCTTTCGTTTTATCAGGTAAACCGTACTCAAGCAGAAGTATTGTATGAGATTGCAAAAAAATATGCTTCACTAAGCGGAGCAGAAACTGTGCTTGATATGTATTGTGGCACCGGCACTATAGGTCTTAGTTGTTGTGACAAGGCTTCTCAGGTTATTGGTGTGGAGATTGTGCCACAAGCGATTGATGATGCCAATGAAAACGCTATTCTTAATAACATTAGCAATGCTCGATTCATTTGTGCTGATGCTGAAAAAGCTGCAAAACAGCTAGAAAAAGAGGGTATTCATGCAGATGTGATCATACTAGACCCTCCAAGAAAAGGTTGCACAGAGGAGCTAATAAAAACCTGCGTAAAAATGAACCCTGACAGAATAGTATATGTGTCGTGTAATCCTGCTACACAAGCGAGAGATCTGAAGCTCTTGTGCGAATTGGGCTATAATCTAGAGGAGGTCACTCCTGTTAATATGTTCCCAAGGACAGCGCACGTTGAGACGGTTGTCTTGCTTTCCAAGGGCGAGGTCGACTCGAAAAAGATTCGGGTTGAGTTCTCTTTGGAAGATATGGATATGTCGGAGTTCCAAGAAGGAGCTACCTATCCGCAGATCAAGGAGTATGTTTTGGAGCATACCGGATTAAAGGTGTCCAACCTTTATATTTCTCAGATAAAGAGAAAATGTGGACTGGAAGTAGGCAAAAACTATAATCTGCCAAAATCCGAGGATTCCAGACAGCCCCAGTGTCCGCCGGAAAAAGAGAAAGCAATCCGAGAAGCATTCAAATATTTTGGGATGACCTAAAATTCCGTAGAATGGAGGTTTCTTATGGATAGATTGATTTCTTGTGAGTTCAACATGGATACTGCCTGTGTGGAGCTTAAATTCCTTGATGGCGGCATGATTGCGATTGACACTATCGCCGTGGAGAACGAGGTTGCCGATGATATGTATCAGCGATCAGAATTGGATTATCTGGTCTATAATGACCCGGTAGCATACGCTGAGCTGATCCTGAACGGTGATCCTAAAACATATTTGAAGACTGTAACCGAATACAAGTCTTTAGACTAAATCACAAACAAGTCGGCTAAAGCCACAAGTGCTTAGGCGACTTGTTTATTATTGCGAAGAAGGACATCATTATTTCCACATTGGAATGTGAACCATAGTATGTTATAAGGGTGATAATGAACGTAAAAGATGATACAATATTAGTAGTTAGGATGGTGAAAACAAAATGAGTACAAA
>JAQXOB010000002.1 GCA_029098305.1 Clostridia bacterium
AAACCGCTATGAGCCTCGCAAGCCTATCAGCGGTATTTTGAAGCGCAATCTGTTCGATATTAATAATCTCTCTGACTTTCTTAGTAATTTTATTGCTGTAATTTTGATTACAGAATTATTGCTAAATTAGATTGACGTGTCTTTTACCGGCTAATATTTGACATAGAATGTTTTAAGTGCTATAATTGGAATAATCTTTTGATGAAAGGAATGTAAAAAATGCGAAAGTTATTAAAATCAGCACTTAGCCTTATTATGGCTACATTATTAATCAGCGCAATGGCTATCATGCCTGCAAGCGCACAATCTGAGGACGATGTGATCAGCAGTCTCTCGATTACCGGCTCATATATCCCTGAGGTAGGAATGCCACTAAACATACCTAGCTTAGAAATCGACGATCCACGTTGCTATGTTGTTGAAGGCTCTGTAGAATGGAGATATTCTGAGGATGCCATAGAGTGGGATAGTTGTTCCGACGCAATTCACGCTTACGATTTCTCTTATGGTCTTCTTTTTAAGATTGAAACACTTGGTTCTTTCTTTGCCGATGAAGTAGAGGTAACTGTAGATGGTTATTTGGCTAACTTCGTTCCGGAAAATTCTACATCAGCTTATGTTGCTGTAGAATACGATGGTCAGGCACTCGAAACTATAGTAGCAGAAAATGTTCCGGTACCTGCAATTGGAAAACCAACAACTTTGGAAGATATGTTCTTCCTCGGAAACGGCACTGACGATGTATTTGATATTATAGAGGCAATGCTTTTGGAGAAAGATGCTGCTGGCGAATATATTGAAAGTTCCGACACTGAGTTTGTAGAGGGTAAAGATTATTCATATATGGTTTTCCTCTCATACAACGGTTACTATGGCTATACAGGCTTTGCCTACGGCACAAACCCTGAGGTTGAAACAAACTACGGTAGCGTAGAATCAGTTTATAATGGTATCGAGAACCTTGAAATTATAATTAACCTTGGTGAAGCTACAGAAGAATACGTGCCGGATACTGATACAAGCAGTGATGATACAAACACAGACGACACAAACAGTGATGACACAAATACAGACGATACCAACACAGATGATACCAATTCTGACGACACAAGCAGTGACGATACAAACAGTGACGACACAAACACAGATGATACTAACTCTGACGACACAAACACTGACGATACAAACACTGACGATATCCCAGAGAAGCCACTCTATGGTGATGTAAACTGTGATGACGTTGTAAATATGGAAGATGTAACCGCTCTCCAGAAGATTATCGCAGAGCTTAACACACACAATGATTATGGCGAAATGTCAAAAATCAATTCTGATTGCAACCATGATGATGTTATCACAATGGAAGATGTGACAACAATTCAGAAGTTCCTTGCTAAGCTTATCGACTCCCTTGATTTAAAAGTCTAATAATTTCTGTTAATTATTTTTGACAAAACAAAACCGTTTGTTCTAAGGCATCTGCCCGAAAACAAACGGTTTATTTTTATAATTTTATATTATCTTACTTGCTTTCCAAAAGGCTCATTATCACCTTATATATACGCTCATTGGCATCTATTATGGCGGTTTTGCGTGCATTATTAGAATACATTTCCATAGTCTCTTTATTAGCAAGCATTTTATCCACAGTGGATATCAATGTATCGCCGTTAAGGTCTTTTTCCTCTATTACAGATGCAGCATTTTTATTCACTAACGCCATAGCGTTATGATACTGGTGATTTTCCGCTACGTATGGCGACGGTATAAGCACCGATGCTTTTCCTTGTACCTGTATTTCACTAAGACTTATAGCACCCGCTCTTGATATCACAAGGTCAGCTGCCGCAAGGCAATCTGGCATATCATAGATATACTCCCTGATATCGAGATTAGAGTTTTTTTCATAATCACACTTACCCTTGAGTAATGAAACAAAATCACTATGTCCGCTTTTGCCTGTGGCATGAATATGCTGATATTTACCATCCTTTGCACTGCGTGATATCAGCTCTGCCACTGCCTCATTGAGCTTTCGAGCGCCCAAACTGCCTCCAAATGAAAGTATAAGCGGTCTATCGTCAACACCCAGCTTTTTGCGTGCAGCGGTTTTATCAGCGGTTATAATTTCTTCTCTTACAGGATTGCCTGTCAGGATAAAATCATCCCTGCCCTTAATATGCTTTTGTGCATCAGCCACAGCAAGCATTACCTTATCCACATCTTTGCACAAGAGCTTATTTGTTACACCCGGAAATGCATTTTGCTCGTGAATAGCAGTTTTAATCTTCATTTTCGCTGCCACTCTCAGCACAGGACCACTCACATATCCGCCGGTTCCTATCACTATATCAGGCGAAAAAGCCTTGATTATCTTTTTTGCCTCAGATTGAGCTGTAACCACCCTTTTTAGAGTAACAATATTATGTTTTATGGCAGATGGAGAAATTTTTCTCTTGAAGCCACTTATTTTTATGGATCTAAATTCAAATCCCGCCTTAGGCACAAGTTTTTCTTCCATTCCTCCCTTGGCTCCTATATACAAAATCTCTGTATCCGGAAGCTTCTTTTTTACATAAGAGGCTATTGCCAGAGCCGGATTAATGTGACCGGCTGTGCCTCCGCCCGCAAGAATCATTTTCACCTAAAAGCACCTCTGTTTTTTTAATATTTTTCTGCTCTGGCCTGTCGGGTTATCGACAGCACAACTCCCATCTGTGCCAAAAGCATAAGCATAGATGTGCCACCATAGCTAAAGAAAGGAAGACTGATGCCTGTGTTTGGTAGCAAATCCGTAATAACGAATATATTAAGCACCACTTGAAGACCTATCTGCACACAAAGTCCTGTGCCAAGCAATTTTCCAAATGTATCAGGTGCCTTCATGCAAATGCTGATACCTCTGAACACAAGATAAGCAAACATAACTAAAATCAACGTAGCACCCACAAAACCCAATTCTTCTGCCACTATAGCAAAGATGAAGTCGTTTTGAGGCTCCGGAAGGAAAAGATGCTTTTGGCGAGACTGACCCGGCCCTAAGCCCAACAAACCGCCTGAACCGATAGCATAGAGAGAATTTCTCGTTTGCCAAGTAAATGTGTGATCATCTACATATTCTAATGCATGGCGCCAACCGGCAAACTTCTCATCAAGGTAACCGGACAGCACACCTGAAAAGTACAAAATAGAAGCTAATCCTGCACCACCGCCAACAATAAGGATAAAATAAACCAACTTTGTGCCCGATAAAAACAGCATTACCAGTGCAAGGAGAAGTATTATCACTGTGCATGAGTAGTGAGGCTCAAGCACCAGCAAAACGGCTGTGATAGCAACAAATATCAGAGGTAGCACTAATCCGGTTTTAAGGGTATCCATCTTGTTAGGGTGAGTGGATGCCCAGCACGCCAGCACAAGTATTACAGCAAACTTTGCTATTTCTGATGGCTGAAACTGCACACCAATAGTAATCCAACGATGTATACCATTTTCAGCAGGCATAAACAGAACGATTACCAAGAGCAATGTAGAAACAACATATGCAACATATGCCCAGCGTCTTAGCTGACGGTAATCAACAGTGGATATAACAATCATTGCAATCACACCAACCACAGCAAAAACCAACTGTGGCAAAAAGAAAGCATAGCTGTCTCCTCGATAGTAGTAAGCTGACGGATAACTGGCAGAAAACATCATTATAAGTCCTGTTATAACAAGCAAAATAACAGTTATAAAAAACGGCATATCAAATCCGGTTGTAACGTCAAAAAACTTTGGTTTTTTTCTCTTTGTTTTTATCTGTTGTGCATTTTTATTATTCTTTTGCACCGGCTGTACTCTGTCACGACTTTTTACAGTTGACTGACTCATTGCTGTTTCCTCCTTATATTTATTTATGTATTTGTGTTGTTATCTCAGCGTCTTCCGAAAATTACAAGCAAATATGCTATTATTCCGCCAAGAAATGTGATTGCACTGAAAACAGTTACAATTTTTGTTTCTTTCCAGCCACTCATCTCGAAGTGATGATGAACCGGTGTCATCTTAAATATACGCTTGCCGTGTGTAAGCTTAAAATACATCACCTGAAGCATAACAGAGAACATCTCAAACAGATAGATAAAGCCCACAAGTATCACAAGTATTGGCATATCACATCCGAAAAGCAATGCACACACCGCACCGCCTAAGAACAGCGAACCTGTGTCTCCCATAAACACCTTTGCAGGATAAAAATTCCATACCAAATATCCCAGACAAGCACCGCTGAGTGCCGCGCTGAAAAACTGCATACCGATTATCTGGAGGTGAGAGTTTATAAGCAACATGATAAGGCCTACAAAGAATGTTACAGAGCCATTAAGACCATCAATACCATCTGTAAGGTTTACAGCATTTACAATGCCTACTATCACAATAGCTGCAAGTATCCAATACATAAAACCAAGGTTCACATCGCCTACAAATGGAATATATGTGATGGATTTGCCACCGGTAAGATGTATATAAAAGAGATACAAAGCTGCTACTATAAACTGAAGTACAAGCTTCTGCTTTGCCTTGAGTCCCAGATTCTGCTTTTTAACTACCTTGATATAATCATCTATAAATCCAATTGCACCAAATAGCAACGCCATAACAAAGCCACCGGCTATTTTCGCACAGAAATTTGCATCAGGGAATATCACGCTGCCCTGACCTGTTGCAAAATAAAATGTGTATGTAACGATAAGTGCAACGATCATTCCTATGATAAACATGATACCGCCCATTGTAGGAGTTCCTTGCTTATTTTTATGCCATGCAGGGCCAATCTCCTTTATGGTCTGGCCATACTTTATCTTGTGTAAAAAAGGCACTAGAAATATGCCGATTACAGCTGTTACACCTAAAGCTATGATTGCCGTTAAAAATGTCATCAGTATTTCTGTCATTCGCATGATTTTTTAACCTCCAATATATTATATTTCATCGAAAATATTTTATATTTGATATAAAATGTAGGATTGTATAATTGTGCAGATTATAATTGTTTCAAGCACATAATAGCAAATATATTAGTCAGCGATATCCGTTTCGCAGAAGCTTACAGTAATAACCGTACCGGGCTTAACCTGTGTGCCTGCCTCGATATCCTGAGAATACGATATGCAGTTTGAACTTGACGCCGAACCCGATATGCTCAAATTGAGATTAAACATAGCAGCACTTCTGTTCGCCTCTGAGATAGTCATTCCTGTGAGATCAGGCACTGTTACCACATCTTGCTCCGATTTTTCATCGGTGAACAGCACCACTGTTCCCTCTTGTGGCATTTCAGCTCCGCCTGATGGAATCTGCGATAGTACCGTGTCGCCATTGCCATAGACAATTACGTTAAATCCATCTTGTTCGGCAGTTTGTTTAGCCTCATCTACAGAAACGCCTGTATAAGCACCTGCTGTTGTGCTCATATTTGCAAGCTCTTCTTCTGTATACTGAGCCTCCAGCTCTAGATAAGGCAGAACCTCTTTCATTATATTAGCAAATACAGGTGCTGAAACTGTACTACCATAGTAGCTATCGCCTGTAGGTGTATCATAATAAACAAGCAGTGCATATTGAGGGTTATCCGCAGGAGCAAATCCACAGAAGGAAGCGATATAGTCCTGAACACCATCTTCGTTTACATCTTTAAGCTTTTGTGAAGTACCTGTTTTACCACCAACTCTATAGCCTGCCACATAACCGTTTTTAGCGGCGCCACTCACGGCATTTTCTTCAAGTATCTCGCAAAGTGTTCTAGACACCTCGCTAGACACTACCTGTCTTTTTATCTCAGGCTCGGTTGTAGACACTATATTACCATCATCATCTACAATCTGAGATACCAGATAAGGCCTCATTAGATATCCGCCATTAACAACAGCTGAAATCGCTGTTATCATCTGTATTGGTGTGATAGAAAAGCCCTGACCAAAACTCGAAACAGCAAGGTCAACCGGACCCATAGTGCCATCACTGCTAAAGAACACGTCTTCAGATTCGCCGGGAAGGTCTATACCTGTCTTTTCTGAATATCCAAATGCCTTATAATATTCCCAGAACTTCTCAGCACCAACAGCCTGACCTATCATCATAAATGCAGGGTTGCACGAATTACATAGTGCCTGCTTAAATATCTGCGAGCCATGGCCTGCGGTGTTGTGGCATGATATTGGAGATACTCCTTCATAAGGAGAGTAAGCACCACTGCAATAGAATGTAGAATCAAGCGTGATAGCACCTTCTTCAAGTGCCATTGCCGATGTGATTATCTTAAATACCGAACCGGGATAATATGTATCAGAAACCGCTTTGTTTCTCCATTGCTGTGAGAGATACTCGCTTTCTTTTTCGCTTTGTTTGTCCTCCGGAAGTGAGTCTATCTCTTTTTGCTTTTGCTCGTCTGCTATCGTGAATGGATCATTTAGGTCAAATCCTTCTTCTACCGCCATACCGATTATAGCACCAGTCTTAACATTCATCATTATAGCAGCTCCACGGTTATATACCTTGTTGTCTACAAGTCCTTGCTTGAGGTATTTTTCCATTATACGCTGTACGGTTTCGTCTATTGTTAGCACAAGGTTGTTACCGTTTTGAGCATCTACCTTATATTCATATTCATATGGCATCTCGGTTTTTCCTACACCGTCCAGTGCAGTGAGAATTCTGCCGTTTGTGCCACTCAGCACGCTGTCATACTGATATTCCAAGCCTGCCAAGCCCTGTCCGTCAGAGCCAGTAAAGCCAATTACAGATGATGCAAAGCTGTTGTAAGGATAATATCGCTTATAATCCTCTTGCAAGCTGATTACATTGGCAAGATTGCTGTATTTATCAGTAACCTCGGCTCTAAACTCCAGTATTTTATCCTTGAGTTCGTTTTCGATATTGTTTGCGACATCCACATAGTATGTATTGGCCTGAGCTTTTTTATAAATCTTGTCATAATCGGTGTCGAGCAGCTCAGACAAGCCTTTTGCAACATATTCTCTCTGCTCATTATCCTCAAAATACTTAGGCTCCATAGCAAGCTTCCACACGGTTGCACTTTTTGCAAGCACCTTGCCTGTGGCATCGTATATTGTTCCTCTTTTTGCTCTTATGGGAGTGTCTTTTAGCTGTTGGTTAAATGCGGCTACTGATAGCTCTTCACCTCTCACAATCTGATTGTAAAACATATCTGCTATAACACCCATAAAGCATATTAATAATATTATTACAATAACTCTTGTTCTTATCTGGATCGTACTCTTAGCTCCTGCTTTTCTCAAGAGTATTACCCCTTTCTGTAAAAATAATGAAAGGGCAGGGCATCGCCCTACCCTACGTTATACTTATGATTATGTTACATTTCAGCTTAATATCATGCTAAAAAATTATACTCAAATTCTAACCGGATTATTCCCAAATATCAGTCCATTTGTCATAAATAATCTGACCAAATGTACCTGTATCCTTTTTGGCTATCTCTGCCTGATCGCCCTCTGATAATCTGATAAACTCTTTTTTGGAGTTATCAGTTTTCACCATGCCCAAAACATTAGTAGCATAATGTTCCACAGTTTCAGGCGAAAGCTCTGCTTCCACTTTCATTTCGGTTTGAATATATATGCTCTCTTTTTCGTTTAATACAGTCTCTGCTTCGCTTATCTTTTGATTTAATTCTGTAAGCTCAGCTTGTCCACACAGCATCATTATGATAAGACCTGCTGTTAGCACAAACAAGGTAGCATATCCTAATATGTGAGCCGGGTTTTTCTTTTTCTCTACCTTTGCTTTATCTTTTTTATCAAGATTAACAAAGGTGATCACATCAGCTTTCTTTTCTTGAGCAAGCTTTTCTTTAGCCGGATCTTTTTTATAGTTACTGTTTTTTCTCTTAGATGAAGATTCAAACAGAGATAGATCATATGCTAGGTTTTTATCATCATACTGCATCTTCATCTTCCTTTCTTCTTCCTTTATAGCTCGTGCAGTTTTATACACACACGAAGTCTTGCACTTCTGCTTCTGTTATTTTGTTCTATTTCTTGTGCTGATGGCTCTAGCGGTCGCTTATAAAGCAACTTAGCGGCTGGGGTTTTGCCACACACGCACACCGGAAAATCTCTTGGGCATGTGCAACCCTGCATCCATTCTGCCATCTTTCTTTTCACTATTCTGTCTTCTATAGAATGGAAAGTTATCACAGCTAGTCTGCCATTTTCACCAAGCAACTCAAACGCTGATTGCAGGCTTTCTTCCAGCTTTTCTATCTCGCCATTCACAGCTATTCTCAGTGCCTGAAACACCTTTCGAGCCGGATGACCGTCACGCCTTGCCGCCGCAGGATAAGCACCACTGATTATATCTGCAAGCTCCAAAGTAGAACGTATTGGAGCATCTTCTCTCTTTTTTACTATATCTTTTGCTATCTTATATGCAAATTTTTCTTCTCCATATTCGGTGAAGATTCTTGTAAGCTCTGCCACAGAACAGCCATTCACCAAATCATACGCTGATGTGCCGTTTTGGCTCATTCTCATATCGAGGAATGCGTCCTTGTGATAAGAGAAGCCTCTCTCTGCACAATCAAGTTGCCATGATGATACGCCCAAATCAAGCAAAACTCCGTCTACCTTATCTATACCAAGATCTTCTGCCACCTGAGCCATTTCAGAATAATTAGACTGAACTATCACCGAATTGGGATTACCCTTAAATCTCTCTGAAACTGTCTTTATAGCGTCAGGATCTCTATCAATAGAGATAAGCTTGCCTGTGGTAAGCTTTTTTAATATCTCAGCAGAGTGACCTCCGCCACCTGCTGTGCCATCTATATAAACCCCATCGGGTTTGATTCCAAGTGAATCAACTGCTTCATTAAGAAGCACTGTTATATGTTTAAATTCCATGTTCGTCACGCTCGATTATAGTCCGATTCCACTCATAAGCGAAAGAAAATCAACGCATTGAGCGTCACTTTGCAGTTTGTTCCATTTATCGGTGTCCCATATCTCAAGCCTAGTGCCTGCACCGGCAATGGTGACATCCTTATCAAGACCGGCATAATCTCTCAAATTCTGAGGAATAAGCACTCTGCCCTGCTTGTCCGGCAATGCTTCACACGCAGATGAATAGAAAGCACGCTGAAAAGCAGCAGCCTGTGAAATCGGCATTGATGCTATCTTCTCTTCAATAGCAATCCATTGTGATTGTGGTAGCACAAAAAGGCATCCGTCTGTACCGCAGGTGATGTAAAACGTCTCACCCAATTCTTCACGATACTTAGCCGGAATGATAACTCGACCTTTAGAGTCAATATTATGTTGATAAGAACCGATTAATCTTGTCATCATAACATATATGTGCTACAAAATCAGGAAAAACTCTCCCAAATGTTGCACAAGCTACCACCTTTCACCACTTTGTGTATTAAATTATACCTTGTTTGAAATAAAATTGCAATACTTTTGTCAATTTTTTTATAACATTTATCTGGTAAATTTTAGGCAAAAAAAGCGGTTTTTTTATCTAATCTTACAAATTATACATCATTTAAAACAAGAAAAAGCCCGATATAAGGAATATACTTTCCTGATATCGGGCTGTATTTACAAAATTTATTTAATCACTCGGTGATATCCTCTACTATAAGTGTTCTCACGCCTGATGCATCTGTATTAGACACAGTTGTAGTGGTTTCTTTAGGCTGAGGATTGTTTCTCTGCTCGAGGAACTTGGTTGCAACCTGTGGGAAAAGTGCAAAGCTAAGCACATCTTCTTCACATTTTGCAAGATCCTTAGATTCTTCCTTGTATTTTTCAAGCTCCGGCTTGAGGAGGTCTGCAGGACGACAAGTAACTACCTCGTCATTGCCGATTGCCTTTTTGCGAACATCTTCATTAACCTCGCCCGGCACCTGACCATACTCACCTCTGAGCAAGCCTTTTGATTCCTTTGTAATCATCTTGTATCGCTCGCCACTGATTACATTTAGCACAGCCTGTGAGCCTACTATCTGGCTGGTTGGAGTAACAAGCGGTGGATAGCCAAAGTCTTTTCTAACTCTTGGTACCTCTTCCAGTACCTGATAATATTTATCCTCGGCATTAGCCTGCTTTAATTGCGAAATCAGATTTGAGAGCATACCGCCCGGAACCTGATAGAGCAATGTGTTAGTATCAACACTCAAAACCTTAGGATCAAGTATTCCCTGCTCCTTTAGCTTGTTTGCTACACCTCTAAAATGTGCGGCAGCCTCTGATAGCTTATTGAGATCAAGACCTGTATCTCTATCTGTACCCTTAAGGGTTGCTACGAGAGCCTCTGTGGCAGGGTTGGCTGTGCCGTTTCCGAGTGGAGATAGCGCACAGTCTACTATATCTACGCCGGCCTGAGATGCCATGAGATTTGTCATGTCCCCGGTGCCGGTGGTGTTGTGAGTGTGAAGATGAATCGGCACTCTCACCTTTTCTTTTAACTTTTTAACAAGGCTAAAAGCATCCATAGGCAAAAGCAGATTTGCCATATCTTTAATACATATTACGTCTGCGCCCATCTCTTCGAGCTTCATAGCAAGATTTACAAAATATTCCTCACTATGCACAGGGCTAACGGTGTAGCTTATTGCGGCTTCGCACACGCCACCATATTTTTTTACACTCTTCATAGCCTGTTGCATATTTCTTGTATCGTTTAGTGCATCGAATATACGCACAACGTTGATACCATTTTTGATGGAAAGTCTGCAAAATGCATCTACAACATCATCTGCGTAATGCTTGTATCCAAGTATATTTTGTCCTCTGAGGAGCATTTGTAGCTTTGTGTTTGGCATTGCCTTTTTGAGCAGACGCAATCTCTCCCATGGGTCTTCGTTTAGAAAACGCATACACGAATCGAAAGTAGCACCGCCCCAGCACTCAAGCGACCAGTAGCCTATGCTATCGAGCAGGCTACACGCAGGAAGCATATCCTCCACTCTCATTCTTGTGGCTGCCTGCGACTGATGAGCATCACGAAGAATTGTATCTGTAATAAACAATGGTTTGTTTGCCATATTTTGAACCTCCTATTAATTGCCAAATAATGCTATCAAAGCACCGGCTGCGATAGCAGAGCCTATAACACCAGCAACGTTTGGTCCCATAGCGTGCATAAGCAAGAAGTTGCTTGGGTTCTCCTGCTGACCGACCTTTTGCGATACACGTGCTGCCATTGGCACAGCAGACACACCGGCAGAGCCGATAAGCGGATTGATTTTGTTCTTGAGGAATAGGTTCATAAACTTTGCGAATAGCACACCACAAGCTGTAGCGATTGCAAATGCACATACGCCGAGCACAATTATCTTGAGTGTATCTATCTGTAAGAATGTATCTGCTGTAGCAGTAGCACCAACAGAGATACCAAGGAAGATTGTTACAATGTTCATAAGCTCGTTTTGAGCTGTCTTGCAAAGACGATCTGCCACGCCGGATTCTTTCCAGAGGTTACCTAGCATTAGACAACCTACCAATGGAGTTGCTGATGGCACAAGCAATGCTACAAAGATTGTAACAGCTATTGGGAAAATTATTTTTTCCTTTTTAGTAACCTCACGCAAAGGTTTCATGATGATGTTGCGCTCTTTCTTTGTGGTGAGCAACTTCATAATAGGTGGCTGAATAACAGGCACAAGTGCCATATAAGAATAAGCAGCCACAGCGATAGCACCGAGTAGCTCCGGCGCAAGCTTAGATGTTACGAATATGGCTGTAGGGCCATCTGCACCACCGATTATTCCGATAGATGCTGCCTGCTCAGGAAGAAAGCCTAATGCACCTGCTCCCAAAAATGTACCAAATATACCTATTTGTGCGGCCGCACCAAGAAGAAGTGATTTCGGATTAGAGATAAGCGGACCAAAATCTGTCATTGCACCGATACCTATAAATATAAGACAAGGATATATGCAAGTTTTAACGCCTATGTATAGAAAATCTAAGAGTCCACCTTCAGCAAGGATAGGGCCATAGCTATGATTTACCATAAATTCCTGCCATAGCTCATTGTGATAAAGTCCTGCGCCGGGAAGGTTTGTGAGTAGCATACCAAATGCGATACCAATGAGCAAAAGTGGCTCAAATTTTTTGTGAATTGCAAGCCACAGCAAAAATAGTGATACGATTATCATTATGAGCTGTCCAAAAGCAGACACAAAATCGCCATAACTGCCTATATGCTGACCAAAGCCTGCAAAAAGCTGAGCAAAGCCGGTCTGTCCTAAAAAATTACCTATTGCTTCCATATAAATTTATATATTTACCATATGGTTAATATATATCCTCCCTTCAATAACTCGATAAAATCATAAATTATTCAATCACGCAAAGGAGGTCACCTGAATTAACAGTTGCACCCTTTGACACGCTGAGAGAGGAAATTTTTCCGTCCTTAGAAGCCATGATTTCGTTTTCCATCTTCATAGCCTCAAGCACTAGGAGAACATCGCCTTTTTTAACCATCTTACCGTTTGCAACATTTACTGCGAGAATATTTCCCGGCATTGGAGCTGTCACCTTTTCGCCACCGGCTACAGATGCGCTTGCCTTTGGAGCACTCTTAGGAGCTTCGCCCTTTACAGAGCTTGCATCTATTTCTTCAATCTCTATTTCATACAAATTGCCGTTTACTTTTACATTATACTTTTTCATAACAAAAATCACCTTTCAGTTTTATAAATAATTAACCTATTTTTTTAACGGATACTATTCGTATTGCAGACATATCCTTGCCTGATGCCTCGGCTATTGCGGCCGAAATGGCAGCTATCATCTCTTGTCTGTTCGGAATTTCTTCTGCTGATGACACAGAGTTATTGCCCACGCTCACGCCGGCGGTTGCTTCATCCTTAGAAAACTTTCTTACAAAAAAGCCAATCAGCGAGCAGATTATAATGATACATATAAGCCCTATAAACACAGTTCCTATTCCGAGCAAGCACACAAAAGCATTGCTGTATTCCATACATATCCTCCTTTTATCTTATAGCAAACAGGTTTCTCCAAAACTTACCTATTATATTGTTATTCTACACCAAATCAAACACATAATCAATAGAATTTCAACGCTTAGAAAAAATATTTTTGTAGACATTAAAAAAATAAGGTTCCCCCCACTTGCTATGGTAATGCGAATAAGATTTGGCAGTCTTGACTTGCCAAGGCTTATAAATTATAATGAAATAGCTGACAAAAGCATCAAAACAAGAAAAAAAGAGGCAAAAATACCATGGCATCAAAAAAACAAAAGCTAAATTATGCTCAACGCATAGAATATGATAAGAACAAGGCAGAAGCCGAAAAAAAGAAGCATACCATAAGTCATGTGGTGGTGCCATTTGTGACTATTGGCATAGTGCTGTTAACTGTGGCTAGTGTGGTTACATATGTAGCATTAGATAACAGCGGAGTATTTCTTAGGCAAAAAATAGCTATGTCCACAAAAGACTTCGAGGTAAACGATGCCATGATGACATATTATGTGCAAGATACCTATGATTCCTATTTAGAGAACTTTGCAGATAGCTTGTCGTCAGACGGACTGGACACTTCTACCGATTTGGAATCGCAAGATAAAGACAGTGATCAGACATGGCGTGACTTCTTCATCCAAAAAGCTGAGGAAACTGTGCATGATATGCTGATAATGGCTCAATCAGCCAAAGATTCGGGCTTTGAGCTGACGCAAAGCGAGCTAGACTCTATGGAAGATTATCTAGACGATATCGATCTTTCTAAATATCCTAAAGGCATTACACTAGATGACATTCGTGATGCTGAAATGATATATCGCCTTGCTATCGCCTATGACGAAGATGTCTTTAACAGCTTTACGTATAATGATACTGAAGTAGATTCTTATTACAACGATCATGCACTCTCATATAATTATTTTGATTATAGATTTTATGCATTGAGCTATTCTCTCGATAGCGACGAAGATGACTTTACTATATCAAAAGAGGAAGCAGCGCAATATGCAGAAAAATTGAAATCTTCAAAAGACGAAGAGGAGTTTAAATCCCATATTGCAGAATTTTGCAGAGATATGGCGCCTGATATCACTGATAGCCAGATAGAAAATGAATTGTACGAAACCTGCATCACTGATTCACTCTATATTGACGATGATCCTTTTAGCGAGTGGGTGTTTGAAAGTGGCAGAAAGGTAGGAGATATCTACTACGAGCATTCAGAAGAAGATCAGACATACGTGGTATTTTATCTCAAATCATTGCCACAAAGAAAAGAGAAAAAGACAGTAAATGTGCGCCATATATTATTTAGTGTGCCACAAAAAGAAACAGCATATCTTGTACTGGAAAATGCATCTAAGGTGCTCACAAATTGGGAGCTCAATGGTAAAAAAGAGGAAGAATTTGCAGAGTTGGCACAACAATATTCTGAGGATAATTTATCTGCGATAAACGGTGGATTAATGGAGAATGTGGCATATGGCGAAACCACCGAACAATTCAACGCATGGTGTTTTGATGAGGAAAGAAAAAAAGGTGACTACGAGATAATCCAAACCGAATACGGCTACCACATAATGTATTATGTAGGTGAAGGCATCGAGCAATGGAGAGTCGAAGTTAGTAATGATATGATAGAAAACGATTATCTCTCATTCTATGAGGATAAGAGCAAGGAATACAACGTGGAAATATCAGAAACCTATAAAAACGAGATTAAATTTAATTAATTATTTGTAATTTAGGGCTGTTGCACCATAGGCAATTTGTACATTTTTTGCCTCCCTCTGATGAGGGAGGTGGCAAAACGAAGTTTTGACGGAGGGAGAGAAAAGAAAAATTCTGCAAAAATGCAGTTTTTCTCTCCCTCAGTTTCGTTTCACTCGACAGGTGTGCATATTAACCTTAATGCAACAGCTCCCTTTTTGTATGATATTGATTAGCACAGTAAGCTTTGAGCTTTGCTGTGCTTTTTTGTTCACAACATTCTTGTGATGCCCATATTATGTAATGACATATACGTATGTCAATCTAAGAACAAAAAAGGATTTTTGATATAAGGAGGCCTTTCTTTGAATATTTACAGGAATAGAGGAAACTGCCCATATGACGAGCATGATGATGTAACGGTGCATTATTATAATCCATGCATACAGTGTCCAACAGCTCCGGGAACCGGCCCTACCGGTCCAATAGGTGCTACTGGTCCAACCGGTCCTACTGGTCCTACTGGTGCCACTGGCCCTACCGGTGCTACCGGCCCAACCGGTCCTACCGGTGACATTGGTCCAATTGGTGCTACCGGCCCAACCGGTCCTACCGGTGACATTGGTCCAATTGGTGCTACAGGTCCAACCGGTCCTACCGGTGACATTGGTCCAACTGGCGCTACAGGCCCAACCGGTCCTACCGGCGACATCGGTCCAATTGGTGCTACAGGTCCAACCGGACCTACCGGTGATATTGGTCCAATTGGTGCTACCGGCCCAACCGGTCCTACCGGTGACATTGGTCCAATTGGTGCCACTGGCCCAACCGGTCCTACCGGTGACATTGGTCCAATTGGTGCTACAGGCCCAACCGGACCGACAGGACCTGCAGGTCCTGCTGCTCCTGCCGCACTCAACAGTGTCTTGTTTAATAATCAGACAACTGCAGTGAACGATATTGCAAGCGGCGCAAATATACCACTTTCAAATACACGTTTGGTGGGCGATGATATAACCTACGACCCTAACACGGGTGTCATAACCATTAACAACGATGGAACCTATTTGTTTGTATGGAATGTGCTGGCAGCTCCAACCGTTGCTACTCAGGAAATACCATTAGTAGCAAGTTTGCAAGAGATATCTACCGGTGAGGTTCTCGCTACCTCCGGTAACATTAAACAAACCGCAGACACATCTACCAGCATAACGGGTGTCGCTACTGTGCCTCTAACAGCAGGTGAACAAGTTGCACTTGTAAACACAAGTAATACTACTATCAATCTTCCTCAATCCACCGGTACCGACAGCTTTACCGGTTCTCTTACAGCAGTGAGAATAGCATAATAAATTTTTGCAGGTGACATATTATCTCTGATATGTCGCCTGCAAATAATACATACAGAAAGGAACCTCATATGAAAGTATGTGTTTATGCGATTGCAAAAAACGAAAGCAAATTTGTGAAAAGATGGATGGATTCTATGAAAGAAGCTGACTATGTAGCAGTGTTAGACACAGGCTCTGATGATGACACTGTAGAATTACTTCTTCAAGAAGGCGCCATAGTGCGCAGGTCTATCGTCAAACCTTGGCGATTTGATGTAGCTCGAAATCTCTCTATGGAGCTTATACCATCTGATACCGACATATGTGTTTGCACTGATTTAGACGAAGTATTTGAGCCAAATTGGCGCAAAAGGCTGGAATCAGCCTGGCAACCTGACACCTCAAGCGCACGCTACAGATACACATGGAATTTTAATCCCGATGGCAGTGAAGGCACAGTGTTTATGATTGAAAAAACCCATAAGTATGGCGATTTCAAGTGGGTAAATCCCGTGCATGAAGTTCTGGAATATTATGGTGATGCTCCAAAAAAATCTGTTACTGTGCAAGGTATGCAGCTAAACCACTTTGCCGACAACTCAAAGCCACGCAGTCAATATCTACCTTTGCTGGAGCTTGCTGTGTCGGAAGACCCATCAAACGATCGAAATATGCACTATCTAGGCCGTGAATATATGTTTTATGGTGAGTGGCAAAAGTGTATAGACACTCTTCTAAAACATTTGGAGTTGCCCACAGCCACATGGGCAGATGAACGCTGTGCTTCTATGCGATTTATAGCAAAATCATATGAACAGCTGGGCAATACCAATGAAGCTAAAAGATGGTTTCATAAAGCAATAGCCGAAGCACCTCATATGCGTGAGCCTTATGTGGATTTTGCTACGTTGCTATATCGTCTTTCAGATTGGTATGGTGTGCTTGCCTGCGTGGAAGATGCACTTAAGATTAAGGAACGCCCTGTGTCTTATATTTGTGAGGATGATGCATGGGGTAGCAGACCTTATGACCTTGCTTCTATTGCCTATTATCATATCGGAAAATATGATGAAGCTCTAAAGTCATGCAAAAAAGCCTTGAGCTATTCTCCTGATAGCGAGAGAATAGCCCAAAACCTTGAATATTTTAAAAATATACAATAATTACTGCGAATCAGAGGATTGCTCCTCTTTATTTGTATCGGGAACACCGTCAAAAAGTTCTGTGTTCTCTTCAATCTGTATATCTTCGCTATAGCCTATGTCTTCTACACAAGAATAAATTCCGCTGAGTATCATACAGTTATCTTGCACTTCATATTCAAATGAAACATTTGTGATTTCTTTATCATTTAATGCAAATAGCTTTTCTAGAATCATCAGCTTTTGCGCAATAGCTTTTGCCTGCTTTTGGCTCAGATTTACTGTTTTGTTTGTTAAGGAGTAAAGATTTTCTGTGGTGATGCTCAGCGGAATTCTGTTTTTTTCAAAGAAAAAGCTATCGTGCCTTCTCTTAGTAAAATAATTTGTAGCAGGTGATGACGCAAACTGATAGGTGAACCTAACACCCATTAAATCTGCCATTTTTCGGCTGTATTGCGCCTTTTTTGGCAAATTTATGTTATAACTTAACGGCACCGTTGTCTGCAAGCGATATTCTGTGTCTGCAATAATAGCACCATCTGCATGAACAATGGACAAGTCACCATATTTATCTTCGATGATACCGCTGATAAGCACCTGACCTTCCACCACAGCATCGCCAACAGCACACTCACACGTGCCTGCTTTTGTGCCAATTCTCTTTATCTGACCGCTTTTCTCTGCCTTAATATTGCATGGCACCTGAACATCTACGATTTTTGGCTTTTTTTCGCTCTCACTCATCTCCACTGTAAGCACAGTGCCGTTGATATTCACCGATGCCCATGCTATACCATCTATATTTTTGAGAATTAATTGCTTTTTTTCATACTGGTCTATTGCAGGCTTAAACATTCCGCTGTGAATACCTACCTTTTCCAGCTGGCTATAAAGACTGGCTTCGCTTAAGCTATGCACGCCGTTTATCTCCACAGTCCATGTGAACATTCCAAATATATTGATTATCATCAAAATCAACACAATGCCTATTAAAAGCCCCACCCGACTTTTATTATTCTGAAAAAAAGCAGGCAATCCATGCGCCTCGCCAAACTGTAGCTCTGTGCCTACTCTCTGTGCAAAATCAGGCAACTGCGCAGATTGTTTTTTTGACACAAATCCTGATATCGTCTTGTCATGACCTTTTAGGTTCCAGACATTTACCTTATGAGATGCACACAGATTGATAAACCTCTCTACAAATCCGCCATTGCACTCAAAATAAACATATCCCTTAATTAATCGCCACAAAAAAAGCATATTTAAACTCTACCTCTTCAGCACAAAAACTCTATCTTCTGAATAAACCCCTTTATAGAAAGCGTGGAATCTGTGAGATATGATATAGTAAGACCTCTCCCTGTAAAGCTGATTATCATTCCGGAGCTGTTTATGCGAATAATACGCTCATCATATTCGAGAATACCACTAAGTCCTTCTATGCACACCTCTCGATTGCCTTGGGTTTCAATTATCGGTTTACTTTTTGGAGATTTATGTGCATCTGCAGAATACACATCACGTGGCATTATTATATTTTTTTCTTTTTCGACCTTTCCCATAAAAATCACCTCATAAATAATTAATATTATGATTTAAAAAATAAAAAAATTCCGAATATGAGCTTTTGTCATACTCGGAAAATCTTTAATTTAAATTATATTTCTTTTTTTCTTCTCTTCTTTTGGCTTTCCATGCAGAAAATTCTATGCCAAGCTTGTGAAATGCTGTATAAAGCAGATAAGAATAAGCTATCAGGAACAACTGCATCACCACGGTTTTGAGATTCATCTCTGCTACAACGAAAAAGTCAGTGAACACCGTCATACCAACAAAAATTGCAATCGACATCAGCACTAACAGACAACCTCTGAGAACATTGAGCGGTTTAGACACCATATACACCAGCATAAGCCCTGTGAAAGCTGTCACGGTCATTGCCAAAGTGGAAACCTGCTCCGGATTCAGCTCAAACAAACCTCCAAGCAAGCATGATACGATTACGCCAAGCACCACGGTAATTGCACCGGGCAATGCCTTTGAAATAACATTAAGGAAAAAGCTTCCCTTTATTCTATCGTGGTTTGGTTCAAGTGCCAGCACAAACGACGGCACACCAATAGTAAATGCGCTGACTAAAGACATTTGTATCGGTTGAAACGGATAATCATAATTTAAAAATACAAACGATATTGCAAGCAGACATGAAAAAATGGTTTTCATCAAAAAGAGCGAAGCACTCCTCTGAATATTATTTATGCTTCTTCTGCCCTCTGCCACTACATGAGGCATAGAAGAAAAATCATTGTCTGTAAGCACAAGCTGAGCTGTGTTTCGGGCGGCATCACTGCCACTCGACATTGCAATACTGCAATCAGCCTCTTTAAGCGCCGGCACATCATTCACGCCATCACCGGTCATACCCACTGTGTGGCCGTTTGCCTTAAGGGTTTGTATGAGCAGTCTCTTTTTGTCCGGTGTTACCCTGCCAAATATTGTGTATTTTTCGGCAGCCTCACACACCTGCTTATCATCATTTAGCTTAGACAAATCCACATATTTATCCCAATCGTCAAGCTCAACCTCTCTTGCAATGGTAGACACAGTTTTTGCATTGTCACCTGATATAACCTTTAGCTTTACGCCTTGTTCTTTGAAATATCTTAGGGTTTCTTTCGCATTTTTTCTTATTTTGTCTTTGATTATAATTACAGCAAGAAGCTTTATATCATCAGGCACCTGACAGTTTACTATCGGCTGATTGCTCTGCACAAGCACAAGCTTGCGCAATCCCTCAAATATTCCGTCGCACGCAGTGTTATATTCTTCCATCAGGCTATCAGTTAGAACACATTCGGCGGCTCCCATTATATAGGTTTTTCCGTCTATTGTGATACCACTATATTTTCTTTCTGATGAAAAATGACATTCGGCTGTCACGTTTCCATTAAAATCAAAGTTAAATTTTTCTTTTATTGCATTGCTTGTGGCGTTGTCATCCTGCAAGCCGTTCACAATGTCGCTCAGCATATGGCCTATTTCCTGCTCGTTTACATCTGAGCACGGGATTATTTGCTCCAGATCCAATGATCCCTCAGTGATAGTGCCTGTCTTATCAAGGCAGAGAACATCTACTCTTGCCAGCGTTTCTATGCAGTATAGCTCCTGCACAAGCACCTTTCTCTTAGAAAGCCTTATCACGCTAACAGCCAACACTGTGCTGACAAGAAGCACCAAGCCCTCAGGAATCATACCGATTATCGCAGCCACACAAGACACCACTGTGTCGTGAATATTATTTCCCTGCATTTTGATCTGAGCATAAAACAAAAGCACACCAACGGGTATAATAGCTATAGACAACGTGAGTATTATCCTGTTAATTGTTTTCATTATCTGAGAATTTGGCTTTTTGATATATTTAGAGTCTTTAAATATCGTGCAAGCAAAGCAATCCTCGGCAATTCTCTCAGCACGTGCATACACGTTACCACTCACGATATAACTTCCTGAAAGCAACTCATCCCCGACTTTTTTGCTGATATTGTTGCTCTCTCCCGTGACGAGAGATTCGTTCACATCACAACCGCCATCCACCACCACGCAGTCGCATGGTATCTGATTGCCACCTCTAAATCTGATTACATCATCCAAAACTATGTCGTTTATGTTTATCTCCTGCTCCACACCGTCACGTATAACGGTGATTTTTGCTTTTTTTACAATAGAAAGCTTATCCACAGCTTTTTTCGCCCTGATTTCCTGAAAAATTCCTATACCTGTGTTGCAAAGCACAATGCCCATAAACAATACATTTCTGAAAGATCCAACAAGAAGCACGGCTACTGCCAGTGCGACATTAAGTATGTTAAAGAGCGTAAGGCTGTTTTCGAGTATTATTTTTTTGATGCTCTTAGTAGGAAGCGAAACATCATAATTTATTAATTTGTCCTGCACCCTTTGGTCCACCTGAGCTTGTGTGAGTCCTTGGGTGTGGTCTGCGCTGATTCTGTCTATCTGCATAGCTGTCTCCATTTGACGAATATTGTAGAAATAATAATAATATATTTTTTCTATATTTACAATATTATAGAAACAATAATATAATTTTTTTATTTACAATATTATAGTAGTTTTTCTTAATTCTGTGCATAAAAATGAAGTGCTTTTAGGAATACATATAAAATTTTTGAAAAGCCGACACAATTATCAGCTTTTTTTGATTTTAAAATCCTATATCTTTATGTTTAAAAAATTATTACTATTTTATCTTGTGCAAATGAGTTAAAAATATAATTAGTCTTGAGAGTGAGATAAAAACAAAAAGCTTAAGACTTATTTTTAAAAATAAGGAGGTGGAAAAAATTAACAAAATCAAAAAAATTCTTGCTTCCACAGTGGCTGTAAGTATGCTGTTTTTTGCAACATCATATGGTGCAAACGCGCATAGTTCTGATGCACAACCAGTGGCTAAGCCTAACACAAAGAACGTCGTAGTGTGTGGCACGCCAATAGGAATAAAGATGTATTGCTCAGGCGTTATGGTAGTAGAGCTACAAGATATACCAACACCAAACGGCAATATATGCCCTGCCAAAGAAGCAGGTATTCAAAAAGGTGACATTATAAAGTCTATTAATAATAGAGATGTAAGCAGCAATTTTGAGCTGATAAGCATTGTGAGAGAAAGCAAAGGAAAAGTCATGCCCATAGAATATGAGCATGACGGTAAGTTAATTCACCGAGAGATCACCCCTGTAAATTCGCCTGACAACAATGGATACAAAATAGGCACATGGGTGCGCGACAGTGCAGCAGGCATAGGCACAGTAACTTATTATGATAAAGACACCAAGCAATTTGCAGCACTTGGTCATGCAATATGCGATGCAGACACAGGCGATATTCTGCCCATCACAAGCGGTACACCGGTAAATATATGCATAGATGATATTGAAAAAAGCACAAAAGGTTGTGCCGGATGCCTAATGGGGCATTTTACAAGCGATATTAAAGGCGGAGTTATAGCAAAGAACACACCATCAGGTATATTCGGATATATGGATCAAGCACCTAACAACGGGGCAGTAATGCAAATAGCAAAAAGTGACGAAATAACCTGTGGCGAAGCACAGATTCTCACAACGATAGATGCAACTACTCCTAAATATTATAATGTTCAGATAGAATCAATAAATTTAAAAAATGCGGAAAATGGCAAAAATTTTGTAATAAGAATTACTGATAAAGAGCTTTTAAGCAAAACAGGCGGTATTGTGCATGGAATGAGCGGTAGCCCTATAATCCAGAACAACAAGTTGATAGGTGCAGTAACACACGTTTTTATCAATTCACCGGATCGAGGATATGGCATATTTATAGATAATATGATATCTGAAACCAAGGAACTTTCACCTGCAGCATAACAAAAAAATACAGCGTTTGTATCGTATTATACAGACGCTGTATTTATAAATTAAAAACTTAAAATTATTTTACAATAACCTTTACAAAGGATTTTTTGCCTTTTTTGATGATTACATAGCCGTCCTTATCAAAATCAGAACGTGCTATCTTAGCACCAATGTTGTCAATCTTAACATCGTTTACAACTGCGCCACCTTGCTGAACAACTCTCTTGGCATCGCCTTTAGATGGGCATAGCTTTGCTTTTACAAGAACATCTATAACAGGAATTTCACCATCGGTAAAGTCATCTGATGAAAGCTCGGCGCATGGCATATTGTCTATATTTTTGCCTGAGCCAAATAGAGCCTCAGAAGCTTCTTTAGCCTTGATAGCTTCTTCTTCACCGTGAATAAGCTTTGTAACCTCATATGCCAGCAGAGCCTTAGCCTTGTTAAGCTCACTGCCTTCTAATTTTGCAAGCTCGTTTATCTCGTCTACAGGCACAAATGTGAGTATTTTCAAGCAACGGATAACATCAGCATCTGCCACATTTCTCCAATATTGATAAAATTCATATGGGCTGGTTTTTTCCGGATCGAGCCAAACAGCTCCTTTTTCTGTTTTACCCATCTTTTTGCCTTCGCTTGTGGTAAGCAGAGTGAATGTCATACCAAATATCTCTGCACTCTCCGGAATAGGCTCGCCTGTTTCTTCACTCTTTTTCACAGCCATTCTTCTTGTAAGCTCTACGCCACCAATGATATTGCTCCACTGGTCATCTCCGCCAAGCTCTAATCGACAGCCATAATCTCTGTTTAACACATAGAAATCATAGCTTTGCATCAGCATATAGTTAAGCTCAAAGAATGTGAGACCGCCTCTCTCCATTCTCTGCTTGTAGCACTCAGCAGCAAGCATCTTGCTTACTGTGAAATGAACACCAACCTCACGGATAAAGCTGATGTAGTTGAGGTCTGTAAGCCAATCTGCATTGTTCACCATGATAGCCTTGCCATCAGAGAAATCCACCAAGCGTGACATCTGCTTTTTAAAGCACGCTATATTATGGTCGATATCCTCTTTTGTAAGCATTTTTCTCATGTCGCTCTTGCCGGATGGATCACCAATAAGACCTGTACCACCGCCAAAAAGTGCTATTGGTGTGTGGCCTGCTCTTTGCATATGAGCCATAACCATTACCTGAACAAAATGGCCTACGTGTAGGCTATCTGCTGTTGGGTCAAATCCAATATAAAATTTTACCTTTTTATTATTAAGTGTATCTCTCACTGCTTCTTCATTTGTAAGCTGTGCGATCATTCCTCTTGCTTTCAGTTCTTCAAAAACGCCCATTATTTATCTTCCCTTCTTGTATTTTTATCAATCTGTGTCTAATTTTAACACAGCCATAAATGCATCTTGTGGTACTTCTACAGTGCCTAGCTGGCGCATACGTTTTTTACCCTCTTTTTGCTTTTCAAGCAATTTCTTTTTACGGGTTATGTCACCACCATAGCACTTTGCAAGCACGTCCTTACGCATTGCTTTTACAGTCTCTCTGGCGATTATCTTACCGCCTATGCAGGCTTGTATTGGCACTTCAAAGAGCTGTCTTGGTATTTTTTCTTTCAGTTTTTCTGCCATTTTTCTTGCACGGCCATAGGCTTTGTCGGCATGAATGATAAATGAAAGTGCATCCACAACCTCTCCATTAAGCATAATATCAAGCTTGACAAGCTTGCTTTCAGTATAGCCATTTAGCTCATAATCGAAGCTTGCATAGCCTCTTGTGCGTGCCTTAAGAGTATCAAAAAAGTCATAAACTATCTCTGCCAGTGGCAATTCGTAATGTATATCCACACGGTCAGCGTCTATATATGTCATATCCTTAAATATTCCACGTCTATCTTGACAAAGTTCCATAATATTTCCTACATACTCGGTAGGAGTATAGATATGAGCGTTTGTCATAGGTTCTTCAGCAGATAATATCACAGTAGATTCAGGATAGTTGGTTGGGTTATCTATCATTGTTACAGAGCCGTCTGTCTTGGTAATTCTGTAGCTAACACTTGGTGCTGTGGTAATAAGATCGAGATTATACTCTCTTTCTAATCGCTCCTGAATAATCTCCATATGAAGAAGCCCTAAAAATCCACATCTAAATCCAAATCCCAATGCTATTGAGGTTTCGGGTTCAAAGCTTAATGATGCATCATTTAATCTCAGCTTGTCAAGTGCATCACGTAGATCTTGATACTTAGAGCCATCCGCAGGATAAATACCGCAGAAAACCATTGGTTGCACAGGTCGATATCCGGGAAGTGGTTCCGATGCAGGATTGTCAGTTGTAGTAACAGTGTCACCCACCTGAGCATCTCTCACCGACTTGATAGAAGCTGCTATATAGCCTACCTCGCCTGAGTTGAGCTCTCCTCTTGGGTCGAAGCCTGTTGCACGTAAATATCCGCACTCTACTACGTTAAATTTAGCACCGGTCGCCATGAGCATAATCTCATCGCCAACTTTTACACTGCCTTCTTTTAGTCTGATATATATTATAACGCCTTTATAGCTATCATAATAGCTATCAAATATCAGTGCCTTTAGAGGTTTGCTATCGTCTCCTGATGGTGCAGGCACTTCTTTAACTATTTTTTCCAACACATCTTTGATATTGATACCCATCTTAGCAGATATCAATGGTGCATCATCAGCAGGAAGTCCGATAACATCCTCTATCTCTTTTTTTACACGATCTGTATCGGCACTCGGCAAGTCAATCTTATTGATAACAGGCACTATCTCTAGTCCACCATCAATAGCCAAGTAAGTGTTTGCTAATGTTTGCGCCTCTATACCCTGAGAAGCATCCACGATAAGCACTGCACCTTCGCAAGCCGCAAGTGAACGTGATACCTCGTAGTTGAAGTCTACGTGACCTGGTGTGTCTATCAGATTGAACACATATTCTTCACCATCGTCAGCCTTATATTGCAGTGTGACCGCATGGGCTTTTATGGTGATTCCTCTCTCTCGCTCAAGGTCCATATTATCTAGCAGCTGATCTTCCATATCTCTGATTGCTACCGACTGAGTATGCTCCAAAATTCTGTCTGCCAGTGTGGATTTACCATGATCTATATGAGCTATTATACTAAAGTTTCTTATTTTCTCTTTTGGAAAGGACATATTATCCTCCTTTTTACTCATTATCTATAGAATTATATCAGATAATGCAAAATTAATCAACACCTACTTTGCCTTTGGCAGAAGTTTTGAATAAGCTAAGAAAAAAAAGTTAATTCCCAAAGTAAGTTCCACAGTGGAAGTTGAGGTGGAATTTAATGTGGGAAAAGATTTGTGGTAGACTTAAGTCTGGGAAGGAGGTCCCAGACAATGAAAGAAAAAAAGTATAAACACATGACGTTGGATGACC
>JAQXOB010000003.1 GCA_029098305.1 Clostridia bacterium
TGGGCGTTGCGTCTATTTGTCGTATCACCCATCGCTCTCACCACCGCTAAAACAGTATTCGATTTCTGTTTGTCAATGGGCGGCGGTTGTCTTTCAAAAAACTTCATTTTAGGGGTTGACAATTAATAGTTAGTCTCCATATATAATATTCTACGCTTATTATACTATATAAATATTGATAGTACAAGATTATACATAAAAATCATTATCAAAAGGTACATAATTGATAAAAAGATCACCCAAGCTCTGTGTGCTGGGTGATTTTTTCTAATATTATAGATTGTCTATCAATTTTGCAATATATCTTTGGAGATGAACAACATCAAGCATATTTATTTCCGTATCTTTGTTTACGTCTGAAACAAGCTTGTCTACTCCTTCATCAGAGATAAGCTTTGCAATATATTTCTGAATAAATACAACATCTTCCATGTTTACAGTGTCATCGTGGTTTGCATCGCCTAATTTTACACTGTTTGGTTCTTTTATTACATAAAAACAAGATGAATCAGATACGATCAAATATTTCTCATTATCATAATGTGCTGGAACACATAACACAGATACAACAGAGCCTACAGCGACTTGTTCTTCAAGATCTGTTACTCCGATTACTGATATCTCCTTATCATTATCACGTAGTATTAATTTACCAGACAAATCTTTTTCAATAATTACATCAGTTAAACAAATTGGATTGTTTACATATTTATCATAGTTATTGTATAGTTCTTCAAGTATTAGTTTGGTGGCTGGAATAATAACAGCTTTGTCAACCACTTGTAAAGAAGAAACGTTATCTATGACTTTCAAACCATCAGATATTCTAAAATAACCTGTTGCTTCAACTATGTCGCCGCATGATAACTCTTCGTACTTCTCCTTATTCAAACGCAATGTAGTGCTAATAACATCCGAGTCTTTCATATCTTGAAGAATTACATAGTATGTATCATCATCGGTGATGTCTTTGTAAATATATGTTACTTGTCCTATAAGCTTTACATTAGAATCAGAGATATCGCTTGTAAGCTGATCTATTCTCAAGGTATCGTCACTGATGTTTTCAACGTCTATATAATATTCTGAGTTATCACTGTCAGTTTCAGAGTCTGAGTCAATATAGTCATCCGTATCATCAATATTTTCAGGTAAGCCATCCACAGTAAATGCTTTTATTCTAAAATTAATTTCTTCTATTTCAGAAACATCAGTCCAATTATCACCATTATTGCTATAATAGCTCTGTCCTTTTTGTGCTAGATTAGTGTGTATGAAGTATTCATCAGATGAGGAGGCATCGCAGGGTAATGAAATTTCTTCGCTTCCATCACCAATATAATGGATGACAACAGAGAACTTGTCTCCTTCGTTAAGTGCTATATCTTTGTTTAGAGGTATTGTATAGTATCCACAATATTCAATGTTGCCTGTTAAGCTATGAAGTTTTTTGCCGGAGGTAGGAGATGATGTAGGATTCTTATAGATATCTACTGTATATTTTAAGTTGTCGTTATATGAATACAGCGAGATTGCTTTTAATGTTTCATCCTGTTGAGAGGTATACACATTAGCCATGTATCCTCCTTCAGTACTGCTTTCATATTCTGAGGTCAAATTAATAGTGCCATCATATTGATAGTTGTGATCATATGTAGAAATATCAGTTAATGCATAAAATCCCACATATTCTTCACGAACAGAAGAGTCTTCATATGAAATCCAGAAATAACCATCATCACCCCAGTCGCTGTCCCAACTGTTTTTGCATAACCATGCACCATTTTCTTTTGGGCGTGAAGCATAGTTAAAATGCTCTTTTGGAAAATTGTCATCCCAACCAACAAGGCTAACCTCGTGATTAGCATACTTAAAGCGAGGACTATCAAATTCGTAATTCTGTATATAACAGTAGGAAGAGTACTCTTCGTTGTAATAGGTATCATAATCATCATGGAAATAACCAAAATCACCGGCGCCATATTTCATTATCATAGATTTAATCACATCAGAGTTTTGAATATAAATCCAGTATGCATCTGTGAGTATAGCAGAGTTTAGAGAATAGGCTTTCGAATTTTCAGAATCAAAGTTATACGTGGTGTTTGCTTTACTATAGGAAAATTCAGGATGTATTTTTTCATCTACAACGCCCTGCCAGCGTGCAAGTGCCATAGTTGACGAATAAATATCTCCGCCAATGTCGATAGCTCCATATTTTTGATACTCACTAGTAAGCGCTGTCTGATCGCCATTGGTTAGCCCCATGGCGTCATATGCTGTATTAAATGCTGAGTAACATAAGTGTGATTCAGACAAATCAACTTCATCTACTTTATATCCATTGTTTATTATTAAGCTGGATTCGCATGCACTAAGTGCAGCATGTGCCCAGCATGAACCATAGTCACCCTGGTATTTTACAGAGGTAACATATCCTTTCTCTCGTGAATCATAGCTTTCAGGAATGTCGGCTGCAATTTCAATATCAGACGACATTTCTTTTGGTAGAAAACTTCTATTAGTGCTTATTCTACCGTAGCTTTTTTCAGCTGTTTCTTTTTTTAATGCGTATGTATCTACTGTACTGAATGTTGCACCTATTATTGCAAACGAAACAATAACAGCAAATAATTTTTTAATTCTCATTCTTTACACCTCTTCAAAAATACTATGTATGAATTTTAGCATTATTTTTATTGTTTTTCAATATTTTTTAGCTAAAACACAGATAAAATATATAGACATGGAATTGTGTTCAACTTATGTTTAAATAAATTGTGTCTGCTTATACAGTGTTTTTTAGTTCTAGGTATTGAAAAGTTATTTTTAATCATCTATAATAATGTAAAAGGATGAGAATGTGAGATGATATTTATGTTAAAAAAATATTCCAAGTTTTTTATATCTATAATGTTAGTCTTATCTCTTATTGCTATTCCGCTTTACATAAGTGCCATGGCAGAGGATGATAGTGATAATGATATAAGTATTTTTGATGATGATTATGTCCTTGTTTTACGTGGTGACCCTAATATAGATAATGAAATTAATATGCTTGATGTTGTTATCACACAGAAACACATCGCACAGCTTTCTGTTCTTACAGGACTGGCAGAAAAAGCTGCCGATGCAAATTTTGATGAAATAGTAAATATGGAAGATGTCGTGATGATGCAAAAATATATAGCAAAGCTAATAGATGCATTTGCTACCCTCTATGTAAATGAATTACCATCTGATACTGACAGTGAAGACACCAATTTTGATAGTGATGTGACCGATTCTGATATCATCATAGATACTGAAAGCACAACCGACCTTCCAACTACAGATACAACTATAGACACAGAAACTGAAGAAGATAATATGATTGATTATGATGATTTATCATCTGACACCAACTCTGATTTATCAACAGATACTTCATCTGACACCGCATCTGATACTGCAAGTGATACAGCTACTGATACCACATCAGACACCACAAGTGATACAAACACTGAAAGTGACAATACAGACACTAGTATAGTAATATATGTTACTAATGATATAGGTTGGGAAGATGTGTATGTTATCTTATACAGTGATAACGGCATAATAGGGCCCGAATTCGGAATAAAGATGACGCCTGTAAATTCGGATGATAAACTATATATGCTAAATATAGATAATTACCCAGATTGCAAATACCTTGTATTTACCAATAATAAGGGACAGATAACATCAGCAGATGCAAAGTATATCATTCATCTAGACAAAGCAAATATGAAGTATAAACTAAGTGACTATTTTGATAATACATGGGATGATACAGTCTATAGACCTGATTTCTATCACTTCACAATCGAGAATAAATAATAACAAAAATTCCACCTTTTAAGGTGGAATTTTTTGCTCTACACATTATTTGGATGTTTAATAAGGATCTACAAAAGGTACTCCGAAGTAGTCTGCTACTGATAATGAGATGTTTCTTGCCATTGTTTGAATATTATTTCTTATCCACATAGCATCTTCATAATTATCGTGATATGCTACCTCTATAAGCACAGCAGGTGCTCTTGTCTGTCTTAGCTCTGCAAGCTGTGTGGTTGGTACAGCTTTTACTTTATCTGGATATGGGTATATTTCCTTAAAGTTATTTGCAATAATTTCTGCCGCACGCTTTCCGTTAGTTGATGTGGTATAGTAATATACATCTGTTCCCATAAGCCTGCCTGATAAATTTTCCGGTGCAGCGTTAGAATGTAGTGCCAAATGCAAGCCATAGTTTCCCGCATTAGATTGATCTATAGCATATCTTAGATTACGCTCGATGTCACTTCTCACAACTGTGATACCGCTTGCAGTAAGATATGGTATCATCTCATCTGCTACCAGATTCATATAGTATTCTTCATTACCACCTCCTACATAATAATTAAATTCCTGCAATGATGGGCTTAAAAATACGGATGGCATTATCAATTCTCCTTTGATAGATTAGTTTCAAGTATTTTTTTTAGCGATTTTCCGCTGGGCCTTATATACCTTCCTAGTTCATATAAGCAGTTTGGATTCCTGCTTATATAGTTCATTTTCTCAGTGCATGTCAGTGTGCATTTAAATCCTAAAGACCTCATGATTTCATCTTGAACCTTATCATATGCTCCAAATGGATAAATAAATGTAGATACATCCACTGATAGCTTTGTTTTAAACACATCCTGTAATTTCATCACGTCTTCGGTTAAGAGCTTTTTATAACTTTCATTATTTTCCTGTTTTGTACGTTTGCTTCCAAGACGTTCACCATTTTTGTGTAAATCATAGCTATGATTTGCCACTTCAACCAATCCGCTATCCACCATTTCATTTAGATTATCCCACGTACAATGAGCATAATATGCATTTGTATCGGGAGTGTCTGTATATTGCTGCGAATATGTACCTATCACGCCTATAATAGCTTTACAGTTGTATTTTTTCAGAAGAGGGAATAGGTACAGATAGTTATTGTAATAACCATCGTCAAATGTAAGCATGATTGGTTTTTCCGGCAATTCGGTCTCACCATTAGTATATGTAATCAGCTCCTCAGTGGTCACAGTAGTGAAGCCATTTTCCTTAATATATTTTAAATCACTTTCTATCTCATCAGGTGATACCACATATTCTCCATGTCTTGCACTGTCTTTTAATATACTGTGATACATTATTATTGGCAATTGTACGCCATCTTCCACTTTATTGCTATCAGCCTGGGTGTACGGCTGATTTTTTACTAATAATATACCTATTATGCATATAGACATGATGAGTGCAAATATCCTATATATTCTTTTAATTTTTACTGATAAAAACACAATTGTCACCTCTCAATAAAATATATTGAGAGGTGACAATTTATATTCGCTATAATAGATTTTTATTTCAATGCCATTCTTTTAGAATCATCTAAATCTACAGAAAGCATTTTATAGCTTTCGTTTAAGATATTGGCACTGCTTATCAGTTTTTGCTTTTCCTCCGGAGTGAGGTCTAGTCTTAAGATTCTTTTCACACCACCACGGTTTATAAAGGTTGGCACACCAAGGAAGGTGTCGTTTATTCCATATTCACCCTTAAGCCTAGTGCTTACAGTCAACACACTGCTTTCATTGTTAAATATTGCCTTAGTAATTCTTACAAGTGCCATTCCTATGCCATAATATGTGGCTCCCTTTGCCTCAATTATAGAATAAGCAGCATTGCTCACTTCGTTAGCGATTTTTTCTATGTCATAAATTTTGAAAGAATCACTATTGTCTCTAAAGATATCATACACGTGCTTTGTGGCAACCATAGCCTGTGACCATGGCACAAACTCACTATCACCATGCTCACCCATAACATATGCATGCACATTTCTTGGGTCTACGTCAAAGTAATTTCCAAGAAGATAGCGCAATCTTGCAGTGTCTAGTGTAGTGCCTGTTCCAATTACTCTATGAGCAGGAAAACCCGACAAATCATATACAACTCTGGTCATAATGTCTACAGGGTTAGTAGCTACTACAAATATTCCATTAAATCCGGATTTAACAGTGGATGATACCACCTGACGAAAAACCTCAGTGTTTCTTTGCAATAAATTAAGTCTTGATTCACCGGGCTTTTGTGCAACACCGGCACAAATTACAACGATATCAGCATCACCGCAATCATCATAATCGCCTGCTTTAACTTTTATTCGAGACGGAGAAAAGGCTGCCCCATGGTTGAGGTCTTGTGCCTCACCTTCGGCACGCTTCTTGTTCAAGTCAATCAAAACCAGTTCATTGCACACGCCTTGGTTTAGTAGGGCATAAGCATAGCTCATTCCAACCATGCCCGCACCAATTATAACAACCTTTTGTTTATCATAAATCATTATAAATACACCTCCAAAATATAACTGCAAAGATACTATTTGCAAAAAATATGTATTTATTCCATATCGCAAATCACTTTTGATTAAAAAGCTTAAACATCTTTATAACTCTGTTTTCTTTATCAATAGCACCCAAACCGAGAAACTCGCATTGTAATGACTTTACTCGATAAACATCGCTGGTTATTTCTATGTTTTTTAGCTTTGTGCGATCAATATCAAGTGATCCACCATTTGAGAATCTGATAGCCTGTGCATCAGAAACTGTGAGCGCAGGGTATGTTAAAAACACATTTTCTACATTTACTAAGCGATTTTGTATTTTCTCAGCACTCAATTTTCTTATCTCATCTATCGAGATAGCTTCATCTATGCAAAAAGAACACGCTTTGGTGCGTCTTAAAGCAGTCATAACAGCACCGCAACCCAAGACTTCGCCGATATCGCTTATCAGACTTCTTATATATGTCCCTTTAGAGCACAAAACCCTTATCTCAGCTTCTTGGTCTTCTTCTGAAAAATTAAGAAGCTCTAGCTCATATATATTGATTTCTCGCTTTTCACGCTCAACCTCAATTCCTTGACGTGCCAAATCATATAGACGAACACCGTTTTTTTTGATAGCACTATACATAGGAGGTAGTTGCATCTGTTTACCTTTAAAGTTTTCAAGCGTGCTTAAAAGCATATCTTTTTTGACATTGCTTTTTGTATTGCTTGTTATAGATCCAGTGATGTCGAGTGTGTCGCTTGTTATTCCAAATTTTAGTTTTGCTAAATATTCCTTATCGCTATCAGGCAATATAGATTGAGCCTTTGCGGCATTACCAAGTAGTAACGGTAGCACACCGGTAGCCATAGGATCTAGCGTGCCGGTATGACCAATTTTTTTCTGTTTGCTAAGTTTTCTTACAACTGCGACCACATCAAAAGATGTAAAACCCTCAGGTTTATCTATCACAATTACACCGTTCATATCATATCACGGTCCCTCAATGATTTTTCTACCTCTTTTAGAAGCGCATCAACAACATCGCTTTCATTGCCCGATATAGAGCATCCGGCAGCTGCGCTATGACCACCTCCCCCAAATTTCTCGGCAATAGCTGCTGCATTAAATCTATCAGATGTTCTAAATGATATTTTATATTCACCTGATTTAATTTCTCTCATAGTAATACCGGCTTCTACGCCCTCAATTTGCCTTGGTAATGATGATATTCCATCTATATCGTCTTCCTGTGCATTTGTTTCTAAAAGCATATCAAGGCTTATAGTCACTATAGCACAAAGACCGTTAAACTCAAAACGAAGATTGTCAAGAACAGCTTTTTCTATTGCTATTCTGGATTTTGATTTTGTATCAAACATTACTTTGCATATTTCAGCGCTGTCACAGCCTAAATCCATTAGCTCAGCTGCAATTTTATGTGTTCTGGAGGTCACATTGCTAAACTTGAAGCAACCTGTGTCAGTAGAAATACCGGTGAATAGGCAGTTAGCCATTTCTGATGTGATATCAACACCCATTTCCTTGATCAAAAGGTAAATTATCTCGGCACATGCAGCAGATTTAGCCTCTACATAGTTTTCTTTTGCAAAAGGTGTGCTTTTTCCATGATGATCTATGCGCAGGTCAACCTTATCACCATATACCTTATCCAATTCACCAAGCAAATGAGATGTAGCTACATCAACAGCCACAATATATTCCGGCTCAAATTCCTGTTCAATTATTGTTTTTTTTACATAATTGAATTTATGAGGAACTTCATCTGCACAGTCAATTTTGCATTTTTTGCCCATGCTTTGCAATGCGCTACATAGAGCATAGGCACATCCCAATGCGTCACCATCAGGAAATCTATGAATTAATATTAAAATATTATCCTTGTTTATCAGAAGCTTTGCAACATCATTCAACTTCATCATTATCGTCATCCTTTATATCAAGACTATTAATAATAGTAGAGATTTTTGCACTGTATTCTATAGAATCAGTTGCATAAAACTGTAGCGCCGGTGTGATTCTTAAAGTCAGATGTGAGCTGATCTCTTTTCTAATGTAACCGGCAGCACCATTCAAAGCCTTGACAGCGGTTTTGGCGGTTTCTATACCATTCATTGCGCTTACATAAACTTTGCAGAAAGAATTATCCTTAGATATTTCAATTCTAACAACACTGATAAGACCATCTCTGATTCTCGGATCTTTCATATTGCTTACAGCAGCTGCAATTTCTCTTTTTATATCTTCAGCATTTCTGCTACTACGATATCCTGCCAATTCCTTAACACCCTTTCTGGTTGTAATACGAAAAAATATATAAAACAGGGAAGAGGCAATTACCTTTTAGCTACATGACCTGTTAAAAGGCAATTGCCTATATTATATATATCTTTGTAATATTTTAAAAATTATTCTCTATATTCTTGCATCTCGTATGCTTCGATTATGTCACCTTCTTTGAGGTCATTAAATCTCTCAAGGCCAATACCACATTCATATCCTGCTGCAACTTCCTTAACAGAATCTTTAAATCTCTGCAAAGATGCAATTTTGTCATCAGCTACTATCAAGCCATCACGCACAACTCTAATATCTGCATTTCTGACAATCTTTCCGCTAAGCACATAGCTACCTGCGATAAAGCCTATGCTCTTGATCTTAATTACATTACGACATTCTGCTTTACCAAGTAAAACTTCTTTAAACTTAGGTGCAAGCATACCCTTCATAGCTGCTTCAATCTCTTCTATGCAGTCATAAATAATTCTATATAGACGCATATCTACGCCCTCACGCTCGGCAGACTCAGCAGCCACGTTATCAGGACGAACATTAAATCCTACTATGATAGCATCACTGGCATTGGCAAGCATAACGTCAGATTCATTAACAGCACCAACGCCACCATGAATTACACTTACTCTAACTTCTTCATTAGTTAGCTTTTCGAGCGATTGTTTAACAGCTTCTACGCTACCCTGAACATCAGCTTTTACGATTATTTTAAGCTCTTTCATTTCGCCTTGTTGCATACGATCAAAGAGGTTATCGAGTGTAACCTTTGTTTGCTTAGAGAAAATTTCTTCCTTAATCTTAGTTTTTCTCTGTTCTACAAGCTCTCTTGCAAGTCTTTCATCGCTTACAGCGTTGAACACATCGCCGCCTGCCGGAACATCATCAAGACCGGTGATCTCAACAGGGATAGAAGGACCGGCAGATTTAACCTTTTGTCCCTTATCATCGGTCATAGCTCTTACCCTACCTACGGCAGTGCCTGCTACCACGATATCACCTACGTTTAGCGTACCATTCTGAACAAGCATAGAGGCGATAGGACCTCTACCTTTATCAAGTCTTGCTTCGATAACAGTACCCTTTGCAGCTCTGTTTGGATTTGCCTTAAGCTCTTTCATCTCTGCTATGAGATTTACCATTTCGAGTAGCTCGTCAACGCCATCACCGGTCTTAGCAGATACAGGGATACATGGTACATCGCCGCCCCATTCTTCCGGTACTAAGCCGTATTCTACTAATTGTTGTTTTACTCTGTCGGGATTTGCACTGTTCTTATCCATCTTATTGATTGCAACAATTACAGATACATTTGCTGCCTTAGCATGGTTGATAGCCTCTATGGTCTGTGGCATTATACCGTCATCAGCTGCTACAACAAGAATGGCAATATCAGTTACCTGAGCGCCTCTGGCTCTCATTGTGGTGAAAGCTTCATGTCCCGGTGTGTCAAGGAAGGTGATATCCTTATTATCGATGCTTACTCTGTAAGCACCAATATGCTGAGTGATACCTCCAGCCTCAGTAGATGTTACATTTGCATGACGTATATAGTCAAGAAGTGAAGTTTTACCATGGTCTACGTGTCCCATTACTACTACAACGGGAGCTCTTGTAATGAGATTTTCCTCGTTATCTTCACTGTCATCAATAATTCTCTCTTCGATTGTTACAACAACTTCTTTTTCTACCTTTGCGTGGAATTCCATTGCTGCAAGCGATGCTGTATCAAAGTCGATAACATCATTTACTGTTACCATCATTCCAAGCATAAACAGCTTTTTAACAACCTCAGCGGCTGTTGCCTTTAATCTGAGAGCAAGCTCTGTAACCGTGATTTCATCCGGTATGCTTACAGTGATTGGTTTATTCTTTCTATCCATAGCGATTCTATTGAGACGCTCAGCTTCGGTCTCCTTGCGACCCTTTTGCTTACCTCTCTGTTGTGAACGCTGATTGATTTTTTGCTTGGAGAGCATATTGTCGTTACGATATTTATCTCCAGCCATATGGTCGTACTTCTCATTATATCTATCTATATTTACATGAGATGATCTGGTATCAACAATACGCTTTTCTTTCTTGCGGATAACATTATCTTCAGCCTGATTAGTAGCAGGTTGTTTGTTAGCTGTCATTTTCTTGGTAGACTTTTCATCCTTCTTTGTGTTTTGAGGATGGCTATCTTTATTTGCAACAGGTTTTTTGCTATCATCTGATGATTTATCAGTTTTAGTCTTCTTTGTTTTTGTTTCTTCTTTTTTCTGTGCAGGTTCTGTGCTTTTTACCTTTTCAGAGCTGTTGTCGGCCTGAATATCAGTTTCTGCATTATTGTCTGCTGATTCTACCATAGCAGATGCAAAGTATTCGTCAAAGTTTTCTACAGCCTTAGCTTGAGTGAAGCTATCAAATATATAATCCAGCTCTTCTTCTGTCAATACAGTATTGTTGTTTTTTACACCGCTAAATTGCTCTTTAAGTAATTGAGTAACCTCTTTTTTAGTAACATTAAAATCCTTAATAAGTTCGCCAAGTTTATATTTCATATGATATCATTCCTTTCCTTATCAACGGATATCTGTTTGTAAAGGCTTATTAAGCTCTTTAATTTTCTTAATAAAGCCATCATCGTTTATCGACATTACTGAAGTGTTTTTGCCCACTGCAAAAGATATTTCATCTTTAGTTCTGCAAATTGTGATATGCTCACTGTTAGTGCCATTTATGCTTTTCATTAAGGCTTTGTATGTATTTTGCGAGGTATCCTGAGCAGTCATTACTAAGGATGCCTTGCCTTTTTCTACACTTTCACATACTTTGTCAAAGCCCAGCACAAGATTACCGGAACGTCTTGCAATTCCAAGAAAATTGAGTAATTTATCGTTCATTGCAAATCCTCCTTAAGTTCAACTTGCAAAAGGTCATTGAAAATCTCCTCTGCTTTGCTTCGTCCGAATGCACGCTCAAGTCTTTTAGACTTTCTTGCGAGATTAAGACATTTTATATTACGGCAAATATATGTGCCTCGTCCATCAGATTTAGCAGTAATATCAATAAATATCATTTCATCTTGATCTGTGTTTTTCGGAGCTTTAACTATTCTGACAAGCTCACATTTTGGCTTTGAAACACCACATCCCACGCATTTTCTCAGAGGAATATGTTTCTGCATAATTATTGCTCCTTTACTATATATTTATTCCGTAATATTACACTATTTCTTCGTTTTCAGAATCGTTATCAGATGACTCCTCTATATCTTCTCCGAAAAATCCGCTTTCAGGACGGATATCTATTTTCCAGCCTGTGAGTCTTGCTGCAAGGCGAACATTCTGTCCTTTGTTGCCTATAGCGAGTGAAAGTTGGCTGTCCGGCACAGTTACTTTACAGGTCTTTTCTAACTCATCAATGATATTAACCTCTATTACATCTGCCGGTGCAAGAGCAGCAGAAACAAATTTTACAGGATCATCGCTATATTCTATAATATCAATTTTTTCTCCGCCAAGTTCATCTACAATAGCGTTTACTCTGCCACCTCTTGGTCCTATACATGAACCTACAGAATCTACATTAGCATCTTTGCTAAATACAGCAAGCTTTGTTCTGCTACCGGCCTCACGAGATACCGATTTAATCTCAATAGTACCATCTTGTATTTCAGGTACTTCGTTTACAAAAAGACTTTTCACGAAGTCTGCGTGTTTTCTGGAGATAATAACTCTTGGTCCGCGTTCGCTGTCTTTTACATCTACAATATAAAATTTAATATTGTCGCCCTCGCGAACATTTTCGTTGCCAATTTGCTCAGACTTAGGCAATACGATATCAGCTTTTCCAAATTTAAGTGCATAGTTGCCTGATTTTGGATCAATTCTCTCTATAGAAGCAGTTACAAGCTCATGATTATGCACAAGGAAGTCTTGATACATTCTGCCTCTTTCACCATCACGTATGCCTTGTCTGATAATGCTTCTTGCAGTTTGCACAGCTATTCTGCCAAACTCCATTGGATCAAGAGAAACACCAACTTTTTCGCCCAACTGTGTGTTGGCATCAATTACTCTTGCATCGCTAAGTGCTATTTCTCTGTTTGAATCAACCACTTCTTCTACAACAGTTTTGTTAAGGCGAACCTCAACAGAGTCATCATTGAAGTTTACGACCATATCGTCATTGCCACCATAACTGTTTTTGCAGGCTATACCGATTGCTTTTTCAATCTGAACCAGCATAAATTCCTTTGAGATTCCTTTCTCCTTTTCAAGGGCTCCCAAAGCCTCATATAATTCTTTAATATCCATTTTTTATAATCAATCCTTTCAAATGAATTTATTTTTTACATATTAAAGTCGTCAAGTTTGACCCAAACCGTGTCTTTTTTGTTAATTGTTACACGATTGTCATCAGCATCAGCAAGTTCAAAGGTATCTTTATCTGCTGCTGCCAGCACACCATCCAGCTCTCTGCCAATTCCTTCTATTGGTCTTATCAGCTTTACAAGCACGTCACTTCCAATAAATCTTTCAAAGTGCTCATCTCTTGTGAGCTCTCTTTCGAGACCCGGTGAAGATACCTCAAGACAGTAGCTTTGCTCTACCACGTCTTTTTCATCTAATATAGGGTCGATAGCTCTGCTGAAAGCTTCGCAATCCTCAATATTCACACCATCTTCTTTATCTATAAAGATTCTGAGGAACCATGATGCGCCTTCCTTAACAAAGCGTACATCCCAAATTTGAAGACCAAGCTCCTCTGCAATAGGCTCGGCTATTTTTTGCACAGCTTGCACTGTATTTCCTTGTTTTTTCACAATATCACCTCTTTGTACCACAAAACAAAAGAGCAGGACTTTCTTGCCCCACTCCTTTTTTAGTCAATGTTCTATTTACGAAGTGTATTTTACCATATATTTTCCAAAATATCAATGCTTTTTTAGAAAAAAATAAAAATACGATTAATAAAGTTTATTATACTCATCTAAAATAGTACAATTAATTGCTTTTTATATTAGATTATGCTAAGATTATGAAGAAATTTATAGATGATTTATGCTTGTCTGTAAATAGAAAACTAGGTAACAAAATGTTCACAAAAATAATAGAAATAATATATAGTATAAATGACAACTTTTTAGGGTGAAAATATTGACTTAATTTATTGTTTGTTGTAAACTCTATTGACAGTTAGCTATTTTTTGAGGTGAAAAAAATATGTCTGATAAAAAAATTAATAATACCCTTTCGGTTAAATCTGACAAAAGCAAAAAGACAAAGTCTTTCTTGCGTGATTATTCGATTCTCACATTTGCGACATTGATAATGTGTGTTGGAATGCATTTTTTCAGATTACCTAATAATTTTACATTTGGTGGCGTTACAGGTCTTGCAATTTTGCTTGCAAAATTTATGCCATTTAGCGTGTCAGCTTTAAACCTTGTATTCAATGTAGCATTGCTTGTAGTTGGATATATATTTATTGGTAGATCATTTGCTTTTAAAACAGTTTATGTAAGTCTTTTATATTCACTGGTGCTGTATTGGCTTGAAATATATCTTCCTATAACAGAGCCACTCACTGATCAACCAATGCTTGAGATGATATATGCCATATGCATACCATCGTTTGCATCGGCTCTTATCTTTAATCAAGATTCCAGTAGCGGTGGAACAGATATCATAGCAATGATTGTAAAGAAATACACCTCATTGGCAATAGGCAACGCACTATTCGTTGTAGACTGTCTTATTGCTTGTGCCACATTTATGGTATTTGATATGGAAACCGGTCTTTATTCGCTTTGTGGTTTGCTTGCAAAATCTCTTGTGATTGATATGGTAATAGAAAATATCAACACCTGCAAATATTTCAATATCGTTTGTGAAAATCCTGAACCTATATGTGATTATATCCTAAACAATATTAAGCACAGTGCAACAATTTACAATGCCGAGGGCGCTTTCTCTCACAATCAAAAGTACGTTATTATGACAGTAATGAGAAGACGTCAGGCTGTTCAGCTTAGAAACTTTATTAAGGATGTAGAGCCTACTGCATTTATACTCATTTCAAGCACCAGCGAGATAATTGGTAAGGGCTTCCACAGCTTTGATTATTAAAAATTTATTTGCGAGGTAGATATGTTTCTTACAAAATGGGATAAACTTCCGAAGAATTTTCGATGTGACGAAGTCAAGAAGTATTACGACATTCTTTCACACAAGAAATTTCAACTTTTTATAAAGAGAATATTAGATATCATTTTTTCTATATTTTTTATAATTTTGCTTATGCTTCCTATGATAGTGATTGCTATAATGATAAAGGCAACATCTGAGGGAGAGATTATTTTCAAGCAAGAACGTGTTACAACAGACGGAAGAATATTTAAAATACTAAAATTTCGCACAATGTATACAAACCATATGACAAATGAATATCAAATTACCATAAAGAATGACTCACGTATCACTCCAATCGGTCATAGGCTACGCAAGTTTCGTCTGGACGAGCTTCCACAGCTTTTCAATGTGCTTAAAGGAGATATGAGCTTTGTAGGTACCAGGCCGGAAGTGATGAAATATGTGAAAAAATATACTCCTGAGATGTATGCATCTCTGCTAATGCCTGCCGGAATAACCTCTTATACCTGCATACTATACAAAGATGAAGAAGAGCTTTTCACAGATCCAACGCAGATAGAGCAGGATTACCTTAATGGAGTTATGGCAAAAAAAATGAAAACCAATCTCGAATATATCGAAAAATTCAGCATTGGTTATGATTTTTACACAGTGTTATTAACTGTAAAAGCGGTGTTCTTTTCCTCGAAAAAATGATAAATGAGGTGAGGTATTGAGTTTTACCGACAAATTCTCACGTGTGATAAACAATAGTTCATATTTTCGCATATGCTTTGTGATATGTTCATTTTTTCAAATGATTACATATTTGGATTATCTCAGCTATGTCGCCACTGGCATAGCTTTTTTTTGGGGAGTTTATCTCATAATCAGACAATATTTGATCCATTCAAAGTTTAGAAAAGTGGATTATTCCTTCATATTTATTCTATTCACTGTGATGTCTGTGGCAACAATTCTGATAAATATAGCGTCTCATCCTTTTTCTACAGCAGTGTCGTTCTTTACCATGATTGTTAATCTAATTTATTTTTATCTTTTCTTTTGTAGATTGAACGAAGACGTGGTTAGTATAAGAAAAGAGATATACAAGATATCAAAGTGTATTGCTATTTTGACTTCTGTTTGTGCTATCATAGGGCTTGTTCTCCTTGTGATATTTCACAGAGCTATCTGGCTTTTTGACAGAAGCTTGATCATATTTGAAAATCGTTTTAAAGGAATATATATCAATCCTAATCCAATGGCGTTTGCTAGTGTATGTGGCATGATATCGTGCTTTGCGTTGAGATGCAAAGGCTTTTTACAGCGAGTAGAGGAGACGCCCGTTCGCCTCAGATGGATATGCATATGTGTGGGACTAAACGGTCTGTCACTTATGCTTAGCGTGTCTAATTCAGGTTTGCTTTTAATTTGTTCATTTATTTTTGGCTTGATTTGCTACAGTATCTTTGCAGGAAAAAAGTTTACAGCAGGCAGAACAGTAGTTTACAAAACCTCCATTTTCCTGTTATGCTGTGCCTTAGTATCTGTTAGCCTATTTGGGCTAAGATACGTGGTAAATTATGTATCAGGTGTTTTGATTTCGGGTGAACCTATGGTGAGTGGAGAGGTTCTTCAACCCACTGCAGAACAGTATAAATCCGAATTGCAAACATCAGATGGCACAGTTACCTTCGAGCATATCAATGGCACAATTGATAGTGGAAGAATAAAGCTTTATAAACGTGCGTTGAATGAAATTTCTAAGCAGCCTGTTTTTGGTGTGGGATATGGAAATATTTTTTATAATGGCTGGATGGAAAAAGGCGAGCTTTTTGATTATCATAATGGTTATCTTACACTTGGCGTAAGTAATGGGGTTATTTCTTTTGCAATATTCTTTTTGTTTGCTGTTTTGCTTGCAAGGAGGATGACTTCTGTTGTTTTTAAATTAAAACTACAAGGTTCTAGCAGTGTTTTGCCTCATATGATGTGCTTTATATATGCGTATTGTATTTATTCATGCGTTGAGCCTACACTATTATTTTATCCCTCATTCACAACATTATATTTCTGGTGGTGCATAGGAAGTGCATATGCACTTGTTAAGAATTTCGAAAAGACCCCTCAAATGGTCAAAAATTGAATTAAATTTTATAGAGCCTCATATATTATTTTGAGGTGATTATTGTGAAATTAAATAAAGATAAAATCAGTGTATCCCTTAGGCAGTTTATCAAACGTCAAGGTGGTGCGCTGTATTATTTTATATGTGTTTTATGTGTTTGTGCCACTATGATTTTATTAATGTCTGCATTTAACGAAAAGGATGCTGAGATATCTTCTACAGATAATGAGCTCACAATTGTGATAGATGCAGGTCATGGTGGTGAGGACGGAGGGGCAGTGGCACCGGATGGAACCCTAGAAAAAGACCTAAATCTGTCCATAGCCCAAAAGTTAAATACCTTATTACAGTGTGCAGGCTACAAAACACAGATGATAAGAGAAACTGATATCTCAATTAATGATACTGATGCGAGTACAACTCGTGAAATCAAGGTGTCAGATATGCACAATAGACTTGCTATCTATAATAGTTCTGAGTATAATATAGTTGTGGGTATTCATCAGAACAAATTTGAGCAAAGCAAATATAATGGTACTCAGATTTTTTATTCTAAGAACAATCAGAATAGTAACATTCTTGCTGAGAGTGTACGCAATTCGGTGGTTTCGCTCTTACAGCCTGAGAACACACGTGAGTTAAAGCCAGCTGATTCTAATATTTATCTTTTGCACAATGCAAAAGTACCTGCGATTATCACGGAGTGTGGATTTATCTCAAACGAAGAAGAGTTGCAGAAATTAAAAGATGATAGCTATCAGCAAAAAATGGCATTTTCTATTTTTTGCGGTATATTAGATTATATTAGTAACTAGGTTCGGAGGAACAATATATGGCAGTAAAATCAAGGAATGTTTATGTCTGTGAACAGTGCGGATATGAGTCTGTAAAATGGTATGGCAAATGTCCGGGATGTGGCCAATGGAACACAATGAACGAAGAGCTGAGAACTACCGATTCACAGCAAAAGACATCTGCTCCAAGCCCCCCACTATCAAAATCCCAGTCTATTAGTGAGATAAACACACATGATGAACATCGCTACAGGACAGATATACATGAGCTGGACAGAGTGCTGGGTGGTGGTGTTGTAAAAGGCTCTTTAGTGCTTATCGGTGGTGATCCCGGTATTGGTAAATCTACATTGCTCTTGCAGATGTGTAGCAATATGGCTGATGAAATGAAGATACTATATGTATCAGGAGAAGAATCAAAAAGACAGCTCAAGCTTCGTGCTATGCGTCTTGGCGTGGATAGTGACAATCTATTTGTATTTACAGAGACAGATGTAGAAACTATAACAGATACTATAAGAATGGAAAAACCGGACCTCGTAGTTATAGATTCTATTCAAACCATGTCGCTTAATCAGCTAAACTCATCTCCGGGAAGTATAACACAGGTGAGAGAGTGCACAAATATGTTTATGCGCTGTGCAAAAAGCCTTGATATACCCATAATCATAGTAAGCCATGTGAACAAAGACGGTGCCATAGCAGGCCCAAAGGTGTTGGAGCATATTGTAGATGCAGTTTTGTATTTTGAGGGCGACCGACAGATGTCATATCGCATATTAAGAGCAATAAAAAACAGATTTGGTTCTACCAATGAGATTGGTGTGTTTGAGATGGTCAATAAGGGATTAAAAGAGGTTGAAAATCCATCTCTTATGCTTCTTTCGGGACGTCCAAAGAATGTTTCAGGCACGTGTGTCACATCTGCAATGGAGGGTACAAGACCTATATTGGCAGAAATTCAGGGTTTGGCGGCTAATTCCGGATTTGGAAATCCACGCAGAATGGCAACAGGCTTTGATTACAACAGAATGGCGCTGATAATAGCTGTTTTAGAAAAACGTGCAGGCTTTTTCTTTGCAAATACAGATGCATATATAAATGTTGTTGGTGGTCTTAGATTAGATGAACCCAGCGTTGATCTTGCTGTTGCGATATCACTTATTAGCAGTCTAAAAGATATACCGATCCCAGAAAATCTTATTGTTTTTGGTGAAGTAGGACTTGCCGGAGAGATAAGAAGCGTATCCCATGCCGAAGAGCGTGTGCTTGAGGCTGCTCGATTAGGCTTTACAAGATGCATACTTCCATTACATAATTATAAAGCTCTGTCAAAGAGTTTTGCAGAGTATCAAAATATAAAATTGGTCGGTGTTGGCAACATTCGTGATGCCTACAATGCTATTTTAAGCTGACAGTGTGAAATAATGAATTTTTACCACATATAGAACTAAATTTAAAAAAATATAACAATATATAGTATTTCGATATTGACAGGTACCACATAATATGGTATAATCAAACTCGTCGAAAGGTAAAAGCCGATTAGATAATCGGCTTTTATTTTTTGAAAAAAATCCCATTGAAAGGTTATGTTAATTCGCATTTTGCGAGTGATTGTTTTGAATTATGAACATACAGGGCTTTCAAAAAATGACCTTGCTGGACTATCCGGAACACATAGCTTGCACTGTTTTCACAGGTGGATGCAATTTTAGATGTCCATTTTGCCACAACGCAGGGTTAGTGCTGTCACCATTAGATAATCAAAATATGTTATCTGAGGTTATGCTTTATCTCCAAAAGAGAAAAGGTTTGCTTGATGGTGTGTGTATCACCGGTGGCGAGCCGTTGCTGCAGGATGATCTTATCAACTTTATTCAAGATGTAAAATCTCTTGGCTATAAGGTAAAGCTTGATACCAACGGAGCTTTTCCTGATAAGTTAGAAAAAATCTTGTCACTCGGAATCGTGGACTATGTTGCTATGGACATCAAAAGCAGTATAAAAAATTATCATATTGCATCTGGTATAGATCTAAGTACATATGATGTGACAAAAAGCATACAGCTTATCAGAAACAGTGGAATTGATTATGAATTCAGAACAACAACAGTAAAAGGGATTCACACAGAGGAAGATTTTGAGCTTATAGGCTCAGAACTTCTTAAAGAGCAGGATAAATATTTTATTCAGCAATTTGTTGATTCAGGTAACACAATTAAGCAGGGCTTTTGTGGGTTTGACACTGAGGAACTACACAAATTCCTAGGTATAATCCAAAAATATGCTCCGCTGGCAAAATTTAGGGGAATTTAATTTAGGGGGATGGTAGAAGTATGTATAGGGTAGTAAAGAGAAACACAGAAACAGCAGATTTCAACATTGTAAAAATTTCAGATGCTATTAGAAAGGCATTTGATGCTTGCGAGAGACAATATAATGATAACATTATTGATTTTCTCGCACTCAAGGTTACATCAGACTTTGAGCCAAAGATTATTGATGGTCTTATCTCTGTTGAAGATATTCAAGATAGTGTAGAGGCTACATTAGTTCAGGCAGGATATGCAGACGTAGCAAAAGCATATATCCTCTACAGAAGACAGCGTGAGAAGCTCCGCAATATGAAATCTACAATACTCGACTATAAAGAGCTTGTAGACAAATATGTCAACAATATCGACTGGAGAGTTAAGGAAAATTCCACAGTAACATATTCTGTTGGTGGTCTTATCCTCAGCAACTCCGGTGCTATCACAGCTAACTACTGGTTGTCTGAGATATATGATGACGAAATATCTAAGGCACACAAAAATGCCGATATTCACATTCACGATTTATCTATGCTTACAGGTTATTGTGCAGGATGGTCGCTCAAACAGCTTATCCAAGAAGGACTTGGTGGTGTAACAGGAAAAATCACCTCAGCTCCTGCAAAGCATCTCGCAACACTCTGCAATCAGATGGTAAACTTCCTAGGTATACTGCAAAATGAATGGGCAGGCGCACAGGCTTTCTCTTCCTTTGATACTTATCTTGCACCTTTTGTAAAGGCAGATAACCTCGATTATGAAACAGTTAAAAAGTGTGTAGAATCCTTTATTTATGGTGTAAACACACCAAGCCGTTGGGGTACACAGGCACCATTTAGCAATATCACACTTGACTGGACTGTTCCTCACGACCTTATTGATGAGTATGCCATAGTCGGCGGCAAGAAAATGGACTTCAAATACGGCGACTGTAAAAAGGAAATGGATATGGTAAACAAAGCCTTTATCGAGGTTATGATTGAGGGCGATGTTAACGGCAGAGGCTTCCAGTATCCTATTCCAACATATTCCATTACACGTGACTTTGATTGGAACGAAACAGAAAACAACAAGCTTCTATTTGAGATGACAGCCAAGTATGGCACACCTTATTTCTCCAACTATGTAAACAGTGATATGGAGCCATCAGATGTGAGAAGTATGTGTTGCAGACTTCGTCTTGATCTCAGAGAGCTTCGCAAAAAATCCGGTGGATTCTTTGGCAGTGGCGAAAGCACAGGTTCTGTAGGCGTTGTAACAATCAATATGCCAAGAATCGCATATCTCTCTGCAAATGAAGAAGATTTCTATAAGAGACTTGATAAGATGATGGATCTTGCGGCTCGTTCTTTAAAGATAAAAAGAACTATCATTACAAAGCTTCTCAATGAGGGCCTATATCCATACACCAAGAGATATCTTGGCACATTTGACAATCATTTCTCTACAATCGGTCTTGTAGGTATGAACGAGGCTTGCCTCAATGCAAATTGGCTCCGCAAGGATCTCACAAATGTTGAAGCTCAAAAATTCACAAAAGATGTGCTCAACCATATGCGTGAAAGATTGTCTGACTATCAAGAGATGTATGGTGATCTCTACAATCTTGAAGCTACACCGGCAGAGTCTACCTCATATCGTCTTGCAAAGCATGATAGAAAGAGATATCCTGATATCATCACAGCTTCTGATGCAGAAACACCATATTATACAAATAGCTCACATCTTCCTGTTAGCTACACCGATGATATCTTCACCGCATTAGATGTCCAAGATGAACTTCAGACACTATACACATCAGGTACAGTTTTCCATGCATTCTTGGGTGAAAAGCTTCCGGACTGGAAGGCAGCAGCATCAATTGTAAGAAAAATATCAGAGAACTACAGACTTCCTTACTACACTCTTTCACCAACCTATTCTGTTTGTAGAGAGCATGGATATATCACCGGTGAACATTTCACTTGTCCACAATGTGGAAAAGAAACAGAGGTATACAGCAGAATTACAGGATATTATCGCCCAGTAAAGAACTGGAACAGCGGTAAATCACAAGAATATAAAGAGCGTAAAACCTACAATGTGGCAGGCTCTGTGTTAACTCATAAAGGACCAAAATCTGCTGAGAATGTAGAGATTAAGAATGAATTTGTGGCTCCGGAGCTATCGGATGGCATATATCTCTTTGTATCCTCAACATGCCCAAATTGTAAAATAGCAGAACAACTGCTTGCAAAGGCTGATATAGAATACAAAAAGGTTGTTGCAAACGAAAATGTCGGACTTTCCAATTCTCTGGGTATAAAGCAAGCTCCTACTCTTATATGTGTGAACAAAGGCGAAACAGAGAAGTATGCCTCCGTTGTCAATGTAAAGAAGTTTATATCAGAGTATAAATAATTATATAAAATAAGCAAACAGCAAAAAAAGCCGGGTCGGTCGATTTATATTTTCGGCTGACTCGGCTTATTGCTTTAAGAAAGGAATTTCAGGTTATGTATGATATAGTAATAATCGGAGGTGGCCCTGCAGGACTCACAGCTGCAATATATGCAAGACGTTCCAACAAAAGTGTTATGATTCTTGAGAGAGGTGCCTTTGGCGGACAGATGACATTCTCACCAAAAATAGAAAATTATCCGGGTTTCGAAAGCATCAGCGGAAACGAGCTAGCAGATAAAATGGTGGAGCAGGCACTGTCGCTTGGCGCAGATGTTGAGCTTGAAAATGTGCTTAACATCACAGATAATGGCGACAAAAAAATAATCACCACAGAGGATAACACCTACGAGGCTAAAAGTGTAATAATAGCTTGTGGTGCCAAGCACCGCAGATTAAAAATTGAAAATGAAGAAAAGTTTATTGGTGACGGAATATCATTTTGTGCTGTATGTGATGGTGCATTCTATACAGACAAAACAGTTGCTCTCATAGGTGGAGGTAACTCGGCATTGCAAGAGGCGGTGTTGCTGTCAGATGTTTGCAAGAAAGTTTATATCGTGCAGAATCTTGCATTTCTTACAGGTGAAGATAGACTACAAGAAATATTGAAGTCAAAAGATAATGTAGAGATAATCTGCTCATCTGTAGTGCATCAGATACCGGATGGGGAAGAGCTGAAAAGTATTGTAATACAAAACATAGATAATTTATCTCTCAGAACACTTGAGATTGATGGAATGTTCATAGCAATCGGTCTTGAACCGGAAAATTCCTCTTTTTCAAATGTATGCGATCTTGATAGCGTGGGCTACATAGATTCATCAGAAACCTGCCATACCAGAACAAATGGTATATTTGTAGCAGGCGATTGTCGTAGTAAGTGCGTAAGACAGATTTCAACCGCAATATCAGATGGTGCCACCGCTGCCATATCTGCTTGCAGATTTATAGACGGATATTGATTTGCCTGATATATAATACAATATAATTACATATTAACAAAAAGAACTGGGTTTATAATTACTTAAACCCAGTTCTTTTCTCTATATTATCTAATTATTTTCATTATCAGATGAAGTATCAGTATCGGTATTAGTCCTATCAATTTTAAAATACTCATCCATGATATCTTTAGCTACAGACATACTGTATTTACCCTTTGCACCATGCTCCAGCACCACAGCTATTGCGATTTCAGGCTTATCATAAGGTGCATAGCAGATGAATGTTGTGTGGTCTGATCCGGAATTTTCAGCTGTACCGGTTTTGGCCGCAATTTTTATCTCATAATCACCAAAAATTGATTGTGCAGTACCGGATGCTACCACCTCACGCATTGCCTTTTTCAAAGTTTTCATATTTGAATCAGATATGCCTGTTTTTTGCACTACCTCAGGGCTGTTGATATCATTTTCATATATAACCTTGCTTCCGTCAAAGCTTTCCACACGATTAACAAGATGTGTTTTTAATCTAACACCATTATTTGCGATAGTTGAAACATAGGTTGCGAGCTGTAAGGGTGTAAAGGCATTGTCGGATTGTCCAATAGCAGCTTTAACAGTGTTGGCATCGTACCATATATCATTATCTCTGCCGGCTAACGTACCCTTAGACTCATACATCTCAACACCTGTCTTAACGCCAAGTCCAAATCTTTGTGCATATAGATACATTGTGTTTATACCAAGCATTCTGCCCACATCTGCAAAATAATAGTTGCATGATTGAGACATAGCATCATATAAATTGGTATCACCATGTGTACCAAGGCACCTCACCGGATCAGCTTTATAATAATCATATATATGAGTGCAATTTATCTCTGTGCCGGGAGTAATAATGTTTTCTTGCAGTGCCGCTGCTGCCACACAGCATTTAAAAACGGAACCTGGAGGATATGCACCGTTAAAGGCTCTGTTAAAGAGAGGCGTGTGTTTATCGTTTATCAGTTTGTTATAGTAGTCATATTCACTGTATTTTTCCATATCATAGCTAGGATATGATGCTGCTGCCATCACAGAAAAGTCTTTGACATTCATAACAACTACAGCTCCGCTGTTGCAGTCTTCACCGCTGTTTTCTTCTCCTTGAACAATTCCATTTTCACGTGCAGCAGTAATATTAGCAGCCAGTGATTCATTAGCAATTTTTTGAAGCTCGCTGTTTAAAGTAAGATATACTCTGTTTCCCGGTGATGCTTCTTTGCTTTCAGACGCTTTTTCTACCGTTCCATCTGCACTTTTTATCATCAGGAGTTCGCCTTCTTCGCCTTTAAGATAGCTCTCCATTCCTGATTCAATGCCACTTTTTCCGATAGTATCGTTAAAATCATATCCTTGCGTTTTTAATTTATTATATTCTTCTTCGCTTATTGCACCTACAGTTCCTATGATGTGTGGTGCTAACGCACCATCGGGGTTATATCTTTCGTATTCTATTGCGATTTTTACTCCTGGTAGGTCCTGAGTTTGCTCAGATATAAAAGCAACAGCTTTTTTTGATAGGTCTTTTGCAAGCGTAAATGGCTGAGTCATACTATATCCTTTTGTTTCCATGCTATATCTCACGCTAATGGTGTTTCTTCGCATTCTTTCTGTCATAACACCTACATCAAGGGAGTATCTCAGTGTAAGAGCATTTATACACTCCTTAGCGCTTGCGTTTTCGTCAAGCTCTAGTATGTCTTTTTTTAGATAAGAGATTTTGTCATCCTCATCTTGTCTAAAAGAATAAACTCCATCGTTTTCTAAAGCTATGGGAAGTTCATCTTCCCATGGTATGTTCAGATTTTCTATTAGGTCTAAAAGCTTAATAATTACATTATTCTCGTTATCTTTTTCTATATAAAGTTTGCTGATTTGCAGGTTGTATATAGCTTTATTAATTGCAAGAGGATTGCCATCAATATCATATATTTCTCCACGAACAGCTTGTGTCGGTACAGAATATGCTGCAGCAATGTTAGAAACCTCTTTATATTTATCACCGTCAACTATCTGCCATGCAAACAGTCTTGCAATGAACAAAGCAAATATTATAACGCAAATTATTAAACATAATACTATTCTTAATTTGTCTATTCCGTTTTTATTTTCCGTATATAACACCTGCCTTTATCGTTCCTTTAGTTTTTCTATACTGCTGTTTATACAACAAAATAATAATGCGAATAAAAATGTATAACCACTCTTAATCAGACTTGTCATAACAAAGTTTAATGAATCATACTCTACACCCAGATAGAGCATACAGCCTGCATTATATGCAAAAACACTTATCAAACATATCAAAAGACTTGCTATAACACAAAACAAGCTTCTTTTCATAAAGATTTCATTTGATACGTAAGAAAAGATAAATGCTATGATAGACATAATTATTCCATATGGTCCCACAATATCACTTATAGAAATATCTATAAAAATACCACATATCATACTGAAAATGATTGCAATATCAGATGATTCAAATAGCACCAGAGATGACACACACGCAACCGTGAGTAGTGGTGTACAACCCATAATATCCGGTATTAATCCGACGATACCCTGCAGTGAAAAGCATATTAACAATTCAATGCTATAGATAATAATCCTAATGGTCTTTCTTTCGTTCATGTTTCAAATATTCCTTGTTTATGTGGGATTTACGAGGATTACAACCTCACTGAGAGCATCTATATTATCATACAAAGATACTACAGCATATTTAGAAGAATCATATTCATCATATTTTATTTCATCCACAGTGCCAATCAGCAGATCAGCAGGGAATATTTCTCCCATGCCTGATGTAGCTATAATATCGTCCTTTTCAGGCTTGGATTTTTCATCCAGTAGTTTAATAATAGCTTTGCTTTTGCCGGCAAGTGTTGAATTTCCGGTGAGGATTCCGGTATCTGCGGTTTTTTTGTCAATTACGCTTATTTGTACCTTATCTGATAAAACAGTGGTTACAGTACAGCTCGTTATATCCGCTTGGCTTACATATCCTATCAAGCCGTTTTCTGTCAGCACAGGGCTGTTTTTTGTAACTCCTGCTATTGTACCACAGTCTAAAGTAAACTCATAAATACCTCTATCCGGGTCCTTGCTTATTATATTTGCCGGTATCAATTTAAAGTCGGAGTTAGTCTCTTTTATATCATAATATTTTCTAAGCTGTTCATTCTCACGTTTAATATCATGATAATCAGCCAGTTGTCCTCTTAGTTCGTTTACCTCTGACTGCAACTCTTCATTTTTGCTTACAATCTCATCATAAGATTTTCCGCTGTTGAGTGTTTGCTGTGTGGCAAAACCTAGCTTTCTAAAAGGATAGGCTAGGGTATTTGTTATCGAAATAGCCAAATCGTTGTTTGTGTTAGCTGTCACAATCCATGCACCAAATAAAATCAACACAACTGCAACCAACATCCTGATTCCTTTATATCTGAATATGTTCATATAAAGCAGCGTGTATCAACAAATAATGTACCGATACACGCTTCCTCCGTTCTTTTATTGCAATTTTATTTTCTTCTGTTTTTGTAATAAGATGATGTAAGAGTTCCCATATCTATGCGGTTGCCTGCGCCTACTGCCACGCAGTCTAGTGGCTTATCAGCTATATACACAGGCATCTGAGTTTCAATAGAAATCAGCTTATCTAAGTTTCTGATGTAAGCACCACCACCGGAGAGCATTATTCCGTGGTCATAAATATCAGCAGAAAGCTCAGGAGGAGTTTTCTCTAGTGTTGTTTTAATAGCTTCTACAATCACCTTTATACTGTCAGACATAGCATCTCTGATTTCAGCAGAATTCACGGTTATATCCTTTGGAAGTCCATCTATAAGATTTCTGCCTTTAACAAGCATTTCGCTCTCGTCATCATAGGGATAGGCAGATCCAATGTTTATTTTGATTTCCTCTGCCGTGCGTTCGCCTATCAGCAGATCATATCGTTTTTTAACATGCGATATGATAGCTTCGTCGAGCTTATCACCGGCACATCTCACCGAACAAGATGTCACAATGTCACCCAAAGAGATTACAGCTACCTCTGCAGTGCCTCCGCCAATATCCACCACCATGCTTCCAATAGGTTCATTTACTGGGAGTCCGGCACCGATAGCCGCCGCCATAGGCTCATCTATGGATATAAAATCTCTTGCACGCACGCCGGCCTGCATAGCGGCCTGAGCCACAGCATTTCGCTCTACTTCTGTAACTCCCGATGGCACGCATATAGCCACCTTAGGTCTGCTGAACATTCCTATCCTTGTAGCCTTTCTTATAAAATGCTTTAGCATCGTAGCGGTTACGTCAAAATTAGCGATTACGCCATCTCTGAGAGGTCTTATTGCAACGATAGACTCTGGTGTTCTGCCTATCATTTCTTTTGCCTGCGAGCCTACAGCCAAAACAGTATCATCTCTCAAATCCACTGCTACTACAGATGGTTCACGCATCACAACACCTTTGCCTTTCATATAAACCAGAGTATTAGCTGTGCCTAAATCTATACCAATATCTTTTGCAAACATTACACATCGTCCTTTTCTTAGGATTGCTGAAATTTATTATATTACCTGATAGTTATCGAAATCAGTCATATTTAAGACTGTTTACAACATCTTGTATTACTTCTCTTTCGTCAAGGTGATATTTTACACCTTTTGTTTCTTGATAGTCCTCGTGTCCTTTTCCTGCGAGAACTATTATATCTCCATTCTCGGCATTTTCTATGCAATATCTTATTGCATCACAGCGGTTTGGAATAACCACATATTTTCCGTCTGTTTTATGCATACCAATTAGTATATCATCAATTATGTCGTTAACATCCTCAAACCTGGAATTATCCTCCGTGATTACAGATAGATCAGAAAGCTTGCCCGACATTTCACCCATTTCATATCTTCTTACCTTTGGTCTGTTTCCACCGGCTCCAAATAGTGTTACAAGTCTTTTTGGATTGTATTCACGTAAAGTGGTGAGGACGTTTTCCATGCTGACGGCATTGTGTGCATAGTCTATCAAAAGAGTGAAGTTATCGCTTATTTTCACAGGTTCCACTCTGCCTTTAACCTTCACTTTTGAGAGTCCACGAGATATTTCATCACTGCTTGCACCCATATCGTTGCACACAGCTACAGCGGCAAGCGCATTGTAAGCGTTAAATTTTCCCGGAACAGCCACATCGGCACTCAGATTTATCATACCCTCAGTTTCGATATGCACACCAATAAAGCCGTTGCGATTGAGTAGGGCAGTAGATGTGCATCTCAGATCAGCATTCTCAGAAAAACCAAAGCTTTTTACATCGCAAGAGGATAACTTGACCAGTTCATTATATTTTTCATCATCAATATTGGCAAAGCCTTTTTTGCACTGATTAAAGAGCATTGCTTTGCAGGCAAAATATTCTTCCATAGAGCTATGCTCCACGCCACCAATATGATCATGAGAAAAGTTTGTAAACACGCCATAATCAAACACAAAACCGTCTGTTCTATGCCATTTAAAACCAAGACTTGACGCTTCTATTACCACAGCATCATAGCCCTCATTTACCATCATGCTCATTGCCTTTTGTATCTCATAGGATTCGGGGGTTGTGTTATCAGTTTTGATAATTTCTTCGCCCATCACAATGCCCAGAGTACCAATAGTAGCTGTCTTCATACCTTTTTCTTCAAGTATATATTTTATCATTGAGGCAGTTGTTGTTTTTCCTTTTGTGCCGGTTATAGCTATAGTTTTTAGCTTATTTGCCGGATATCCAAAAAATGCACATGACATATATGCCAAAGCTTCTCTTGTATTCTCAACTAATACCAGTGTGCAGTCATCGCTATGCTCCACTTCGTGCTCAGCTATTATAGCAACAGCACCGGCATTGCATACATCATGCGTAACAGTGTGGCTATCAAAGCTAGAACCCTTCAAACAAACAAAAACGCTACCTTTTTCCACCTTTCGAGAGTCATATATCAGCGATGTGATTTCTCTATCTTCACCGCTGACTATTTTATGTTCTATATTAACTAATAGATCAGATAAAAGCATTAAAAGCCTCCAAAATAAAATAATTTAAAACTCCCTAATATTATACAACACATTAACCTATTACGCAACCGGGATATAAAAAATTTATGCTTAAAGATGTAAAAAAATTATGATTATAAATTTATAGTAGCTTTTATCATTATAATACTTTTGACAGTAGGCTAGTATTTTAACATATTACCATATATCCACATATATTTAGTGTTATAAAAGATTAAATTATGGAGACTAACTATTAATTGTCAACCCCTAAAATGAAGTTTTTTGAAAGACAACCGCCGCCCATTGACAAACAGAAATCGAATACTGTTTTAGCGGTGGTGAGAGCGATGGGTGATACGACAAATAGACGCAACGCC
>JAQXOB010000004.1 GCA_029098305.1 Clostridia bacterium
CAAACTCGTAAAGGGCTGTGGTCGGAGCCTCCATGAAACCGTCGTGCGGTAGGTGATTAAACCGATCCACAGCATCCTATACAGTATACCATAGTTCTTGGAGAGGAACTCTAAAAACTACTACTATTTATTATACGAGGATTTTATGCTTAATAACATAAATAAAACAGATTATTTTCATTATTATTACTCGTTATGGATAACAGTTTATAAAGAAGGTGCAATAAGAAAAGTCACAATGGATAAATACCTTCTCACATTAAGCTGGATTAAAAGATTAGCACCGGAATTAAGATTATGCGACGTGACAAGAATTACATATCAAAATCTATTAAATGATTACGCTAGTGTTCACGAACGCCAAACAACTATGGATTTTCACCATCAGCTTAAAGGTGCAATACTTGATGCCGTTGATGAAGGGTTAATTGAAAGAGATCCGACAAGAAAAGCTATTATTAAAGGTAAAAACCCAAAGCCAAAAAAATTAAGTATATGAATCAATTTGAATTACACAAACTTTTATGTGATTTAGAATTAGGACAAGAACTCAACTGGGATTGGTTAATCTTACTTATAGCAAAAACAGGTATGCGTTTTTCAGAAGCTCTTGCCATAACACCTGATGATTTTGATTTTTCTCGCCAATCATTATCAATAAACAAAACTTGGGACTACAAAGGAGAAGGCGGTTTTATGCCAACAAAAAATCAATCTTCGGTTCGTAAAATCCAATTGATTGGCAGTTAATAATTCAATTTTCAACGCTGGTGAAAAATTTGCCACCTGATAAACCAATTTTTGTGAATGGAAAAGTATACAATTCTACGGTTAATGAAATTTTATCACGACATTGTAAAAAAGCTCAGGTTCCTGTAATTTCAGTTCATGGGTTACGTCATACCCATGCATCGCTCTTGTTATTCGCCGGTGTATCAATAGCAAGTGTTGCACAAAGATTAGGTCACTCAAGCATGACTACAACACAAAAAACTTATTTGCACATAATACAAGAACTTGAAAACAAAGATGTTGATTTAGTTATGCGTTCATTATCAAGTCTGAATTAATCAGTTTATGCTCACGCTGATGAAGGTTGATAAGATGATTAGTGAATCCTTTATTTAGATTATCAATTTAATTAACAGGTCTTAGGATGTTCCTAACGAGTGATTTTACGGTTTGAGAGTACAAAGCGTCTGCTCGCTAAGATTTTACATCTAAATTTATTATTACATAAAGACAGGCACAGCCGATGGAGTTTTGCTCCAAAAGCTGTGCCGTTTTTGTTTCCTATTAAGTTAATATGTAAAGTTTATTGGCTATATTAGTAAAGTATTATTCATAATCTTCATCGCAATCGTATTCGTCAAAATCGTATTCTAAGTCATTGTCAAGATGATATAGCGCAAACTCTTCAAGCTCATATTCGGAAAGATTGCCTATCAAACTCAGTGCCAATTCTTGAAGCTCAGATTTTGATAAACCACGTACATATGCTTCAATTCTATAGGGAAGTTCTTCGAAAAATTCTTCTCTTTCGTTTTCTGCTTCTTCGATTCTTCTTATATATTCTTCTGCTTCTTTCGGTAAGACTTCAAAATATAAAGACACCATATGTTTACACACCTTGTGCCCGTTTGCAAATGGGCAGGTGCACTTTGAACGCTTTGGGTGTTCCAGGTTTATTGTTACACTGTAAGGCGTATTTCCACTTCCTGATACTTCACCACTATAGTGAGTGTCGTCAATTTTTGCAACTGACTTGACCTTGTTATCACAGTAATATTGGTATCCTCTTGAAGCGGATTTTCGATTTGCGGCTGTTTCTATACTCATAAATTTGCATCCTCCTCATTTAGTATTCAATCCTGAAATAATCAAGATAAGCTTTGAACCTGTCTTGAGCTGTGAGGCAGGTATCTATCAGATAGCCTTTCTCGTTGTGCCATTCTTTCAGTCCTCGATAATAGAAAAGCTTTAGATTATCCTCGATGATAAATGGCACGATGTTGTGTTTGAGGCACTCTTTGAGAAGAATAAGCCTGCCAACACGACCATTTCCGTCTTGGAATGGGTGTATGCGTTCAAAGGCTACATGAAATTTTACAATATCGTCAAAGGTGATATTGCTTTTTGAGTTGTAATCAGCAAGTAGCTTTTTCATTTTATCGGCAACTTCTTCGGGGAGAGCTGTATCACCTCCACCAACCTCGTTAGGAATCTTTTTATATTCGCCAACAGCAAACCAATCCTTGCGACTATCGCTTGTGCCTGTTTTTAGTGTTGAGTGCAGTTGTTTAATGAATTTTTCGCTAAGAGTAGCACTTGCTTGTTCGATAACCATATCAATACAACGGAAGTGGTTAGATGTTTCTATGATGTCATCAACATTGACAGCTTCGTTTTCAAAGCCGATTGTATTTGTTTCGAAAATATAGCGAGTCTGGTCGTGAGTCAGTCGGCTACCTTCGATGTGGTTTGAATTGTAGGTTAGCTCAATCTGAATTTTATGATATATTCCACCGCTTGTTTTTGCGTTCTTTTGCTCACGGAGAATACTTAAAAGCGACAGAGCAGAATTCTTCTTATTTAGTCGTTCAGGCTTCTGTGCATTTTCAGGTATGCTCCAAATTTTGCCGATAAGCTTAGCATCGGCAATTCTGCCCTGAGCACAATAATTTCTTACGCTACGCTCAGAGATTCCCCATTTATCAGCCATTTCAGCCACAGATAAGTATTTCATAACGACCTCCTTACAGTTTCTATGTATATAGTATACCACGCTATCGGCAAAATAACAACAATATTATTTAAGATAAATGTATAAATATTGCCGATAAAATGCTATATAAACATTTAGAAGATATGTAGACAAAGTTAGCGTTAAAATCATCGAGTTTATGCGGTTTCTGGGGCGATAAATAGTGATACTAGGGTAAATAACCTTTTAGCTCAATTTCTCGAAATATGCCGTTTATGAGCATTTTAAGCGATAGACATAATGACCATTGAATGGTATAATAATAAAAAATCATTGAATAATAGGTGAACTATTATGATTGGAAAAGATGTTCTATATAATGGCGAAAGGCTTATACTCACAAGATTTTGGGCGAATAACGAGCTTTGCCTTTGGATATGTAATCCAAAACAAATCAGCATACCAAAAATGAAGTTTGTTGGTGGCTGTGCTGATGAGTATTGTATTTTTATAAAAGATTCAACAAAGAATGAATTACAGTCAGTAACTTTTCTTGATGGTTCTCCAATAAATTTTAACGAATTAAATGAAATTGATTGACGGGTTTTGGTTAGCTATGGTTTTAAAAAAGAAATGTGCTAAATGTTCATTTGAATATGATTATGAAAGTTTTGCAAACTTAATTTTGTTTTGTCCTAACTGCGGTAATTACGACTTTCTTGAATGCGAATATGGATATGGACCGGTAGTGCCTTGTAGAATATATTATGGCAATAAGGCGGTTGGAATGGTTACAGCTAGTGAAGGTTTTGAAAGAAGATATAGGGTCGATTCAGATGTATTTGATATTCATAGACTATTGCAATCTTCTTACATGGATGCTTTGTATGAAGCGAAAGAGATATTTTATGAACTGATAAAAGAAAGCTGATTTAGGAAATGTTTATAAAAAGCTATGAAGGTGTAGGTTTTGTGGTTGGTGCAATCCTTACGGGTGTTTGAATCTATTTCACAAGTAGTGTTGCTTCCTTAGTGGTTTCTTTAGTGTGTGCTTTAATGGGTGGCTGGATAGTAAAAACGATTCATAAAATTGATAAATAAAATTTATATAATTAATTGCAAACGGCAAGGAGAAAGATAAAAATTCTCCTTGCCGTTGTTTCGTTTAGATATAGATTATTTCGTTGTTTACGATTTCGGTTGCTCTGTTACGAATATTGTTCATACTCTGAATCCAGAGCATAGGATTCTCAGCCTTTAGCTGTTCGGTGATGTTTTCGTTTTCTGCCATTTGTTTTACAAGGTTAGCGAATATCTTGTCCGCTCTGATATCAACATCGGCTAAATATTCTGCAAGCTTACAGCTTGTCAGTAAATTATAATATCTAATTTTGTGGTGATTGAGCAAATAATTTTTATGTAGCTGACCGAAAATACCGATTTCTACATTCTTTTCTTCGGGAAGTTTTAAATCAGGGAGAAGATAATCGCCCTGCTGTATGTAAGTTATATTAGTATTTGTCATAATTTTTACCTCCAAAATATTCTTTGTCAGAGCTGATTCAGGTCATTTAGGAGGATTTTTATATAATTGATAGTAATTTTGATTTAAAATCTTTAAATAAAGGGGATAAACACTTGATTTTTTACAGCAGTTTTGACTGCAATTGACTGCATTTTTAACTGCACTTTATCTTATTTTAAGTGATTTCAACTTTTCTTAAAGTTACTTAGCTACACCTTAAAATCCCCAGCGTTTAAGTCGTTTTCGGGCATTTTAAGAAATTTTGACAAAAAGAAAAGACAGCTTGAAAAAGCTGTCTTTTTGGTGCGAGTGATGGGACTTGAACCCATACGTCGGTTGACACACGCCCCTCAAACGTGCCTGTCTGCCTATTCCAGCACACTCGCTCACAACGTTGACTATTATATCACCGTCTGCCGAGAATGTCAATACTTTTTAAAAATTTTTTAAAAAAATACAAAACATTCCAATTTATTCCAAAATAAGTATTTTTTCGACCTTGAGTCCTGCTATCTTTCTTTGAATCATAACCACATCATACAGATCGGTTTGACCATCGGCGTTAATATCAGAGTTTAGTTTTGACAATTCTCCATATTCAGAAAAGCTGAATAAATCGGCAAGAATTTTTTGCAACATTGTTACATCAAGCATATCAACTTTATTGTCGTCATTAATATCACCTAGGGTGGGAAGATTTCTGTCGTCTAGCTCGATTATATCGACACCAAGCGAAATAACTACGTCAGGATCAAAAATGTTCTGCACAGATTGTGATTCATTTGCATTACGATACTTTTCCCAGTATCCATATTGTGCGGCATATCCTCTTTCTACTGCGTAATATGCTCTGTCACTTGGTATTTCGTAGTTATAGCACCAGTAGTATCCTGCATCATATGCACCTTGCGCACTGTTTTCTATTTTGTATTTAATATTTTCAAGTATGTAATTATAGCTTGTTTCAAGCTCATATTTAAGGTAATATAACTGACCTTTCAATGATTTATAGTCATAGTAATTAGCTTTACAAAAGTTCTTTAGTGCTGTGTATCTTCCTTTGTGCCATTGGCAAATTCCATAGCTTGTGCCAGAGTCACCGAGTGCAGATGTAGAAAAAGCTGACTCATAATATATATTTGCCAGCACTCCGCAGGCTGCGGCTTTATTTAATCCTATTTCATTTCTAAGAAAATAGTATATTATTTCTTCGTTAGAGTTGGTAGTAGCTTCTGCGACATCAAAATGTGAGAAAATAACAGTTGCAGCAACAAAAACAGCAATTATTGTTCTAAAAAGTTTTGTTTTCACATTAATCATTCCTTTTTCAAAATCTTTTCTCCATTATAATATAACGTATGTATCCTTTCAACAGGTAAATTATATCAAAAATTCAAGTCGAAAGAAGTATTAATTCTTTCGACCTGAGGATAAAATCTTTTAGTTATCTTTCTGGGAGAGGATAGGGAAGAGTGCCAATATAAACAGCACAAGATTAATAACTATCGTAAGCATAGAGCCGGTGGCAAGTCTTGCACCACCCACAAAATAAACAACAGCAAAAATGCTTACAACTGACATAGCCATTGCAACCATGTTTTTGGTGTAGCTTTTAGAATCAAATATATAAAATCCAAGAGCAATAACAGGTGGTAACCAAAAGAACAGTGCCCACAGATTACCACTAAAGCTCATGTTTTCCATACTCTTGCTTCCGAATAAGAGATCAAATGCACTATATGCTGCCAAAGTATGGCTGTTGGTATCATACACGTATTTTGCCTTAAACAAGTCAGAATTATATGATACAGAGCCTGATAGTAGGTATTTTTTTTCAGAATCATCAAGCAAGAATAACTTTATCTCATCTTTCGATTTAATATTAGTTGCTTTATATGACAATGTATCATGATTGTCTGATTCTTCTTTAGCACCGCTATATTTTGTATCCTGAATATTTAGGTAGATGTTTGATGCTTCTTCGTTATTATCTAATGAGAACAAAAAATCTGCTTCATCTGCATCTGTGACAGCTTCATAAATAATGCCACAAACAGCGGGATTATCTTCGCTTTTAAGATTTTCAAAAGATATTATGTTGTTACCCTCAGTGTATGTTTCGCACTCGATCACTGCTGCAAAAGCGCCATTATAGTCCATATACATAAAGTCGGTGCATAGTAGATAAATTAGAAGCATTAAAATTAGAATTGTCAAAAATCTTGAAAAGCTTATACGCTTATTTTTTGATTGCGCCATGTCTTGCCACTTCCTTATACAATGTTAAATTTAACTTTATAGTTATGCACTGCCTTTTCGATGACGCTTTGGGCAGCATCAACTCCTTGTACCTCATCCACAGCGGTTTCCAGATGCTCTAGTGATTTATAAACAGTGAAAAAATGCTTCATTTCGTCAAAAATATGACTAGGCAACTGACTAATTTCTTTATAGCTGTTATATGTAGGATCGTTCACAGGTATTGCAATGATTTTTTCATCGTTTTTTTCGTTGTCAATCATGGTTATCATGCCAATAGGATAACACTTTACGAGCGTTAAAGGATACATTTTTTCGCTGGATAGTACAAGCACATCAAGCGGATCGAGATCATCAGCATAAGTGCGAGGTATAAATCCATAGTTAGCAGGATAATGCGTAGAGGTATGCAAAACCCTGTCTAATACGAGAAGGCCTGTCTGTTTATCAATCTCATATTTAGACTTAGAACCTTTTGGTATCTCTATACAGGCGATAAACTCCTCTGGTGTGATTCTTGAAGAATCTATGTCATGCCATATATTCAAAAAACATCCCTCCAATCATAATTCAATATGTATTATAGCACACATTGATATCACTTTCTACCCTAATATTAATATTTTGCTTAATTTAAAGTATTTTACAAGATAAACATTGTAACACCATATGTTCAGATAGCATAAGATATATTAATCTCACGGTGTGTATGCATTTATAATATGCACCGAGAGAACAATGCGGCTGAAAAACTTGATAGGAGGAAAATTTTATGTCTGATACTTTAAACACAGGCTGCTGTGGCAGCGAAGAGGAAAACAATAACAATGAAGCTGTCTGCATAGACGTTATGCGTGTATATGACAGTTGTGGAAGTAAGGATTGCCTAGAAGACTTGATGGTCTATTTCTCTGAAGCAGACCAACTTATAATCAACAATGCTACAGGTGTTAAGATAAAGGATACAGAAATTATCAATGTGAACGTAGATATAGAATCTCTGCCATTCCATAAAGGCTATTATTCGGTGAACATAACATACTATTTCAATGTGTTGCTTGAGGTTGTGACGCAGGTTAGCAGCGCTTCTACACTAGTAAAAGGACTGTGCATATTCACAAAGCAAACAGTTATGTATGGCAGTGAGGGTAGCGTAAAGATGTACACATCGGCTGTTTCGACAGAAGAAACCGAAAATGTAAGCGTTAGCAATCTTCCTAAAGCGAATGTGCAAACTGCCGATCCTATTTCACTAGGTTCAAAGCTGGTGTGCAACAATCCGAACATACCTACAGCACCATGCCAGTTTATCCCTGATAACATAGCAGCACTTTATGGTGGAACTTTTGCATCTGTTGGTGACAAGCACGTTCTTGTATCTATAGGATTATTCTCTATGGTGCAGATTGTTCGCAATGTGCAGATGCTTGTGCATGCTTATGATTATTGTATACCATGCAAAGAGTGCAAAACAATCTCTGACAATCCTTGTGAGATGTTCCACAGAATAAACTTCCCAACAAATGAATTCTTCCCAGAAGGACAGCGTCAAAACTGTTGCGATCAACGTAATTCATTATAAACAAAAGTATAAGGCTTCTCTATAAAATTATAGGGAAGCCTCTTTAAAAAATTTTTTATATTTCATTTCGATGTTTATGTCGAAATTATTGCATTGTCGCGACGATTATTGGGAAGGCAATTTTATTTAATAAGGAGAATGGATATGGCAGATTACTTATCAAAGGGTATTGATGTTTCTACTTGGCAGAAGGGTGTAGACTACAAAAGGGTTGCATCACAAAATATCAAATTTGTACTATGCAGGGCAAGCTTCGGCTGGGAAGCTAATCAGAAGGACAATATGTTTGAAACACATATCAAGGGTTTTAAGTCTGTGGGTATACCTGTGGGTGCTTATCATTATTCCTATGCTACCACACCGGCAGAGGCAGAAAAAGAGGCAAAATACTTTTTGTCGTGCATCAAAGGTCATAAGTTTGAACTTCCTGTTTATTATGACATGGAGGAAAACAGTATGGCTAAAACCGGAAAAGCAAATTGTACAGCAATAGCAGAAAAATTCTGTGATATAGTGAGCAAAGCAGGATATTTGGTTGGTATATATACTAATCCAAACTGGCTTGTTAATTATCTTGATTATAACAAGCTATTTCCAAAGTATGAGCTGTGGCTAGCACAATGGAGTACCCAAAAGGATTATTCATGCGGTATATGGCAATATGGAGGTTCTACAAATTATATAGAGTCTACAAAACTTGATGGAATAAGCGGTAATGTCGACAAAAATTATATGTATAAGGATTATCCATCTATTATAAAAACTAAGGGACTAAATGGTTTTTCTAAAACAACTCCCGAAGAGTCTACATCTAACCCATCAGCAGGAGAAACATCTAATGATGATAAGATAGATGACAATTCATATATCGTTTACACAGTTAAAAAGGGTGATACCCTATCAGAGATAGCCCTAAAATATAGCACAACAGTTGAAAAGCTTGCAAAAGACAATAATATTTCTAATCCAAATTTAATCTATGTTGGCCAAAAGATAAAAATTAGCTCGGAAGCAAACAAGCCAGACACCACTGGTAACAAGAAATATATCACATATACAGTGAAGCCAGGTGATACACTCTATTCAATAGCAAATAGATATAAAACCAGTATTGAAAAGATTGTAGCAGATAATGGTATAAAAAATCCAAATTTAATATATGCAGACCAAAAGCTAAAGATTTTTATATAGTTCATATAATGCATTGTTTGCACTACATTTAGGGAGTGACATATGTGAACCTAATTAAAAGTGTCATAACTGAAAATATAATACTATTTAATAGGATAAGCGTTAATTTTTCTATTGTTGGTGGGTCTGTAGTATGGTTTTTGGGAGGATTTGATACGCTGATAATTGCACTGATTAGCATGACTATATTAGACTAAATTACCGGTGTAGTAAAGGCTATATATCTCAAAAAACTATCAATCAGCTTAGGGCTTAGGGGAATAATCAAAAAAGCAGTTATTTATCTGATTGTTGGAGTTAGCGTTATAGTACAAAGAATTTTACCGGATGCTATACCAATTAGAGAAATTACTATAATCTTTTTTATTTGCAATGAAGGTCTGTCTGTTCTGGAAAATGCTTCTGCGATTATACCACTTCCTGAAAAATTAAAGAAAGTGTTGCTCCGGCTTAAAAGATCAGCAGATGAAGAGGAACAGACAGCGGATGAAAAATCTGCCATGAATGTTGAAAATGATAGTGAGAAAAAAGAGAATGCGGAAAATGATAACAATAAAAATGAATAGATTTTAAAAGACTGCGATTATGCAGAGGAGGTGTTCTTAATGAACAAAAGACAAAGAAAAAAATTAATGAATATGATATCATCAGCAGGCCTGCTTCCATCTGCCTATGAAAGATTAGATTATATAGAGTCTACAGGAGGACAATATATAGAAGCTATAAATAGCGAAGATGCCTATAATCTATTTTCAGGCTTAAAGATGGAAACAGAGCAGGCTATTACCAGACCAAAGGCACAAAGTGAGGGTGCAGGTAATCTAACAGGGTTTAATATTTCAACAACATCGAATGACTTGTACTATCGCACTACAACTCCTAATGCTCCTAATTATACTGATGTACCGGTCAAACTAGATGAGATACACAAGATATGTACATATTTTAAAGGTAGTAACGCACAGATTTCTGTGGATGATAAACCGACAAAAGTCTCTAACGTAGAAAATTTAGCTCAGAAAAAACCACTACTGTTATTTTCACACGGAAGCAATCTGAATCAAAGGTGTTGTGCAAAAAAATATAGTTGCAAAATTTGGGCTGATAATTATGCTAAATTGGGATACAAAAAATCACTGATACGTGATTTTATTCCTTGTTATCGAAAGTCGGACAAAGAGATTGGGATGTATGATTTAATTACAAAAAAATTTTATGCCAATTCCGGACAAGGTATGTTTAGATCTTCTCCAAATGTGGATGTACCGTTTTCAAATTTCCAGTCGGTAGAATATATTGAGTCTACAGGAACGCAGTACATAAATTCATTTGTTAATAATACGATCAGTGAAAACAGAAATCTTAGAGTGATAGCTGATGTGGAATTTTCTGGTGATGCGACAGGGGTTATGTTTGGTATGTCACCATCCGGAAAGGAAAGTGAGAGATTTTCTTTTGCTGTGTCTAATGATAAGTGGTCATTAAGAACAGGTGGATATACATTAAACTCATCATCAATAGTTGAACCTAATGTGAGATACGGTATAGAGATATATATATCACCAGATTTGCGCACAATTACAGTTAATAACGAATTAGTTGGCACAGATGTTAGGAATACAATAGTAAACGAAATGATAGAACCATTCTTTTTGTTTGTCGATCATATTTGCAAAGACGATGATGGCGGAAACATTTGTTCTGAGTGTTCATATCTTAAGCTGTATTCGCTTAAAATCTATGAAAACGACGTTTTGATACGTGACTATATTCCATGTTACAAAACTAGTGATGAGAATAATATAGGATTATACGAGAAGGTAGAGAAGAGATTTTACGGAAACGATGGAACAGGAATTTTTTTGAAAGGAGAAGACGTATATGTTAGCGAAAATTAAATCAATGTACACAATTGAAATATTCCCAGGGTGGATTAAAGAAGATGGCGTTATTTATACTAACGATTCGGCAAAGCAAAAAGCAGTAAGTCAAGGTTGGAAAGAGGTTTTAGTTGACGAGATGCCACGATACGATGCAAACCAGTTTTTGCAGAGTTATTATACAGAAGATGATAATTATATATATAAAAAATGGGAAATTGTATCCTCAAACGAAGACGAGGAAATTTTACATTCTATTAACACTATAAAAGTTAATGGTGTTGAGAAAGAGATAGTTGATAAAACAGTTGATATTTGCGTTCCAACTAAAACAAGCGATTTGGTAAATGATAGTGGTTTTTTAACTGCTCATCAAGATATCAGCGGAAAAGTAGATAAAGAAGAGGGTAAAGGTCTATCTCAGAATGATTTTAGTGATCAGTATAAGACTCAATTAGATAATCTAAATGTTCCGACAAAAACAAGTGAGTTGGTAAATGATAGTGGTTATCTCTCAGCGACTAGATATACAAATACTTTAGTGTTAATAACTGATTTTATCGAAGATAGCACTTTTGAAGATTATCCTTACAGGGCTGATATTAGTATAGAGAGTGTAAGAAGTGAAGACTACGCAAATATTAGTTTTGCATTGTCTGATGTACAATCAAAAAATTATGCTTCTATATGCACTACAGATGATGGAAAAATATCGATCTATGCTATGGAAATACCGTCAGCAGACGTTACTATACCTTTAATCGAGGTGATAAAAGTATGATAGGAAATACCAATTCTGTTATAGGTGGCGGTAAAGATAGTTTGGATTTGCGTTTTCAAGGTAAGCTCAAGAAGTATACTATACCAGATGGAGTTACTAACATACGCCCGTATATGTTTCGTGATAGTGGCGAATATGTTGGTGGGACAACTTTCACTTTAGCAGACAGTATAGAATCTATAGAAAGCTATGCTTTTGCGAGAACAATACGACTTCCTTATCTTGCTCCGGGAAATACAATAATGAATATTCCAAGTAATTTAAAGACACTTGGTGCCTATAGCTTTTCGGGCTGTAATTTTCCAAATGACCTTATTCTTCCTGAAGGACTCACTTCAATAGACAAGGCATTTTATTTAATTTCCGCAAACAATGTGGTGATACCATCAACAGTAAAAACATTGGGAGACCAGATTTTTAGTTGTGCTAATATAACTTCGGCAATTATCAGAAATGGTGTTACCAAAATCACAGGTAGAGTGTTTGAACAGAGTACAATAACCACTGTTTATATTCCTAATTCTATCACGTCAATTACTACAACATCTTCACCATTTGTGAAATGTACCGCACTCGAATTTGTAACTATAGAAGATGGATTTAACGCAGATAATTTAAAATTAAGTGATAGCACCAAGTATTCTGCAGAAACAATAGTATCATGGCTCGAAGCACTTGCGGATAGGACAGGGCAAGATACATATACACTAACAATAGGTGCAACTAATTTAGCAAAATTAACCGCAGAAGATATCGCAATAGCGACATCTAAAAACTGGACTTTAGCATAAAAGGAGATGAAATAAAATGGTAGAAACAAAAGAAACTGTAATTTTAAGAAAGCTTGAAGCATCTGAGGGTATGGAAATCACAGATGTAAAAACAGAAAATCTAAGAGCAAAGATTGTATATCTTGGCTGTGAGGATAGTCCAAATAATTATAAGGAAATTCCGGAGGGAACACCTGTTCCGGAGGATATTGAGGAAGTGGAGGAATCAGTGGATGATTAACTACAGTTTTAAAGATTTATTAGTTTTTATAGTTGGTTGTATCGGAGGTGCAATATCAACAGTATTCGGAGGTTGGACACAGGGCATGACGGCACTAATAATAATGATGGCTATTGATTACATAACAGGACTATTAGTCGCTGGGGTGTTTAAAAAATCACCAAAAACTAAGACAGGCGCTCTACAGTCTAAAGCTGGGCTTAAAGGCTTGTGCAAAAAGGGAGTAATGCTGTTAATAGTGCTTGTGGCGGTGCAACTTGATACTGTGCTATCAACGACATTTGTAAAGGATGCAGCGGTAATTGGATTTATGACAAATGAAATGATATCAATCGTTGAAAATGCCGGTTTAATGGGCATACCGATACCAAAACCGATAACAAAGGCTATTGATTTGTTGAAGCAGAGGGAGGATGTAAAAAAATGAAAGTAAATAAAAAGATACGATATGCTACAAAAAATCTATGCTATAAAGCAGCAGAAAGGATAACACCAAAAGGCATAATGATACATAGCACAGCTTGCCCCGGTGTGATGGCTGACAGATTTGCAACAGCATTTAACCAGCCTATGCCTAATGGCTACGAGGTGTGCTGTCATGGTTTTTTAGATACTGAGGCCTACATACAAATACTCCCTCATAACTACAATGGTTGGCATGCAGGTGGTAGCGCAAATAACAGCTATATCGGTATAGAGCTGTGCGAACCCTATAAGTATAGCGACAAGATTTATTTTGATAAAATAAAAAAGTGTGCGATTAGTCTGTGTGCTGATTTGTGCCAGCAGTATGATATATCAGTATCAAAGATAACAACCCACTGCGAGGGCTACCAAAATGGCATAGCAAGCAATCACAGCGATATAGATCACTGGTGGAAGAAATATCACAATTACACAATATCAAACTTTAGAAAAGATGTAAAAAAAGAATTGGAGGAGCGTAGAATGGCAACTAAATATGTAAAAGGTGACAGCTGTATTGGATTACTGGGCATTAAGGAACAACTAATCATGTTGTATAAGGCAAAGGTTATCAAATCTAAGGTGGCAGAGGATAAGGGTTTCGGCGATGGCACTTTGAACGCCATAAAAGAGGTCCAGAAGCTTTCAGGGTTAAAGGTCACAGGAGAGATTGACGAAACAACTGTCAAAGCTGTTGCTAAGCTTGTAAATTCACAGCCAAAGTTATTAGCTGACAGTGGTGATGTAAACGCTGATGGCAAGGTAAACATGGAGGATGTGACAACCTTGCAACAGAAGATTGCAGGGCTTAAATAAGTAAAGTATTAAAACCGCTCGGGCAGAATTTGAAATCTGTTCGGGCGGTTTTAAAAAATTATAAGGTGTATCTTTTTGATGATGCTACAAAAGTCATAGCACCTAAAGAGTGGGCATGATATTTAAATATATTTACAAGGGTAACGCTTTCAGCGTTGCCCTTTTTTATAATTTTCGTAATTTTACGAAGAGATATGGGGAAATTGTTTTTGTCTAAAAACTGTGCATTTTTTGTGACAAGAACTCGATTGAATGCTAATTGAATGCAACGACAAAGAATTCATACATAAACTTAACGTATACTCAATTTTATAAAAATATAAAAAAACAACGTATAGCCTAAGTTTATAATACTTTGACTATACGTTGGATTGCATTTTAAAAATGCCTTTTTGGTGCAGGTAACAGGACTTGAACCTGCATGAAATTGCTTTCATATGGACCTGAACCATACGCGTCTGCCAATTCCGCCATACCTGCACATATTATAATAATAATCCTAATTTTTACACGGCGGACCTAACCGAGGTGAAAACAAAATCTGTTCCAAATCACACGAATATTCTACATTATTTCATCAAGAAATGCAATAGTTTTTTGGGAAATTTTGAAATTTTGAAAAGCAAATTAAAAATCCCAATGTATAACCGCAATTACAATTATACATTGGGATAGTATTTAAAATCAATTAATTGGTGCAGGGATTACTTAGAAAGTCTCTCTTTAAGTGCTGCCAGCTGACTTGCAAGCTTCTCAGGTAGTCTGTCACCAAACTTCTTGTAAAACTCTTCAATAACCTCAGCTTCCTTGAGCCATTTTTCGTTGTCTACATAGAGAATGCTCTCGAGAACGTCTCTATCCATATCAAGACCTTCAAGATTGATGTCATCTGCATTTGGTACATAGCCAATAGCTGTTTCGTTTGCCTCAGCAGTACCATCACAACGACCGAGTATCCACTCGAGCACACGGAAGTTATCACCAAATCCAGGCCAGAGGAAGTTGCCGTCATCATCAAGACGGAACCAGTTTACGTTGAAAATTTTAGGAGCATTTTCGCCTAAAATATCGCCCATCTCAAACCAGTGGTTAAAGTAGTCGCCCATATGATATCCACAGAATGGGAGCATAGCCATAGGATCACGGCGTACAACGCCAACAGCGCCTGTAGCAGCTGCTGTAGTTTCAGAAGCCATAATAGAGCCTACAAATACACCGTTGTTCCAATCTCTTGATTGATATACAAGAGGAGTAGTCTGTGCACGTCTGCCACCGAAGATAATAGCAGATATAGGCACACCGGCTGTCTCGTCAAAAGCAGGGCTTATGCATGGGCAGTTCTTTGCAGGAGCAGTAAATCTGCTGTTTGGATGAGCACCCTTGTTGCCCTTTGCTGTTTCTTCAGGTCCGTTCCATTTTTCGCCTTTCCAGTTGAGAGCGTTTGCAGGTGGATTCTTATCAAGACCTTCCCACCATACTGTATTGTCATCAAGATTATGAACAACATTTGTGAAGATTGTGCCTTGTGCTGTAGAAGCAAGAGCATTTGGATTTGATTTTTTGTTTGTTCCCGGTGCAACACCAAAGAAACCGTTTTCTGGGTTGATAGCCCAAAGTCTGCCATCAGGACCCTTGCGCATCCATGCAATATCATCGCCAACAGTCCAAACCTTGTAGCCGTCTTTTCTGTATCCTTCAGGTGGGATGAGCATAGCGAGGTTAGTCTTTCCACAAGCAGATGGAAAAGCAGCTGTAACGTATTTTACTTCGCCTTTTGGATTCTCTATGCCGAGGATAAGCATATGTTCTGCCATCCACTCGTCATTCTTACCAAGATAAGATGCAATTCTGAGTGCAAAGCACTTTTTACCGAGAAGTACGTTTCCACCGTAGCCGGAGTTTACAGAAATGATGTAATTATCCTCCGGGAAGTGGCAAATATATCTCTTCTCTTCATCTATGTCACATCTTGAGTGCAAGCCTTTGATCCAGTTTTCGCTGTCGCCAAGCTGTTCCTCTACCTTTGAGCCAACACGTGTCATAATAGCCATATTAAGAACAACATAGATAGAGTCGGTAACCTCATAGCCAATCTGAGCCAGAGGAGAGCCCACAGGACCCATGGAATAAGGAATAACATACATTGTTTTGCCCTTCATACTGCCTCTTGCGATATCAAAGAGCATAGGATAAGCTTCTTTAGGATCCATCCAGTTGTTGGTTGGGCCTGCATCCTCCTCATTTCTTGAGCAGATGAAAGTTCTACCTTCTACACGTGCTACGTCATTCACAGCTGTGCGATGAAGATAACATTCAGGCAATTTTTCCTGATTTAACTTGATTAGCTCGCCTATTTTGCAAGCCTCTTCTCTCAATGCTTCTATTTGTTCTTTAGAGCCGTCTATCCAAACGACTTTTTCTGGGTTCATAAGGTCTTCCATTTCTTTTACCCATGCAAGAACAGACTTATTTGTAGTCATACAAATCTCTCCTTTATATTTAAAATTAATATGATAATTCTAAAAAATACCACAAATATATTATATGATATCATTTTTCAAATTTCAATAGATTTTTAAAATAAATAAAATCTGAATATTATCTCAGTTCAATCTCTTCAGAATTCACAAAAAACAGATTGAACGACTTAACAAGATTTTTGTTGAAAAAAAAAGAATTTAATGATATACTGTCAAAGAATAATATTTTAGATTGGTGTGAAGATTTTACATCTTCTATTTTGTGTGTAATTCTTCATCGTGTGTTTTGTTATGAAAAAATGGCTTGTATCAAAATTGAATAGAGAAACTGCTGCGAAACTTGCCGAAGAGTGCGATTTGCCAATGCTTACAGCTGTACTCCTAACGCTCAGAGGCATAAATGATGCGAAATCTGCTATTAATTTTCTCTCAAATGAACCAAACCTTCAGTCGCCTTTTGAGCTTGCAGATATGGACAAGGCTGTAGCGAGGATAAATGATGCTATAGATAATTTTGAAGAAATATGTGTTTATGGCGACTATGATGCTGATGGTATCACATCTACTGCGTTGTTATATTCTTATCTGTCTGCAGTAGGTGCAAATGTGATTTTTATTATACCGGACAGTCAAAACGATGGCTATGGACTGAACAAAATTGCTATCGACTGCATAGCACAGAGCAATATAAAGCTTATCATCACTGTTGACAATGGCATAACAGCACATCAGGAGATAGAATATGCCAAATCACTTGGCATAGATACTATCGTAACCGATCATCACACACCGCTAGAAACTCTGCCTAATGCAGTAGCTGTGGTAGACCCACATAGAGTAGATTGCCAAAGTAAATTTAAATTTTTGTCGGGTGTTGGCGTTGCCTTTAAGCTGATAATGGGACTAGAAGGCGAAGACTGCGATATATATGGTCTACTGGATAACTACTCAGATATAATCACTATAGGCACTATAGGTGATATTGTGATGCTTTCTGACGAAAACAGATATATGGTGAAATACGGCTTGAATTGCATATCAAACACCGATAGACAAGCCTTAATTGCTATGTTAAACGAAGCCGGTGTTTCGTCAGAAGATATAACTGCATCAACCATAGCTTACTCCATCGTTCCTCGCATAAATGCTATGGGCAGATTAGGCGACACGACCGATATGGTCAGCTTTCTTTTGAGTGAAGATGAAGAATACGCCGAGCAAAAAGCGGAAATAATAGGAAACAACAATAGAGAAAGACAAAAAATAGAAAAACAAATCTTTGATGAAGCTATAGCAAAAATTGAAGATGATCCATATATTAAGCATCGTGATATCATCATAGTTTATGGTGAAGATTGGCACGTAGGAGTTATAGGAATTGTTGCAGCTAAAATAAAAGAGATTTATGGCAAACCAGTGATCGTGATGTCTGTTACCGGAGATGAAGCCAAAGGTTCTTGCAGAAGTATAGAGGGTTTTTCCATATGTGATGCACTGTTTTACTGCGAAGAACTGCTCACCCACTGCGGCGGTCATCCCATGGCGGCTGGCCTTAGCATAAAAAAGGAGAATATACCTGCACTTATAGAGAAACTAGATGCATACACAAGTAATCTTGATATGCCATATCCTATACTTGATATTGATTTAAAGTTAAAACCTGCGATACTTAACATAGATCTTATAGAGCAGATCGATATATTGCAACCATTTGGAATGGGTAATCCAGAGCCTCTGTTTGGACTTTTTGGTGTTACATTAAGCTATATATCACCTATTGGCGGAGGCAAACATCTCAAGCTGGGTTTTGTGCGTGATGGTGTAAAGTTTGATGCTGTGCGCTTTGGCACAAGCATAGATGAATTCTCATATGCTGTTGGTGAAAAGCTTGATCTGGCTGTGAATCTTTGTGCGAACAACTATAACAACTCAAAATATCTTTCAATAATAATAAGAGAAATAAAGGTGACACAAAGCGACTGCGAAGAAGCACTCAAATCAATGCGACTATATGATAAGCTGTGCATGAAAAAACAGCTAAACGATGATGAGCTTAACTCACTTTTACCTGATAGAGATGATTTTGCTACATTATACAAGTATATTCGCTCCAACAATGCAAAAAGCTTTTTGTTAGACACACTCTACGAAAAGCTGAAAGATAACAACATAACCTGTGGTAAAATAGCGGTTATGCTCGATGCTATGAAGCAGCTTAATTTGATTGACACAAAAATTATTGGCAATAAATATAATATAAAAATCAATCCAACAGCTCAAAAGGTAAATTTGAACGATGCACCTGTGATTAAACATATCAGCACTCTGCTACGGGGAGGTACAACATAATGTCAACATACGGAACTAAATTTTATCAGGACTATGAAGAACTAAAAAGGATGTTGAATCAAAGCGGTCAAGACTATGACATGGAACTGATAGAAAAAGCATACCAGCTTGCTGATAAAATGCATGGTGACCAAAGACGTGTGTCGGGTGTGCCATATATTCTGCATCCTACATCTGTAGCATGTATCCTCGTCGAGCTGGGAATGGATAGCGAATCAGTGGCAGCTGCTTTGTTGCATGACGTGGTAGAGGACACTCCTATCACTATAGAAGAAGTTACATCTATGTTTGGCAAAGAGATTGCAAGGCTGATAAATGGTGTTACAAAGCTAAAAAAACTTCCTACTAGTTCTAAAGAGGAGCAACAGGCTGAAAACATTCGCAAAATGTTCATTGCTATGGCAGAGGATATCCGTGTAATCATCATAAAGCTTGCCGATCGTCTGCACAATATGCGTACTATTGATTGTATGCGTGAGCAGAAGAGACGTGATATAGCCCGTGAGACTATGGAGCTTTACGCACCTATTGCTCATCGATTAGGTATCAGAACACTAAAGGATGAAATGGAGGATTTATCGCTTCATTATCTTGATCCTATTGGTTATAAAGAGATAGAAGATAAGCTAAATCAGAAAAAAGCTGATAGAGCAGAATTTCTTGAAAGAATAAAAGAAACTGTGTCTCGACGTGTGCATGAAATGATGCCCGAAGCCAAAATTGAAGGCAGAATAAAGAGTATAAACGGAATTTATCGCAAAACAATCATGCAAGGCAAAACCTTTGAGCAAATTTATGATATATTTGCCGTGAGAGTAATAGTAGATACAATGGCTGAGTGTTATAACGTAATGGGTATAATTCATGACCAATTTCAGCCGTTGCCTAATAGATTTAAAGACTATATATCTACTCCTAAGCCAAACAACTATCGTTCACTCCATACTACTGTGGTAGATAAAGAGGCTGTGCCTTTTGAGGTGCAAATCAGAACATGGGAAATGCATCAAACAGCAGAGTATGGTATTGCGGCTCACTGGAAATATAAGCTAAGACTCAACAAAAAAGATAAACTGGAAGAACGCATAGCTTGGGTGAGGCAAATGCTCGAAAACCAAAAAGATGCAGAGGATAGCTCTGCCTTGCTTGGTAGCATTAAAACCGATCTCACCGCTGAGGAAGTGTTTGTTTTTACCCCTAAGGGAGACTTAAAAAGCCTGCCATTGGGCGCAACCACTATTGATATGGCTTATGCTATCCATTCAGAAGTAGGCAACCGAATGGTTGGTGCTAAGGTTGATCAGCGTATCGTTCCGATAGATTATCAGGTGAAAACCGGTGAGATAATTGAAATTATTACCGCTAAAGAGGGCGGCCCTAAACGTGATTGGCTCAATATTGTAAAAACAAGTGAAGCCCGCAGCAAAATAAGAAGCTGGTTTAAGAAAGAGCGACGAGAAGAAAATATCATAGAGGGTAAAAGTGAGCTTATTCGTGAGCTGAAGAAGAATCGAATACTTATTTCTGAAGAAGAAATGGAAGAAATCTTGAAACCGGTTATGCAGCGTCAGCATTGTTCTACGTTTGATGATTTCTGCGCAGCCATTGGCTATGGTGGAATTCAGCTTTGGAAGTGTCTACCTAAAATTAAGGACGAGTATCAAAAGAGAGTAGATTCTGAAAAGCCAAAGAAACAGCAAATTGCAGATATGCAGGTGGAAAAAGCACCTATATCAAAGAAAATACGAAACGGAATCGTTGTAGAGGGAATAGACGATATATTAATCAAGTTTGCAGGATGCTGTAATCCTCTGCCGGGTGATGATATCGTGGGCTTTGTCACGAGAGGTCATGGACTCTCTGTGCATAAAAGAAATTGTACTAATGTACCTAGGGATATCTCATCTGATGAAGAGAGAGCACGTTGGATATCAGTAAGATGGGACAATGATGTTAAAGATACCTTTAGTGCTAATCTCGAGATTTGTGCATACGACAGAACAGGTCTTTTAGCTGACGTGACAAATCAGCTCTCGCTTATGCATATATTTATCACGTCGCTTCAATCGAAAGAAGCAGCCAATAAAGAGAGTGGACTCACATCTGTCTATATCACTGTGTCTGTAAATGGTAAGGATCATTTAAGATCAATTATTCAAAAACTGATGAAAATAAAAGGAATTGTTTCTGTAGAAAGGAAATAAGATTTGAAAGCAGTAATACAAAGAGTATCATATGCAAATGTAAAGGTTGATGGCGATGTCGTGGGCGAAATCCAAAAAGGCCTTGTGATACTACTTGGAGTAGAAGATGGCGACACTGAGAAAGAAGCCAATGCACTTGCAGACAAGATATATGGTATGAGAATTTTTTGTGACGAAAACGATAAAATAAATTTATCACTTTCAGAAGTAGATGGAAATGTGCTGGTGATATCTAATTTTACATTATGCGCTGATTGTTCTCATGGCAGAAGACCATACTTTGGCAGTGCCGCCAACCCGGATAATGCCAATACTCTATATGAACATTTTTGTAAAGAAATGAAATCAAAAGGCATAAATAAAGTAGAAAAAGGCATATTTGGTGCAGATATGAAGCTTGAACTGCTGAATGATGGTCCTGTGACGATAATCACAGAAGCACGTGATGGCAGAGTATTATAATATACAAAGGATTATGATATATGATAACTGAGATATTAGCCTTTCCTGTGGGAATTATGTCTTCAAACATATACCTTATAAAAGAATCATCTGGAAAATATGCTATCATAGATGCTGGTGCAAGGAGCGCAAAGCTGGAGGAGTATCTCGAAAAGCTTGGAATAAAACCTTCTCTCTTGCTTTTAACTCATGGTCATTTTGATCACATAGCATATGCTGATGAATATAGAAAAAAATATGGTTGTAAAATTATGATACATGAAAAGGAAAAGGAATTTACAACCGATGCAAGCATGAATCTTTCATCACTATTTGGTGAAAAGCTACCTGCTTTTGAGGCTGATGAGCTGATAAATACTGACTTCATCATGTTGGGAGAAACAAAAATCGATGTAATTGCTACTCCCGGTCATACCGCAGGTGGATGCTGCTATGTTGATCATAACGCAAAGGTGATATTTACAGGAGATACAATGTTTTCACAATCATATGGCAGAACAGATTTTCCCACAGGCAGTTTTTCGGATATGGTGAAATCACTTAAACTTTTAGGGGAATTTAAAGGATACACTATATATCCCGGGCATGGTGAAAGTGCTATTATATAATGATAATGGAAGTTAAACTATGAATATATATTTAGATGGACACGATTTTCATTATGAAACTGAAAATCTGTGTAGAGCTTTTTTTCCAAATGAAAAAATTACACTCATTTACGACAAAACTATTGAACTTGAAAAGCCATATTTATACACATATATAAATGATGAAATGAGTGTGGCAGAGGTTACTTTGTCAATAGAAGATTATGAGAAGAAAATTTCAAAGGATATATCAAATAAAGACGATGCCGAACTGAATCTCGAGCAATGTGTCTACAATCTTTTGAAGGAATATACCGGGTTATCACAGCCTTGGGGACTTCTAACCGGAATCAGACCGATTAAACTCTTTAGAAATATGAAAGAGGAAATTGGTACTGAGCAAGCAAAAAAAGATTTTGCCGAGAATTTTTTTGTTTCGCCATCAAAGATAAGGTTAGCTGAGATTACAGAAGGATATGAGCGAAAAATTCTCGAACTATCGGGCAGAGAATCTTTCAGTCTCTATGTGGCGATACCGTTTTGTCCTACAAGATGCTCCTATTGCTCGTTTGTAAGTCAGTCGGTAGAGCAAGCCAAAAAGCTTATGGAGCCATATCTTGAGCTTCTCCACAAGGAAATAGCTTATACCGGTGAGATTGTGAAATCACTGGGACTAAGGCTAGAAACTGTGTATATCGGTGGTGGCACACCTACAACATTATCACACACCCAGTTGGCTGAGTTGATAGAGCAAATAAAAAACAGTTTTGATATGAGCTCCTGCAGAGAATTCACAATAGAAGCAGGAAGACCGGACACTATCACTGAAGAAAAGCTAAAAGCAATGCTTTCAGGCGGTGTTGATAGAATAAGCATTAACCCTCAGACGCTTAATGATAATGTGCTACGTGCTATTGGCAGAAAACATTCTTCATCACAAACTATAGAGTCATTTGAGCTTGCCAGAAAAGTTGGGTTCGATCATATTAATATGGATCTTATAGCAGGTTTGCCTGAAGAAACCTTTGAGAACTTTAAAGCTTCTATTGATAGATTAATAGCAATGTCACCGGAGAGTATCACTGTGCATACACTGTCTATGAAGCGTTCATCTTATCTCACAGGCGAGGGCAGAATGTTATATAAGCGTGATGCAGAAATATGCAAAAGCATGGTGGATTATAGCATAGAAGCGTTGCAGAACAATGGTTATCATCCATACTATCTATATAGACAAAGCAAAATGCTGGGCAACCTCGAAAACACAGGATGGTCTAAGATTCATAAAGATTGTCTTTATAATGTATATATCATGGACGAAACACATACTATACTTGCATGTGGCGCCGGTGCGGTGTCAAAGCTGAAATCGGAGGATAATTATATCGAGAGGATATTTAATTTTAAATATCCATATGAGTACATAAACAGATTTGAAGAAATGATTACACGAAAGGGCAGGATTAAGGATTTTTATGAGCGGTTCTTCTAATATAAAAATACAACCCATTGATTATGATTCGGCATATATAAACAATCAAATGAGAAATGATATGGACGAATATATTGCTGAATGTGAACAAAAATATACTGTAGAGCTAAAAAAAGTATCTGATGATATAGTTAGTCGTAGTGATTGCAAAATAATTATGCTTGCAGGGCCATCAGGCAGTGGAAAAACAACTACTGCAAATCTGCTTGCTGATAACTTTACTAGGCATGGTCTTAACACTACAGTGCTTTCTATAGATGATTTTTATTTGCCCGGCGACCGATCACCGGTAGATGAAAATGGAAAGCGTGACTATGAGAGTGTGTATGCTATCGACATTGAACTCGTGAGAGAAACTCTCGTAAAGCTGCTTACAGACGGCGAGTGTATGATTCCAAAATATATATTTGGTTCCAGTGAAAGAGTAGAAAATCACGCAAAGGTAACTTTGGCTAAGAACGATATGATAATAATAGAAGGATTACACGCATTAAATCCGCTATTTACTGATGGACTTAATCTGGAAGGTATTTTGAAAATTTATATTGCTCCGGGAGGAAATATTACAAAAGACGGGCATATACTTATTAATGACATAGAAGTAAGACTTTTGCGTCGAATGGTAAGAGACAGAAAGTTTCGCTCTGCTTCACCACAGATAACTCTCGATATGTGGGGAGATGTTGTGAAAGCTGAGGCTAAATTTATAGATCCTTTTATCTGCGAAAGCGACTACTACATACCCACACTACATGGATATGAAGTCTCGATGATAGGAAAAGAGGCTGTGGAGCTGTTTGGCCAAATAGAGCAGGAAAGTGTACATTATAGCTATGTCTGTGAAATGCTTGAAAAGCTTAAATCTATTGATTTATATACTTGTGAAAAGGTTCCATTTGAATCCCTACTGAGGGAATTCTTGGGAAATGGAAAATTTAATTAATCTGGAGGTAAATTAAAAATGGGAGCTTTTAATGATGTGATGGAAAACGCAAAGTCAGCTGCCGGCACAATAGGCAAAAAAGCCGTTTTATCTGCTGATAATGCAAAATTAAAGCTACAGATAACAGGAATTAAACACGATATTGCAAATGCTTACAAAGCACTTGGCGAGAAAACCTATGAGCTTATATGCAATGGTGATTTTTCTGAAAACAAGATAGAAAATGATATCTCAAAAATAGAGGAGCTTTACTCTCAACTTGGCTATGCAAGAGCATTGATAGATGATAATAACGGTAAGAAATCAGATACCAGATCATGCTGTGGCAAAAATAACTGTGATATGTGATTAATTGGCGAGGTGTTTTTGATTGAGCAATAAAACAGAAAAACAAAACTCGTTCATCACCGGTGCTGCCATACTGGCCGCAAGTGTTATAATTGTAAAAATAATTGGCATGGTGTATAAGATCGTCATAGCCAATTTTCTGGGCGGCGTGGGTAATGGCCTATTTACCGCCGCCTATGAGTTATACATACCGCTGTACACACTTGCAACAGCCGGTTTCCCAATCGCTGTGTCACGAATGGTAAGCGAAAGCATTGCTCTTAAGCGATACAAAGATGTTAAACAGATATATAAAATTGCATTGCCATTTTTTATTATTGCCGGAATAGTATGCTTTTTCTTAATGATAGGTGCAAGTACATTTTATGTGAAATGGATAGATAGCGAGGATGCACTTCCTGCCATAATATGTTTAGCACCGACTATATTTTTCGGTTGTCTTGTTTCTGTGTATCGTGGATATTTTGAGGGACACAGAAATATGATGCCTACGGCTGTTTCTGAAGTTATAGAGGCTTTGTCTAAGCTTATTATAGGTTTGTCGATGTCGTATTTCACACAGCTAAAGCTGAATGAAGAGTATAAACTATATGGCACTGTACTTGGCAAGACTATGGAAAATGCAGATAAAGCCGACGAGGTAGTTGTTTCTTACACAGTAGCGGCGGCTATACTTGGTATTACTGTTGGTTCATTGTTTAGTTTTTTGTATGTGTATATTACCTATAGGCGCAAGGGTGTGGTGAGCAAGGAGCTATTAAGAATTTCTGATGAACCACAGACAAACAAGGAGATTTTCTCCACACTGGTGCGCACAGCGTTACCTATTGGATTAGGTGCTATTATTATGAGTATTGCGGGGTCTATAGACTCTTCATTGATACTTATTCGAGTAAGTGATATCACTAAGGATCCTGAATCTATGAATAGACTCTTAAAGGTTTATGATGGCCTTATCTATGATAATGTGATCCAAAATGGAAATGTGCATAAATATCTATCAGGCTGTTATTCATATTCACTCACAATTATGATGCTTGTAACATCCATTACGCAGGTGTTTGGAACAAGTGCCTTGCCTAATGTAACAGCAGCTTTTATTAAGGGAGATAAATCTATACTAAAACAAGAGATAGAAACAGTTCTCAGGGTTACAACAATGGTTACTCTTCCTTGTGGATTAGGAATGACATTTCTTGCAAAACCTATATTAAGCCTGCTTTATAGTAGTCCTAATGTAGCGTGCGAGGTTGAAATTGGAGCAAAAGCATTGCAGGTGCTTGGTATAACTGTTATTTTTACTGCAACAAGCACACCTATATGCAGTATGCTTCAAGCCGCCAAAAGGCAAGACGTTCCACTAAAACTCTTTTTGATATGTACAGCTATAAATATGATATTAAATTATACTCTAATTGTTATACCTGAGCTAAATATCATCGGAGCAGCTATAGGTACATTAGTAGCATATGTTTTTGTATGCTTTGCGGCGCTTTATGTGCTTTGCAAGGAAACAAAGATTATTCCAAATTTCAATAATATTTTGCTTAAGCCTTTGATAGCATCATTAATATGCTCTATATCAGCATATTTTTCTCAAAAATTTATCAGTATGGTAATTCCAAACAAGATATCTACCCTGATTTCTATACTGATTGCGGTAGTAATTTATGTATTTTTTATGTTTTTGTTAAAAGGAATTACGAAAAATGACATTTTATTGCTCCCAAAGGGAAATAAAATTGCAAAAACACTTGAAAAATACCGCCTTATAAGGTAAAATATAAATGCTGTCTGGGAGGACGTAAAAAATGACAGATTTTGAATTTAAAGACAGTTATTCTTTTTATGATTTGGTTGATATTGTGAGACGTCTTCGCCAGCCTGATGGTTGCCCATGGGATAGGGAACAGGATCACAAATCTATAAGAAAAAACTTCATTGAGGAAACCTATGAGGTTTGTGAGGCCATAGATAATAATGACACTGCCCTGCTCAAAGAGGAGCTCGGAGATGTGTTGTTGCAGGTGGTGTTTCATTCCCAAATGGAAGCTGAGGTTGGTTCGTTTGATATTGACGATGTCGCAAATGATATCTGCCAAAAGCTGATAATCAGGCACCCGCACATTTTTTCTGAGGTTAAAGCTGATAATGTGGATCAGGTGCTCGATAATTGGGACAAAATAAAGATGGAAACCAAGCATCAGCAGTCCACCAGTGAAGCTATCGACAGCATCTGCAAAGCCTTGCCGGCGCTTATGTATGCACAAAAGGTGCAAAAAAAGGCGGCAAAGGTTGGATTCGACTTTGACACCACTATGCAGGCACTTGATAAGGTGTATGAAGAAGCTGATGAAATAAAAGATGCAGTTGAACAAAACGATACCGAGCATGCTATTGAAGAGCTGGGAGATCTTCTCTTTGCTGCTGTCAACGTAGCAAGATTTATCGGTGCTGATTCGGAAGAAGCACTTATGAATGCTTCAAAAAAATTTGCTCAACGCTTTAGCTTAGTAGAAAAAGCTGTTTTAGAAAGCGGAAAAAGCATGAGCGATCTAACTTTGTCAGAACTTGATTCCTTATGGGATGAAGTTAAAATAAAAATGTCTTAATCGACATATGGAGGTATAATTATTATGAACAAGTCAGAATTAATTGCAGCGGTTGCACAAAAAAGTGAACTTTCAAAGAAAGATGCTGAAAAAGCAGTAGCAGCTTTATTCGAGACAATTACAGATTCTCTCGTAGCAGGCGAGAAAGTTTCTGTAGCAGGTTTCGGTGTGTTTGAGCAGCGTGTACGTGCAGCAAGAACAGGTAGCAACCCAAGAACAAAGGAAAAGATTGAAATTGCTGAGTCAAAGGTTCCAGCATTCAAGGCAGGTAAGGCTCTTAAGGATGCTGTAAATAAGTAATTTTTAACTTGTCAAAGCAAAAAGAGGGGCGTTACACGCCTCTTTTTGTTTAGCAAAAAGAAAGATGTGACTATATATGAGATTAGACAAATACCTAAAGGTTTCGAGAATTATAAAAAGGCGCACTGTGGCAAATGATGCTTGCGATGCCGGCAAAATATCTGTAAATGGAAAGGCTGCAAAAGCATCGTACGAGGTTAAAGTGGGCGATATTATAGAAATACAAATGGGCTCTAAGGCAATAAAAGCTGAAATAACCGCAGTAACAGAGGTTGTGCGCAAAGAAAACGCAGCTGATATGTATAGAATACTAAGTTAGGAGATGCTTTCTGAATGAAACATGTATATAAAACAACGGGTACTTGTTCAAGTAGCATTGAATTTGAAATAGATGAGAATAATAAAGTTCATAACGTGAAATTTAATGGAGGATGCAATGGCAATCTCAAGGGCATATCTGCACTGGTAGAAGATATGACTGCTGATGCTGTGATAGAAAAATGCAAGGGTATCACTTGCGGATTTAAATCAACTTCTTGCCCAGATCAGCTTGCTACTGCTCTTAGCTCCGTTTTAAATAAATAAGAGGATAAAGAAGGTTGCTTAAAATGTCAAAAGTAGATATTTTTTCCGGCTTTTTGGGTGCAGGAAAAACAACACTTATAAAAAAGCTTGTAAAAGAAGCTTATACTAATGAAAAAATTGTCATAATAGAAAATGAATTTGGCGAAATAGGAATAGATGGTGGTTTCTTGCAGGAAGCAGGAATTGAAATTACCGAAATGAACTCCGGTTGTATCTGTTGCAGTCTTGTGGGAGATTTTAGTAAAGCTCTTACAAAGGTTGTAGAGGAGTATAATCCGGATAGAATCATAATTGAACCATCAGGTGTGGGCAAGCTTAGTGATGTCACAAAAGCTGTGATGGATATAGAATCAGACAAGCTTGAAATATCGAGTCTTGTAGCTGTTGCTGACGCACACAGATGCAAGATGTATGTAAAAAACTTTGGTGAGTTTTATAAAAATCAGATTGAGAATGCCGGTACTGTAATTCTTAGCCATACCGACAATATTTCTGAAGCCAAGCTTGAAGAATGCCTAAAATTGCTTCGTGAAATTAACAGTGAAGTGGAAATAATCACAACACCATGGGATCAACTTACCGGTGAACAGATTCTTGATGCGATTTATAAAAAAGACACTCTCAAGGCAGAGTTGGAAACACTTGCTAAGAGTGAACATCATCACCATCACCACGATCATGACGAATGCTGTAATCATGAACATCACCACCATGACCATGACGGATGTTGTAATCATGAGCATCACCACCATGACCATGGCGGATGCTGTAATCATGAACATCACCATCATGACCATGACGGATGTTGTAATCATGAGCATCACCATCATGACCATGACGGATGCTGTAATCATGAACATCACCACCACGATCACGATGGATGCTATAATCATGAGCATCACCATCATCACGATCATGACGATTGCTGTTGTCATGATCATCATGATCACGACCATAACTGCGACTGCGGTTGTGGTGGACATGATCATCATCATGCTGATGAAATTTTCGATAGCTGGGGTTTGGAAACAGCCAAAAAATTCTCGAAAGATTATATATCATCTGCACTTGAAAAACTCTCTGATGAAGATAGCTACGGTATAATCGTGCGTGCAAAAGGAATTGTCCCATCAGATGATGGTGAGTGGATACACTTTGATTATATTCCGGGTAGCATAGATATTAGAACAGGTGCCGCATCTACAATAGGTAGACTATGTGTAATTGGTTCTAAGATAGACAAAGAAAAGATTGCTACACTGTTTGATGCATAATATTTGAGGAGGCTACAAAAATGGAAATTCCGGTATATTTGTTTGTGGGCTTTCTCGAATCAGGAAAGACTTCGTTTATTCAAAAATCTCTGTCTTACAGGGATTTTAACGCAGGTGAAAAAACTCTTTATCTTGTGTGCGAAGAAGGATTAGAGGAGCTTGATATATCTGAACTTTATGGTCAAAATATCTATCCATGTGTTATTGAAAATGAAGAAGAGCTCACAACCTCTACTCTCAATAAACTGAGAAAAAAATACAATGCTGAGCGTGTTGTGATTGAATACAATGGAATGTGGATGCTGGACAAGCTCATAAATGCTATGCCTATGGGCTGGATTATATACCAGCAGATAATGCTCGCAGATGCCAGAACTTTTCTAAACTATAATGCGAACATGAGAAGTTTGGTGTTTGACAAATTGCAAAACAGTGAGCTTGTGGTTTTTAATCGTTATAATGATAATATAGACAAAATGGCTCTTCATAAAATAGCAAGAAGTGTTTCGAGAGGCATAGGAATTGCTTATGAATACCCAAGTGGTAAGGTAGAGCCGGATGATATACCCGATCCGCTACCTTTCGACATAAATGCTGATATCATACAGATTGAAGATGACGATTATGCTGTGTGGTATAGTGATATGATCGATGATGAGCAGAAATATAATGGAAAAACTATATCTTTTAAAGGTCTTGTTGCTGTAAATAAAAAAAATCTGGGTAATGATTTCATAATAGGAAGGCACGTAATGAATTGCTGTGAGGAGGATATCACATATGTTGGTATACCATGCAAGCGTGAAGATGACTCGTTTGAACTCAAAATGCGTGATTGGGTCACAATTGTAGGAAAAATATCTATTGAATATCACAAAGCCTATGGTGAAAAAGGCCCTGTTATATATATTTCTGATATTGCATACGCTGAAAAGCCTGAACAAGAGGTTGTTTCACCTTAATACAATAATTAATCCCATGGACAAAGCATATTTAATGCTCTATCCATGGGATTTTTTCTTTAAATTATTTTGTTTTAGTTTATGTTATGCGTCTATACCTCTTACAACACAATTAATGTTAATACCATCATTCCAAAAGGCAAGTGCATAATTCTTATTCACAGTAGGGACAAATTCATTGTCTGATATATTATCTCCGGACCATTTTATTCCTTCGGGATAAATTATAGACACCGGTATATCTCCGCTTTTTAGTGTGACAAAAGCTGTGCATCCACGACTGGAAAATGCATTGGAACTGATGTTTACAGTTTGCAATGAGTCAGATGAAAGCAAATATTCACTATTGTCATTTAAATCGAGATTAACTGTGCTGTCTTCATATGTATAATACGATGTATCCAATTCATCATGTGTTGCAAAATTTGCATCGTTGCTTAATTGGCTTGTTTTGGTTGGAACTTCAATATTTACAATCTTGTTTAATGATGAAACCTCTACTTCATTCACACATACATGCTCGATAACATTTTCTTGCGCACCATGCTGTATGCTGTTAAGCTTTGCTTTTTCAATTACAGTAAAGTTTTGATCAGATAAACCCTTGCCTTCTTCCACATCTACCTTTCTCTCTTCTAATGATGCAATAACCGCAAGCAACTGATCATATTGCGGTACGACATTATGTGTTTCTTCTATTTTTTCGTTGTAACAGGAAAAAACAGTTTTCACAAAGCAGGGCTTGGTGCATATCATCTTTGTGACACCGTTTTCAAGATATGATGTCATAACACCCAAAGTGAAGCCTCTGCCTTTTAGCACCTCTGACGGAATATAACAATCATCAAATTCTGAAAGAACAATTGTGTATGACGTACCATTGTATGTAAATACGGCTGTCTTTACCACATTATCCCATATAGACCCGCTAAATTTAAATTTTGCCTGAACATAGTTTATACTATCATCTACGATAGGATCTGAACCTATCTTTGAAATGCACTGATTGTGCACTGAGAATAATACTTGCATTTTTCCTCCTTTTCTTAAATATACTCAGAACGTGTTTTCAATTAACAATTATATAAATAAATTTCTTTTAGTCAATATCGAAATAGTATTATTAAAAAATATGCCAGACATTAAATAATGCCTGACATTTTTAGTTTGTTAAATATTTTATTATTATCTCTTATTTTTTTTAACCTGTTCTGAAGTTTTGGAATAGATACTTGCCACCACGAGATAAATTACAAATAATATAACCACTATTATCACTGGTATAATAAACCATAATGAGGAAAGAGCTTTTTTTACTGAGTTAGTCACTTTGACTATCTCACTCTTATCTACAGACTCAGAGGCAACTATGTTCACCTTAGAAATTACATCACCTTGATAAATCAAATCTGCCTGACCAATTATATCACCTTTGCTTACCGGTGCTTCTACGCTATCCGGTACGATAGGTGAAATCGTCACTTCTGATGTGTCTACATCATATGGGAGTATCATAGACACATTATTTTCCGGTACCAGCAGAAGATTATCCTTATTCCATGCAGATTCCAGTTGCACATTGCAAACAGGAGTCTGCTTATCAACTATGGTTTTTATCTCGAAGCTATCAAATGCCCATTCAAAGAAGTTTATACAATCCTTCATAGCACCATTATCATCAGACCAGTTGCCATCTTCGTCATAACATGGCGATTTAAGTGCTACGCAAATATATGAATAGCCGTTATGAGTTGCAGATGCTACAAGGCAATATCCGGCTTCATCTGTAGTGCCTGTTTTAACTCCGGTAGCATACTTATAATAATACTCTCCGCCTCTGCCAGGATCTATCAGCAGGTTGGTTGCAACAAGCGGATAGTCGTCATCGGGAAGATAATATGATGACATAGAGCATATTTCTGTAAAATATGGCTGTGACATGGCATACTCTGTTATCTTGCATAAATCTATCGCAGTGGTGTATTGTTCGGGATCATGCAAACCATGCGGATTTACATAATGAGTGGAGGTGCAACCTATTTCTTTTGCCTTCTTATTCATCATCTCTGCAAAAGCGGCCTGATCACCATTGCTTATAAAGTCTGCAAGTACCACTGCTGCATCGTTGCCTGATTTAACCATTAGACAGCATAACAAATCATAGACGGTAAGCTGTTTGTCTATATATCCTTCTAGTCCTGAGAGTGAGCTTCCTGTGCCATCAAGACTATGAATCAGGTCATACTTGATCGGAACCTTTGTGTTTTTTATGTCCGGTATATTTTCCACTGTGATTATGTATGTCATTATCTTAGTGGTAGAAGCTGGATATCGCTTAACATCGGCATTGTGATTATATAGTTCAGTGCCGGTATCGGTGTTATATAAATATACGGTTTCGCTGTTTATCTTAAAATCTATGTCATAGGATGCTGCGCTTGCAGAAATAGAAGAAAACCAACTCATAAATATAAAAGTTGTTAATAACAAGACAACAATTCTCTTCATACTGTCCTCCTCTTAATTTTACTGAACAAATATTATATTACCATACATAACAAATTTATTATATCACGTCAATCTAATTTAGCAATAATTCTGTAATCAAAATTACAGCAATAAAATTACTAAGAAAGTCAGAGAGATTATTAATATCG
>JAQXOB010000005.1 GCA_029098305.1 Clostridia bacterium
TTGTGCTCGGTTTCTTTTTCCAATGTTACCATTTGTTCTTGTAATAGCTCAAAGCTTTTCATATTTATCACCCACTTATGTTATACCATGTTGGGCGACTTTTTGAAATTACAAATTTATTACAAAATTAGATTGACGTGTGCCGTTCTGTAGGAATCTAGATGGATTTTTTTGGAGTTATATGGTATAATCAATTTGATAAATAATAACTTATGGGGATTGAGATATGGAAATCACAATAAGAGATATGACGATAGAAGATAAAAACAGTGTTCTTGAGATGATGCGAGAGTTTTATGCTTCACCTGCGGTATTTAGCAATGGTTCAGACGAAATTTTTTTAAATGATATAGAAGCTTGCATCAATAACAGTCAGTATTTAGAAGGATATATTATTGAAAATTCAAACGATATACAGGGATATGCCATGATTGCAAAAAGTTTTTCAACGGAATTCGGGAAACCTTGTATATGGATTGAAGATTTGTATATTAAAGACGAGTATCGTGGCTTGGGTATCGGAAAGAAGTTTATGGAGTTTATCACAAATAAGCACACAGACTGTATTTTTCGCTTAGAGGTGGAGGAAGAAAACGAGAGAGCTATGAAACTGTACCAAAAATGTGGTTTTACCGTTTTACCATATACAGAAATGAAGAAATGAACTGTCGAATTGTAATTTACCTAATGTAACGCTAAATGATTTAGAGAGTGTGTTAAGGAGCGTAGTGTTTTTCAGTATATTTCTATGGTTGAGCAGTAAAAATAAATATGCTAAAATAAAAACATAAAATTATACAAAGGGGGTATCCCATTGAAAACTATTATTATAGGCGGTGTAGCAGGTGGTGCTACAGCGGCAGCACGCCTTCGTAGATTAGACGAAAAAGCCGAAATCATTATTTTAGAACGTGGGGAGTACGTGTCTTTTGCAAACTGCGGTTTGCCATATTATATTGGCGGGGTAATTACTGACAGCGGTAATCTGACCTTGCAAACACCTGAGAGTTTTAAATCGAGATTTAATATTGATGTCAGAGTGTTAAGCGAGGCTATTAAAATAAACACCGAAACAAAAACCGTTACTGTTAAAAAAATCCCCACAGGTGAAACCTATGAGGAAAATTATGATAATCTCATTTTATCTATGGGTGCCGAGCCTATAAGACCAAACATCGAGGGCGCTGATGGTAACAATGTTTTTACTCTGCGTAATATTCCCGATACCCTAAAAATTAAGGATTATATCAATTCTGCTAAACCTAAATCTGCAGTTGTAATCGGTGGTGGATATATCGGTGTTGAAATGGCTGAAAACTTAGTTGAAGCAGGGCTTGATGTTTCTATTGTAGAGCTTGCTGACCATTTAATTGCACCTCTCGATTTTGATATGGCGGCGGAAGTTCATCGTTATATTAAATCAAACGGTATACATTTGTATCTAAATAATGGCGTAAAAGCAATAAAGGGCAACACAATTATTTTGGAAAACGGTGAGATTACAGCGGATATGATCATAATGTCGGTAGGTGTGCGCCCGGAAACTACACTTGCTCGAAATTGTAATATTGAACTTAATGCACGTGGAAGCATTATAGTAAATTCCAAAATGCAGACCAATGTTTCTGACATTTATGCGGTTGGCGATGCTATAGAAGTTGAAGATTTTATTACAAAGAAACCTGCTTTTATTCCACTTGCAGGACCTGCCAATAAACAAGGAAGAATTGCTGCTGATAATATTGCAGGGTATGAAAGTGTTTATACCGGAACACAAGGTTCTGCGGTACTAAAGCTTTTTGATATGACGGTTGCTACCACGGGACTTAACGAAAAATCAGCAACAACAGCAGGTATAGACTATGATAAGACATATACATTTTCTGCATCTCATGCCACTTATTACCCAGGTGATGTGAATATGTCTATAAAAGCTCTGTGGGATAAAAAAACACTTAAAATTATTGGTGCACAGATTGTAGGATTTGATGGTGTTGATAAACGTCTTGACGTGATTGCTACAGCTATTCGTTTTGGTGCCAAAATTACCGACCTTACAACCCTCGAACTTTGCTATGCACCACCATTTAGCAGTGCAAAAGATCCCGTAAATATGTTGGGCTTTGTGGCTGAAAACATTGTAAGCGGAAAGTTAAAACAGTTTTTCTGGCACGATGTCGAAAGTCTTCCACGTGATGGCAGTGTATTTCTTCTTGATACACGTACACCCTTTGAGGTTATGCGTGGCAAGATAGATGGATTTGTAAATATTCCACTTGATTCACTTCGTCAGAGACTTAAGGAAATTCCAAAAGATAAACCGGTTTACGTGCATTGTCATTCGGGACTCCGTTCATATCTCGCTTGCAGAATACTTTCGGGTAACGGATATGATTGCTATAACCTTGCAGGCGGTTGGCGACTATACGAATCGGTGATAAACGAGCGTAATGCCCCTTAATATATCTGCAAAAAATATAAATAAAATACCTATATGAAAGAACTCTCTGTCACGTAGCAGAGAGCTTTTTGCACGATAGGTATATTATTCGTTGTAAAAAGTGTAATAAATATTCAGATTATCGTTGTATTTTTGCAAATTTGTGCTATAATATACTTACATTATAAAAATGGAGGTGCGTGTATGTATCGAATTGCTATTGAAAAATTATTAAAATGGAAAGACAGTAAACACCGTAAGCCTTTGATTATTGAAGGAGCACGCCAAGTTGGTAAGACATGGTTAATGAAAGAGTTTGGTAAACAAGCGTATACGGATACTGTGTATATCAACTTTGACTCCAATTCCAGAATGGCAGAATTGTTTGCTTCTGATTTAGATACTGATCGTTTAATTATGGGGTTAGAACTGTATGTAGGTCATAAAATTGATCCGAACAACACTTTGCTGATTTTTGATGAGGTGCAAGAGGTCCCAAGAGCATTAGCATCCCTCAAATACTTCTATGAAAATGCACCGCAATATCACATTGTGTGTGCAGGTTCTCTGCTCGGTATTGCTTTACATCAGGGAACATCCTTCCCGGTAGGTAAGGTGGATTTCTTAAAGCTATATCCGCTTTCATTTCGGGAGTTTTTGATGGCAACCCACAAGGAACGCTTTTCAGAGCTTCTTGAGAAACAGGATTTCCAGATGATTACAAGCTTTAAGCAGACATATATTGATGCATTGAAACACTATTACTTTGTGGGTGGTATGCCCGAGGCTGTGCAGAGTTTTGCTGAGAATAGGGATTTTAATGAAGTTCGTGATATTCAAAAGAAAATACTTGTTGCTTATGAGCAGGATTTTTCTAAACACGCTCCAAATGAAATTGTACCAAGAATTCGTATGTTGTGGAACAGCATTCCTTCTCAGCTTGCGAAAGAAAACAAGAAATTTATCTATGGTCTTGTTCGTGAGGGAGCCCGTGCTAAAGAATATGAAACTGCAATTATGTGGCTCAGCGATTGTGGACTTATTCATAAGGTTAGCCGTGTAAATACGGCAGGCATCCCTCTGAGAGCATATGAGGATTTAAAGGCGTTTAAGCTATTTGTAGTGGATGTTGGATTACTCGGATGTATGGCAGGACTTCGTCAGCGTACTTTACTTGATGGAAATGACCTTTTTGTTGAATTCAAAGGTGCCCTTACAGAGCAATATGTTTGTCAACAACTAAAAACTATTGAGGATCTAGGTATTTATTATTATACCAACGACAGGGGTTCTTGTGAGGTCGATTTTGTTGTTGACACAGGTGTGCATATTATCCCCATCGAGGTAAAGGCAGAGGTGAATCTTAAAGCTAAGAGCCTAAAAACCTATCATGAAAAATTCTCTCCAGAAGTTTCTATCCGCACATCTATGACAGACTACAAAAAAGAAGAATGGCTTATCAATCTGCCATTGTTTGCGATAGATCAGATCAAAACTATGTAAAACACAACTATCAAATGATTTCTGATGCAGTATGCAGTATGCGTGCCTGTATGCCAATACAAGCAGATTGGAGCGATGATACTAACGAAGATCTTGAGAGTCGTGGCAAAAAGTAAAATAGGGTGAAAATACAAGTCACTACATGACATCTTTTCAGGTGCTGTGTGGTGGCTCTTATTTTTAATGGTGGTAGAAAAATACGTAAGTTTGTGCTATGATTACCTATATGAATTTTATTTTGGAGAGGAGATCAATAACAGATGACCGAAAAAGAAAAGATGCAAAAACAGATGCTATATGATGCCAACTATGATAGCGATTTGCTTAAAGAGAGAACCAAAGCTAAAGACTTATGCTATGACTTTAACAAATTACGCCCATCTGATGAAGAAGGACAGCGAGATATAATAAAAAAGCTGTTTGGTAAAACCAAAGGAACATTTTGTGTGCTTGCTCCTTTTTGGTGTGACTATGGGTATAATATTGAAATTGGCGAGAACTTTTTTGCTAATCATAATACTGTGATTTTGGACGGTGGAAAAGTGACATTTGGTAATAATGTGTTTATTGCTCCTAATTGTGGTTTTTATACTGCTGGGCATCCAATTGATTTTGAACGAAGAAATCAGGGAATAGAATATGCATATCCAATTACCGTTGGAAATAATGTATGGATTGGTGCAGGTGTTCATGTTATGCCTGGAGTTACTATCGGAAACAATGTTGTTATTGGCGGAGGAAGTGTTGTAGTGAAAGATATACCCGACAATTCTGTTGCGGTAGGAAATCCTTGCAAAGTAATTCGTGCTATAACAGAAGAAGATAAAAAGAAGTGCTTGGATAGATAATTCAAGTTTAAGTATAGGGGATGTTAAAATATATAACTGTCAAGCGTGGCAAGATCCCCTATAGTAGTTTTATTTCTACTATAGGGGATTTCTATTAGTGAGTCTTTCTATTTCCTTATAAATCTAAAACCCTACCATCCGTAGATATAGTCACAACTCTCCAAGGAATAAATTTACCACTAGCTTGTAATGCTCTTTTTACGGCATGCTCAATACCGCCACAGCACGGTACTTCCATGCGAACTACAGTTACACTTTTTATATTGTTATTAGCAATGATGGCAGTTAGTTTGTCAGCGTAATCGCCTTCATCAAGCTTTGGACAACCAATGAGTGTAATATGGTTGCGAATAAACTCGTTGTGGAAGTTACCATATGCATAAGCTGTACAGTCTGCAGCGACTAAAAGGTTTGCATCGTCAAAATATGGCGCGTTCACAGGAACAAGTTTTATTTGCACAGGCCATTGTAAAAGCTGACTTGTAGCAGGCACTACTGTCGGTATGTTACAAGTATCACGCTTAATTGCTTTTGATGCAGTACCGGGACAACCACAAGGTAGCGGACTTTGCTTTTTCTGCTTTGAGGCAAGTACAGCGGCTTCATCATAGGCTGGTGCTTCTCTTTCTTCGAAGGTGATAGCATCTACAGGACACGCAGGAAGACAATCACCAAGTCCGTCACAGTAATCCTCACGTGTAAGTTTTGCTTTACCATTTATCATTTCAATTGCACCTTCGTGACAAGCGGTGGCACAAGCACCACATCCGTTGCATTTTTCTTCATCAATTTTAATAATTTTACGTATCATAAATTGTCTCCTCTCTTGATTTTACAACCTCATTATAGTACAATAATTAAAACAGTTCAGTTGTTTTTACAACAGAAAGAGATGTGTTATGGAGAAATATATTTCGATTCTTAAAAGAACAAAGATGTTTGCAGGTGTAAAGGATGATGAAATTAAATCCTTGATTTCTTGCCTCGGTGCACGTGTTTTTACCTACAAAAAGGGCGAGTATGTATTAAGGCAAGGTGAGCATTTAAGCGATATAATAGTTTTAGTGGAAGGTAATTTGCATATTCAAAAAGATGATTATTGGGGTAATCGCAGTATTCTTAGTCAAGTTGCAGTAGGCGAGATGTTTGGTGAAGCTTATGTTGCACCCGAAAGCGGAGTGTTACTTAATGATGTAGTTGCAGTAGAAGATAGTACTGTAATTTTCTTTGATGTCAGGCGGGTTATTACAACTTGTTCGTCTGCCTGCCGTTTCCATACTTTGGTTTTGCAAAATATGTTTTTTGCTATATCAGAAAAGAACAAAAAACTTGTACAAAAGCTCGGACATATGTCTAAGCGTTCTACACGAGAAAAATTGATTTCTTATTTATCAGAAGAAGCAAAACGCCAAAACAGCGCGAGCTTTGTCATTCCTTTCAACCGTCAACAGCTTGCTGATTTCCTGTCTGTTGACCGAAGTGCTATGTCAAATGAGCTTTGCAAAATGCGTGATGAAGGGCTTCTGGAATTTGATAAAAGTGCCTTTAAATTGTTATAGAGATTCTTAAAAAGAAAAATACGACAGTATAGTCCTACCCGTAAAAAGCTTTTATACACTTATATATCATCTCTTTGATAGAAAATATCGGGAGGTGATCTTTTATGATTCGGAACATCATAGCAGGCTTTAAGCTCATAGTAGGGAACAATATTATACTGTTTTTGATTCATATGTAACCTAATTTTAAGTTCAATAAAGTAATCGGACAGCTCGAAAAGGGTTGTCCGATTACTGTTGGTGTCTTTAGACGTGGAAATAAACCTCCGGTTCTACCGGGGGAAGATAAAAAACTTTAGTATAAGTAAAAAAACCTCCATGATATAATGGGAATGGTTTGGCAACCGCATTACCCAAAATAAAAGGAGGTTTTAAACAATGTTTAAGAAGGTAGAAAAAAACGAAATAAAAAGTTCAGCACATTCAAAGTATAGATGTCAATATCATATAGTATTTGCACCGAAATATCGGAGACAAGAAAAATATGGACAATTGAGAAAAGATATAGGAGAAATACTTAGAAAACTGTGCGAACAAAAAGGAGTAGAAATAATAGAAGCAGAAGCGTGTGCAGATCATATACATATGCTTGTAAGTATTCCACCGCATATAAGTGTATCACAATTTATGGGATATCTCAAGGGAAAAAGTTCATTGATGATATTCGATAGACACGCAAATTTGAAATACAAGTATGGATCAAGGCATTTTTTGTGTCGAGGGTATTATGTAGATACCGTAGGAAGAAACAAAAAAGTAATAGCAGAGTACATCAGAAATTAGTTAGAAGAAGATAATGCCTCGGACCAAATAAGTTTCAAGAAATACACAGACCCGTTTACGGGTGCCAAGAATAAGTAGGCTAAAAAAGACAGCCGCTCGTGAGCGGCCGCCTGTGAGTGTAATGCGGTGTCAAACTTCAGTAGTCCCTTTTAGGGATGAAGCCTGTAATAAACCCTTATAGGGTTTGTGCAAACCACCAGTTCAACTGGTGGTTTTGATTCAAATTTCTCGAAAAGATCCCTGCGTTTTTCAAATTCTAACAGAATCGATGGATATATTGCATATTTTAGAAACGGCAAGGAGCGGTGCGGTAGATACTGTCTTTTGGTGGAAAACTATACCGAATACTGCTAAGGTAACTTCCATAACTAGGTATATAAAATGATAATCCGTTATGTAAATATTACAAGCGTTTGAGAAACAAATGTATCTTGCTAATTTTATTAGTGATATATCAGAAAAATTTGCACATCACTTTCTTCTGACAATCTGCCGGATGAGTGTTGCAAGTTACCTTACAATTACAATTTTAACTGCATAAATACAAAGTGCATACACAGAATATGATCAAAGGAGTTAAGATTATGGAATCAAATGAATTAATAAAAACATCCTTGATCAAATTCCACAAGCAAACGAAAAAGCAAAATGTATTGTGGGACTTATAAAGAAAAGTGGTAAAGTAACAGGATATAAATTATCTGATTAAACAATCGTATCAAAACCTGATGCTGTTAATATGGCAAAGCAAGGAGAGATTGCAGGTGTAGGTGTTGCTCACAGAGGTGACACAGAGTATTTAAAATCAATTCCCGATGGAAGTGAAAGTAATAATCTAAGCAATCTGCCATCATATTCTCCTGAAGGATAATTGTTTATGTCGTAATTATTGTAATATTAGATTTAAAATTCCCGGTAAAGCTTTCATTTAGCTCTACCGGGCAAAAAGTATTAATACCATTCATTAAAAAGCTCCATTGATTTATCTGCAGGTATTTGAGATTCTTCAATACTTACCTTGCCGTCTTTTACCTGAATATCCATTTTCAGATCGAAATCCAAGTAGTAAAGTGTATGTTCATAATCTGCAGGAGGAAATTCCTCAACATAATCGACAAGTGCATTTGCCGCTTTCTTTGTAAAATCATCTTCACCTTTTGCACCAATATGAACTACTCCCATACCGTATACACTTAATAAAACAGTTTGTCCGTCAGACGAGGTTGCTTTAATAACATACTCAAAAGAATTTTCATAATTTTCGCTTGTGTGTATAGGTTTACCGAAAGCAGTAAGAAGTTTACCTTCCGTAATAGCGGCATCTTCTTGAGACTCCTGTGTTCCGAAATCCATTATATATGAACTATAAACAGCGTGTAAATCATTGATAGCTTCAAATTCAAATTTCATATTGTCCTCCTTATCATGACTACATCCAAATAATAAAATACAAATACAAAGTATAAGACATGCGATTAAAAAAATAATAGAGCGTTCTTTTTTCATATAAACAACCTCCTATCAAACTGAAATGTACTCTTGCCTACTAACGAATTCTATTTGCCATAGTTACACATCCTTTTTAAATCTTAATATATCTCTGATTCCTACTATTTGGCTTGTCGGGCAAGGTCATTCTAATAAGTCCTGCCTCAATTGCGGGGGTTAAGTAATTTTTACGTAGAGTTTCTTTTGATTTTAAATTTAGCAAGGATAAAATAGCGTTTGCCGTATATGGAGTATCATATTCCATAACAGAAATCAGTTTTTTGACATACTCTGAAACATCATACGAGTAATAACCTTCAGAAGTTAAAATTTCATCCATCACTAATTTTATTTGCTCTAACATAAACTCGATAAAAGTGGTGCTTGTACCATCTATGTGGCACTGTGCTATCGCATTATAATAACCATCCTGAAACTTTTCAATTTGGCTTTCGATTGGAATAAACTCAAATATTGGTTTCCACTCTGTTAGAATTGCCGTATGCCAAAGTCTTGCCATTCTTCCATTACCATCGGCAAAGGGATGAATAAAAACAAATTCATAATGAAATACTGAGGCAAGAATCAAGGGATGAACATTGTTCTTAGATTTGAGCATCCAATCAAACAAATTTTGCATTTGCTCGGTCACAAGTCGTGCAGGTGGAGCCATGAATATGCACTTATCACCGCTAAAAACACCTTCTTCGCCACGGCGAAAACATCCGCTTTCATCCACAATATATTTAGTCATAACACTGTGCAGTCGTTTGAAATCGTCTAAACTATATATATTAAACTTAGCAATTTCCTCGTAAGCCGCATAAGCGTTCTTAACCTCCATAATCTCCTTGCGCTCACCAATTACTGTGCGACCATTTATTACATCCCTCACTTCATCTAAGGACAAAGAATTTGCCTCAATTGCAAGTGATGAATGAATAGATTTGATTTTATTATTTTTACGCAAATGCGGTTTTGAATCTAAATTAGTGCGTTCTGTAATTTTACCAATTTTTTCTGAAATATCAGCCACAAGTGATAATATCTTATTTGTTATTTCATATGGTGGTATATATGACATTTTAAACAGCTCCTAACTTGCTTATTATCTTGCTTATTATCTTACCACAAAAAAAGAAATTTATCAAGTGTACATAAAAAATTACGGCAAGGAATTTCTCCCTGCCGTTACCGCTGTGTTTAGCAAATTTTTTATAAATCTTGCAAATCTGCCGCTGTAATATCGTTTAGAGGATCATTTGAATCAAGATCATTATAGGCAATGACAGCATCGCAGGAAGGAATCCTTGCTTATACCACCACGCTAAAGTTATATGTAAATACCTTTTCGTGGCCGTTTACCCAGCGATAATTACGTTCAAAATTCATTAACCGTACAGGACAAATGTTGTTAACCATCTGACCGCCTACAGAACCAGCCTGACGTGATGTGAGGTCGCCGTTGTAACCTTGCTTAAGGTTAACGCCTACTTCATTAGCTGCTTCCATCTTGAATCTCTCAAGTGCTTCTCTTGCTTCAGGTACTACGATTGAATTTCCTCTTCTTGACATGACTATACTCCTTTTCCGATACGAACAAAACATACTTACTAACCATGCTAGAATGTAATTTTGTTCATATCATTAAAATTATCATTAAATTTTTATTTTAAAATCATCTTGCAACAAACAAAACTTTAATTGCTGTTGCAAGATTATTTTATGCTTTTATTGTTTTTATATGTTATGAAAATAATGGCGAATTTTTTTGGAATTTTTTATTCCTACGAACTATAGGTAATAAGTCGTGCGTCAATGCATTTCAGTTTGTTGAATAACTAATATCATCTATAATTGTTTTTTTATTTATGAAAACAGTAAACTTATTTTGTATGATTATATATGTTTCGATACCCCATACTAATTTGTTAAAAAATAATTATATTTATAAATAAGTTAAGTTAATTTTTAGATAAAAGTTTGCAAAATTTAGTTAATTCCCAAAGTAAGTTCCACAGTAGGAAAGGAGTAGAAGTTACCTTGGGAAATTGACGGAAATTAGTATGAGAAATAAGCTAAAATGAAAGAAAAAAGGTATAAAATCGGAAAAAGACGCAACTCAAAT
>JAQXOB010000006.1 GCA_029098305.1 Clostridia bacterium
CATACATCATAAAAGAGCTTGTCGCTTGCATGAGAGATATCTATAATTATACCGTTGTTTTCAAGTTGTTCTACGGCTGATTTTCCAAATGGAGTGATACCGATGTTTGTATCGGCTCCACCGCCTATTTCGTTTTCGCCATTCCATGTTAATGTCAGCACCTTCACATTCATATCAGCGAGCTTTTTTATGAGTTCCGGCTTGCCTCTCAGCACTCTGCCTCCTTCTACCGTGATGATAAAACCTCTGTCGCAGTTTTTTATCATCTCGCTACTGCTGATTATATCGGGAATTTCAATCTGACTTAAAAAATTATAATAAACACGTTCAAAATAGTCAAGTGCATTATCTCCGCTGTAGGCATCAGGTATCCACACCGCCATGCATTGTATCCAGCGATTTATGTAATCAGCCTTTTGTAGTGATACATGGCACGAGTTATGGTCAATACTCTCTTTTCGTTTAAAAAGCTCACCGGGTGTATCGCAATGAAGATCAAAATAATTCATAATCTCTATCCTCCAGCATAAATGCATTTTGAATATGTTGCAAGCTGTGGCTACCATCATTTTTGAGATATATCTCTATCACATCAAATCTCGGTTGCAGCTTGCAATTATTCTTTATTATATATTTATATGCTGTTTTGACTATCTTTTTCCTTTTTGATCTGTTAACAGACATTATGCCTCTTATTTTTGTGTCATGTTTTCTTGTCTTCACCTCTGCGAAGACTATATATATTCCGCTTTGAGCTATTATATCTATCTCGCCACAGCATTCGTAATAGTTTTTCTGCACTATCGCATAGCCATTATCTTCAAGATACTTGCAAGCTATCTGCTCGCCGTGGTTGCCTACATCTTTCTGCTTTGTCACTGCTTCACCTTATTTCAATATCTTTTTGAGAAAGCTCATTCTGTGAACAGGTGATGGCCCATATTTTCTTATCATTTCTATATGTAGCTTAGTTCCGTATCCTTTGTGCTTTTCAAACTCATACTGCGGATATTCCTTTGCCATTTGTTCGATAAGCCTATCTCGGCTCACCTTGGCAAGTATAGATGCCGCCGCTATGCTATGCGATAAGCTATCGCCCTTTACTATCGAATATGACGGACAGCTCAGTTCCGGAGTTTTGTTGCCGTCGATTATTGCAAAATCAGGTTTTATCTCAAGCCCATCACAAGCACGCCTCATGGCAAGCATAGTTGCATTTAATATATTTATCTCCTCTATTTCTTCTACAGAAGCATAGGCTATGGAATAAGACACAGCGTTCTCTTTTATCATATCAAAAAGCATATCACGCTTTTTAGGAGAAAGCTTTTTGGAGTCGGTGACACCGTCAATGACAAAGCCATCAGGCATAATAACCGCTGCGGCACACACAGGGCCTGCAAGCGGACCTCTGCCTGCTTCGTCTATACCACACACAAGGTTAAATCCTTTTTCTTTGAGTAGTCGCTCATAGTGAAGATTGTCGGTGATGTTTTCATTAGTCATTGTTTACATCCTCCAAGGTTATCTTGCCAAGAGTGGTTGCTCTGAATTCATCAAGCACAGTAGATGCTGCCCTGAGAGTATCTATCTCGCCACCACTTATTAGCATACCTCTCTTTCTGCCTATCAGCTCCAGCAGCTCATATGCCTCTAGACTGTCTATATCTATTTTGTCTAGCTTATATCGTGCCTTCAAAGGCTCTGGATATTTTTCTCTTAATAGCACAAGCAGGTTCATTGCCAATAGCTCTATATCCACAACATCATCCTTGACAGCTCCTGTATAAGCCAGCATCATACCCACATTTTGGTCTTCAAACTTAGGCCATAGCACACCTGGAGTATCGAGAATATCAAGAGTCTTATCCACAGTGAACCACTGATTACCTCTGGTCACGCCCGGACGATCCTCCGCCTTGGCACGAGTGCTTTTTGTGAGCTTGTTTATAAAGCTGGATTTGCCCACGTTTGGTATACCCACCACCATAACTCTGATGGTTCTGCCTATCATTCCTTTGCTTTCCCACTGCTTTATCTTATCTGCAAATATGCTTTTTACAGTTGGCGCAAAGTTGTTTATTCCTCTACCGCTTTTGCAATCTACAGCAATGGCAGTGATACCACGTGATTTGTAGTAGCTTATCCACTGTGCGGTCTTTTTGGGGTCTGCCATATCGCATTTATTCAGCACGATTATTCTCGGCTTATGTTGAATTATTCTGTCAAGCTCCGGATTTCGACTGCTTTGTGGCACACGTGCATCTATCACCTCACACACAGCATCCACCAGCTTTAGGCTGGATTCTATCTTTCTGTTGGCTTTGGTCATATGTCCCGGAAACCAGTTAACAGCAGCCGAAGTAAGCATACCGTTATTATTATCTTTTAAATACATATTTTTTTCCATATAAAATCAACTCTTCTTTACTATATTTATACAAAAAAATAAAAAAAGGGTAAGCTTGAAACATCATAATATTTCAAGCTACCCTCTAAAATCAATAAACAGATCCTATTCTGTCGTATGGGAAAATAATTGCTTGAGCTTTACCGATGATATTGTTAACATCAATAAAGCCAACTTCACTGTCTCTGCTGTCTTTTGATACAGCTCTATTGTCACCCAAGACAAACACCATGCCATCAGGAACAGTTACAGGAAACTCCACATCGTCAGTATAGTTGAAAGTGTCTAAGCCATCTTTGGTGTATTCTTCGCTTAGCACAACATTATCTACGCTCACCTTACCGGTGTTGGAATCTATGTTGACAATCTGTCCTTCTGTTGCAATAACACGCTTTACAAGCACTTTTTCAAGCGAAGTGCCACGGCTGATTATAACAACATCGCCATAGCTGTAGTTTTGTGAATAGTTTGTAACAAGAAGCTTGTCGCCGTCAAGCAATGTATTCATCATTGATGTGCCATCAACATTGATAATTCTAACCACAAATGTGAATATGAGTATCACAATAACAATGGCATTTATCATAGACTGCACCCATTCGAATATTACGACAGATGGTCTCTTTTTTGTATTTTGGAGTTCTTCGTCCGAAACGTTAAAGCCATCCTCCAACTCTTCAAATTGGTCTTGAAGTGCTTCTTCGGCTTCGGTTTCAGACTCTTGTATATCTCCTACGAGCTCTTTTTGAGCTCCACTTGAAATATCTACAAAATCTTTATTATCATTCATAACCATAACCTCAACTACAATTTACTTAAAATTGTAAAACTGATACTCAATGTACCGCCGTTATCCTACTCATAGGATATACTACAAACGTAGCCTTACCAATCACATCATCACACTCGACAAAGCCAATGGTGCTTGTGCGACTATCTAAAGACACAGGGCGATTATCACCCAACACAAATAAACATCCCTCGGGCACTACCAATGGAAACGAGATATCGTCATAGCCGGTTCTCAGCCCTTCTATTCTAAATGTGAGATAATCCTCACTCAGCTTTTGGTCATCCACAAAGACATCTCCGGTGTTATAGTCTATATCCACCTTCTGACCCTCTGATGCTATTACACGCTTAACTATAGGCTCGTCATACTTTTCGGCATGACTTACTATAACCACATCACCTTGCTTTGGTGTGTACATCAATGAATAGACAAGCACCTTATCACCATCAAATAGTGTGTTGAGCATTGAGTCACCTCTAACATCTACTATTCGGAAAACAAATGTCATAGCAATTACCACTGTAACTATGGCAATAGCGGCTGCTTGCATCCATTCAAACGTGCTTATCAGCATAGGATTTATTTTTTTATGCTCTTTAGGCGGCCTACCGTTATTTTTCTCTGCTTGTCTCAGTAGGTCTGCATCAAGCTTTTTCAAACGGTACTCCCTCCCTTATTTCGGGCTAAAATACATTGTGTTTTGGCTCGAAAAAAATTATAACTGTTAGTAAAAAAGGGGACACGATAAATGTCCCCTTTTAAGCAACTATCAGCGAATCTGCTCTTTAACCTTAGCAGCCTTACCTTGTCTGCCGCGAAGATAATAAAGCTTAGCTCTACGAACACGACCTCTTCTAATAACCTGAACGTCTTTTACGTTAGGTGAGTGAAGTGGGAATACTCTTTCAACGCCAACACCATAGGAAACACGTCTTACTGTGAATGTTTCTGCAACGCCACTGCTCTTTCTAGCAATAACAGTGCCTTCGAACATCTGAACTCTTTCTCTGTCTCCCTCACGGATGTTTACGCTTACTCTTACTGTGTCACCAACATTAAAGGATGGTACTTCATTCTTCAATGAGCTTTGTGTAATAGTTCTTAATGCGTCCATTTTCTTTCCTCCATTTATCAGACATTCGTGGTAAAAACGCAACCAGAGGAATGTCAGCTTCATTCTCGGCTATGCCGGGCATGATCCACGTCAAAAATAATTCTGACGGTTTCACGTACCTCTGTATTTTAGCACACGGTCACAGCACCTGTCAAGTTTTATTTTTAAAATATTTTAATCAGTAAATTCTCAAAGTAAATGCAACAGTAGAATTTAGGGTTGCATTTAGTGTGAGAAGGATTTTGTGGTAGCATTAAGTCTGAGAAAAGGAGGTCTCAGACAATGAAGATAAATAAACATTTAACTCTTGATGATAGAATA
>JAQXOB010000007.1 GCA_029098305.1 Clostridia bacterium
AAACCGCTATGAGCCTCGCAAGCCTATCAGCGGTATTTTGAAGCGCAATCTGTTCGATATTAATAATCTCTCTGACTTTCTTAGTAATTTTATTGCTGTAATTTTGATTACAGAATTATTGCTAAATTAGATTGACGTGTACAGAATATCTTGATTTTTATTGCCTTTTGTATTTTTTCATGTATAATAAACACTGTGAGGTGGTTATCTTGAAATATGAGATAGGAAGCAGGATAAGAAAATATAGAAAAGAAAAAGGATTAACTCAAGAACAATTGGCAACTGCTATTAATGTAACAAAGGGCAGAATTTCTAATTGGGAGCAAGGAATAAATAGACCGGATGCCGATGTATTGGCCGACTTATGCCGTGCCTTAAATATATCGCCAAGCGTATTACTCGGAGTTGTATTAAACGACGATGAACTTAGTGAACATGAAAAAGATTAATTGCACCCTATCGTGAGAAAAAAGATTTGCAAAAGGCAGTAAACATTTTATTAGGCATTGATCTATAAACAATAAAAAAACAACCCCCGACAAGAAAAATTATATGCCTTGTCGAGGGTTGCATTTTAACATATAAGCTTTTAAAATTACACAAAACAAAAAACTCCGTTACCATATGATAACGGAGCTGTGGTGACCCATCGGAGATTCGAACTCCGGACACCTTGATTAAAAGTCAAGTGCTCTGCCGACTGAGCTAATGAGTCATACTATATGGGGTGGATAATCGGACTTGAACCGATGGTCTCTGGTGCCACAAACCAGCGCTTTAACCAACTAAGCTATACCCACCATAATAGTGGCGCGCCAAAAGGGACTCGAACCCCTGGCCTACTGCTTAGAAGGCAGTTGCTCTATCCAGCTGAGCTATTGGCGCATACATCCATCGCTAAAATGGAGCGGGTGATGGGAATCGAACCCACACGACCAGCTTGGAAGGCTGGGGTTCTACCATTGAACTACACCCGCATTTCTTAACGACGTGTTATATAATAACAGAATATTACACTTTTGTCAATAGTTTTTTTAAATTTTTCTCTATAACTAAACATAAAGTCGAAATCAGTCATTATCAGCGATTAATCCTACATCCATTCATCTGCATAATACTATTTTTTTCCTGTTATTACATTTTCTCACACACAATCTGCGGAAAGAAAGCAAATTTCTCTCCGCAGATTTATTATGCATAATTATTTACAAATTATTTATTTGCAAGCTTAACAAAGTGATCGTATTTGTTCTCAGCTGCTTTCTCAGCTTTTGTGAACAATTCTTCTACTCTGTCTGGGAAGCTTCTTGTGAGTGAGCTATAACGGCTCTCACCCATAATGAAGTCACGATAGCTACCTGTAGGCTCTTTGCTATCGAGAGTGAATGGATTTTTGCCTTCCTGTGCAAGTGCAGGGTTAAATCTGAAGCAATGCCAGTAGCCAGCCTCAACAGCCTTCTTCATTTCCTTCTGGCAGTTAACCATACCACCCTTGATGCTGTGCATCTCACATGGAGCATAACCAATGATGAGAGATGGGCCATGATAAGCCTCAGCCTCCTGCAAAGCCTTGAGAGTCTGATTCTGGTCTGCACCCATAGCTATCTGTGCTACGTAGATGTAGCCATAGCTCATTGCGATATCTGCAAGACTCTTCTTAGCGATAGCCTTACCGGCAGCTGCAAATTGAGCAACCTGACCGATCTGTGATGCCTTAGAAGCCTGACCACCTGTGTTGGAGTAAACCTCTGTATCGAATACCATAATGTTTACATCTTCGCCACTTGCGAGAACGTGATCCAAACCGCCGAAGCCGATATCATAAGCCCAACCGTCGCCACCGAAGATCCATACAGACTTCTTGGAGAGGTATTCCTTATTTTTGAGGATATCCTTACGGTTATCACAATCACAATCAAATGCTTCGAGCTCTGCTACGAGCTTCTTTGTAGCTTCGCCATTGAGCTTACCATCTTCGAGAGTAGCAAGATACTCATCAGCTGCTGCCTTAACAGACTCCGGTGCCTTATCAGAGCCGGCTATCTCACGAACTTTGTCGATAAGACGATTTCTGATAGCCTTCTGACCGAAGTACATACCAAGACCATGCTCTGCGTTATCTTCAAACAAGCTGTTTGCCCATGCAGGACCATGACCGTCCTTGTCTACTGTATATGGTGATGTAGCAGCAGGGCCACCCCAAATTGATGAACATCCTGTAGCATTAGAGATGTACATTCTGTCACCAAAGAGCTGTGTGATAAGTCTTGCATAAGATGTTTCTGCACAGCCTGCGCATGAGCCTGAGAACTCAAGCAATGGCTTTTTGTACTGGCTGTTGATGAGATTCATCTTCTCTGTTACATCAGCCTTTTCAGAAACCTTCTCTACGCAATAATCAAATACTGCCTGCTGGTCTTCCTGAGACTCACGAGATACCATCTTGAGAGAGTTTGTAGGACATACGCCGATACATACTCCGCATCCCATACAATCCATTGGAGAAACAGCAAGTGTATATGTGTACTTTTTATTAACAAGACGAGCAGCCTTCTTCATGTTCGCAGGAGCATCTGCAAGCTCAGCCTCGTCAAGAGCAAATGGACGAATAGTAGCATGTGGGCAAACGAATGCACACTTGTTACACTCTGCACAAGTTGCTTCATTCCACTCTGGAACCATAACAGCAACTCCACGCTTCTCATAAGCAGATGCGCCGTGCTCAAATGTTCCGTCTACGTGATCCATGAAAGCAGAAACAGGGAGGCTGTCGCCATCCATTTTTCCTACTGGGTTCATGATGTTGTTAACCATCTTAACAAGCTTTTCTGCACCATTCTGTACTCCTGGTGTTGCCACATCTTCAGCATTAGCCCAATCTGCAGGAACATCAACCTTAACGAATGCTGTAATACCTGCATCGATAGCCTTATGGTTCATGTCAACTACATCTTGTCCTTTCTTGAGGTAAGACTTAGTTGCAGCATCCTTCATATACTGAGCAGCCTCTTCGATTGGCATAACATTTGCAAGTGCAAAGAAAGCAGCCTGAAGAATTGTATTTGTACGCTTGCCCATGCCGATTTCTACAGCAAGGTCGATAGCGTTAACTGTGTAAAGCTGGATATTGTTCTTAGCGATATATCTCTTAGCTTCTGCTGGCATATGCTTATCGAGTTCTTCAGCATTCCACTGGCAGTTGATGAGGAATACACCGCCCGGCTTAACGTCATTTACCATCTTGTAGCCCTTGAGCACATATGATGGGTTGTGGCAAGCCACAAAGTCAGCCTTGTTGATATAATAAGGACTCTTAATCTGCTTGTCACCAAAGCGAAGGTGAGAAACAGTGATACCTCCTGTCTTCTTAGAGTCATACTGGAAGTATGCCTGAACATACTTATCTGTATGGTCACCAATGATCTTGATAGAGTTCTTGTTAGCACCAACAGTACCGTCACCACCAAGACCCCAGAACTTGCACTCGATTGTGCCTTCTGCTGCTGTGTTTGGAGATGGCTTCTCTTCGAGAGAAAGATGAGTAACGTCATCGTTGATACCAAGTGTGAAGTGAATCTTGTTGTCGTCCTTCTTAAGCTCATCAAATACAGCAAAGATACTTGAAGGTGGAGTGTCCTTAGAGCCTAAGCCATAGCGTCCACCGCTAACCTTTATGCCACATCTGCCCATCTCGTTAAGAGCTGCAACAACATCGAGGAACAATGGCTCGCCCAATGCGCCCGGCTCTTTTGTTCTATCGAGAACAGCAATCTTCTTAACAGTCTCTGGGATAGCTTCTACGAGCTTCTTAGCAGAGAACGGACGATAAAGTCTTACCTTGATAAGACCAACCTTTTCGCCAAGTGCTGTGAGGTAATCAATAACTTCTTCTGCAACGTCACAAACAGAGCCCATAGCTACGATAACTCTCTCTGCATCCGGTGCACCATAATAGTTAAACAACTTGTAATCTGTGCCAAGCTTTGCGTTAACCTTGTTCATATATTCTTCAACGATCTCCGGCACTGCATCATAATACTCGTTGCAAGCCTCTCTGTGTTGGAAGAATATATCGCCGTTTTCGTGAGAACCACGCATAACAGGACGCTCTGGGTTGAGAGCTCTCTTGCGGAATGCATCAACTGCATCCATATCGCACATTTCTTTAAGATCATCATAATCCCATACTTCGATCTTCTGGATTTCGTGAGAAGTACGGAAACCATCAAAGAAGTTGATAAATGGAACTCTGCTCTTGATTGTTGCAAGGTGAGCAACAGCTGCTAGGTCCATAACTTCCTGTGGGTTTGTCTCTGCGAGCATTGCAAAACCTGTTTGACGGCAAGCATATACGTCAGAGTGGTCACCAAATATATTAAGTGCGTGTGAAGCTACGCAACGTGCTGATACGTGGAAAACAGAAGGTAAAAGCTCACCTGCTATTTTGTACATATTAGGGATCATAAGCAATAAGCCCTGAGAAGCTGTGTAAGTGGTGGTAAGAGCACCTGCTGCCAATGAGCCGTGAACTGTACCGGCTGCGCCAGCCTCAGACTGCATTTCTACAACATTAACTGTTGTGCCAAAGATGTTTTTAAGACCCTTTGCAGACCATTGATCCACATAGTCTGCCATTGGGCTGGACGGGGTGATAGGATAAATACCTGCTACCTCTGTAAACGCATAGGAAACGTGAGCCGCAGCGTTGTTACCGTCCATAGTTTTCATTTTTCTGGACATGGATATTCCTCCTTATTATTAATGCATTATATGGCATCAAATGTGTCATATAACAGCAAGTTTGATAATTGATCATACGTTTTCGACCGTACGTATTAAGTTTAACACTTTTTCGACGCTATGTAAATAGAAAATCGTTAAATAATCTACAAATTTTACCATGTATAAAAATGTAATTTTTTTAATAATTAAAAATTAAACCTGTACCACAGAAATTATACTATTTAGAAAAATAATTATGATATAAGATCAGAGATATCAGGAAAAATTTCTACACTTCTTTTCAAAATACCGTTGATAAAAGCTATTGTAATTCCATAATTTGTAATTGGTATATTTTTTTGCTTTGCGTATGCAAGGCGGCTCTTCATCTCTTTTTCATTGAGCATACATCCACCGCAATGCACAATAAGCTGATATTTGCTAAGATCTGATGGAAACTCTGTTCCACTGGAATATTCAAAGTTTATGTTTTTACCGGTGTATGAGCATATCCACTTAGGGAGCTTCACCGATCCTATATCGTTACACTGTCGATGATGAGTACAACCCTCCGATATAAGCACCGTATCACCATTTTTAAGCGAATTTAGTGCTGTCACGCCTTTCACCACAGTTTCCAAATCACCTTTGTGCCTTGCAAAGAGTATAGAAAACGATGTGAGCATAACGTCATCGGGTACTATACTATCCACCAGCTTAAACGCCTGAGAATCAGTTATCACAAGTGTCGGCTTTTTTCCTAGAAATTTCAAAGCGCTATCAAGCTCACTCTCTCTTACGCACAATGTGTGAGCCCCACACTCCAGCAATTCTCTTATAGTCTGCTGTTGGGGGAGGATGAGTCTACCCTTGGGTGCTGATTCATCTATTGGAATAACGAGAATCACAAGGTCGTTTTTCTTGATTCTATCAGCTATTATCGGATATTTTATCTCTTCTCTGCTGTTCATTGATGCTATTTTTTCTTTAAGCTCGTTTATGTGATAGCCTGTCTCAGCACTTACAATTATTTCATTTTCAGAAATTTCTATTTTTTCATTTTCTGCCAAATCTGCCTTATTGTAGACTGTGATGCATGGTATCTTCTTCTCTGCAAGCTTTTTCAAAATAGCTTCATCTTCGCTTGTTTTGCCCTTTGTAATATCTATTACCACAAGCGCAATGTCAGTTTTATTTATCACCTGATATGCTTTTTCCACACGCATTTTTCCCAGTTCACCTGTATCATCCAATCCCGGTGTGTCTATAATCACAACAGGACCTAGTGGCAGTATTTCCATTGCCTTAGAAACAGGGTCCGTAGTAGTTCCAAGCACATCAGACACAATAGCAAGGTTTTGACCTGTGATTGCATTTATTATCTTTGATTTGCCTGCATTTCTCCTGCCAAATATACCTATATGTACCCTATCTGACTTAGGTGTGTTATTGAGACTCATACAAAAATTCCTCCCACATTAATATTTATCGGCAGAGCCTATGCCCTGCCGATATTCAGTAAGTTCTTTAAAAAATCAAAATCTGAAATCTCTTTGTCCGTTCTTGATATTTTCTATATAATTTTTGGCAATTTCCTTTGCCTTTTCATTTGGAATTTTTTCCAGCTCACGTGTGATAAGCTCGTTGCCTATCTTCACAGTATCTTCACTGGCATAGTCTTCCAAAAACTCCTTGAGTGTCATAAGTGCATTAGGATGACAGCAATTTTGAATCTGACCGGTCTTGCACAGACTCATAAATCTATCACCTGTTCTACCCTCACGATAGCACGCAGTGCAGAACGATGGTATGTAGCCAAGCTCCATCAGCCATCTCACAACTTCGTCAAGCTCTCTCTGATCGCACACATCAAACTGCTCAGTGTCATGAGGACGCTCCTCTTCCGTATAGCCACCCACAGATGTTCTTGAACCACCTGAAATCTGAGAAACGCCAAGCTTTAGCACCTTATCTCTGCAACTCTCGCTCTCTCTTGTAGAGATTATCATGCCGGTGTAAGGAACAGCAATTCTGATACAAGCTATAATCTTAGAGAAAATCTCATCGCTGATGCTATTGTCAAAAACATCAGGATCGATATCATCAGCACGCTTTACTCTCGGAACACTGATAGTGTGTGGCCCCACACCATGTACAGCCTCCAGATGCTCTGCGTGCATCAACAGTCCTGCAAATTCATATTTGTACATTTCAAGTCCAAACAAAACACCCAATCCAACATCGTCAATGCCACCCTCCATAGCTCTGTCCATAGCCTCAGTGTGGTAGTCATAGTTGTGTTTTGGTCCTGCCGGATGGAGTTTTTCATAGCTTTCCTTATGGTATGTCTCTTGGAAGAGAATATAGGTTCCTATACCTGCTTCCTTCAACTTTCTGTAGTTTTCTACAGTAGTAGCGGCGATATTAACATTTACACGTCTGATAGCACCGTTTTTGTGCTTAATAGAATAGATCGTTTTGATACTCTCAAGGATATATTCTATAGGGTTATTCACAGGGTCTTCGCCTGATTCTATAGCAAGTCTTTTGTGGCCCATATCCTGCAAAGCGATAACCTCTTTTTTGATTTCCTCTTGAGTTAGCTTTTTGCGAGCAATATGTTTGTTTTTGATATGATAAGGGCAATATACACAGCTGTTTACGCAATAATTAGAAAGATAAAGCGGCGCAAACATAACTATTCTGTTGCCATAAAAGGCAAGCTTGATTTCCTCAGCAAGCTTATATATCTTCTCTATAACCTCCGGAATTTCGCAAGCAAGCAACACAGATGCTTCTCTGTGAGTTAATCCCTCACAATGCACGCCATTACCAACTTTTTTAGGACTTGCTTTTTCAAGAATTTCTTCTATTAATTCTAAATTATTTTTATTTTTCTCAGCATACTCCAATGTATCGAGTATTTCCTGATTATCGATAAATTCCTCTGCCCTCATAGACTTAGGATTATACATTTCCACATAACCTCTTTTTTTATATATTTAAACAAGGGGTTATTGTACTAGAGGCAATTTGAACAATTTATGCCTCCCTCTGATGAGGGAGGTGGCAAAACGAAGTTTTGACGGAGGGGGAGAAAGGAAAAAAATCCTGCAAAAATGCAGATTTTCTCTCCCTCAGTCTCGTTTCACTCATCAGCTCCCTCGTCAGAGGGAGCTGATTTTGATAACAACCTCGTTTGTTTGCGCATATTAGCCTTAATACGACAGCTCCTTGATTATTTACTTAATTTATTATTTATTTCTCACAGCCGAAGTGTTTTTCTCTCTAAGATAAGTAGACTCCAAATCTGCAAGATGCAATTTAACTGCAAGCGGATATTTTTCATATGCTGCACTCACAGAAAATCCCGTGCTATCATCAAAACTACCCATATGCCACCTGATAGCCATAGCTTCTGCCGGCTTTAATCTCATAAATCTTTCTACAAGATACACCGATTTTTCACCGTGACCATAAGGAAAAGTATCTTCGATAGCATAGTAAGGGACTTTTTCCCACTTGCCTGTTTCTTCGTTTTTGACATTCCTTGTGCTAACCTTATAAAAAGATGCTTTGCACAAATCGTGTAACAATGCACAGATCGTGAAGCTCTCTAGACTATCCACATCCTGCTCAAAGTGCTTTTCCATCATCACATCAAAAACACTCAGACTATGCATCACAAGTCCATTTTCACAGGCACAATGATATTTTGTGCTTGCAGGTGCGGTAAAGAAATCCGTTTTTTCAAGCCATTCCAACAGCTCAGTAGCTCCCTGACGCTTTACATTGTTATTAAATAAATCTAAAAAACGAGTTTTGAACATAATATTATACTACGCACAGGATTAAGATATAATAACCTGCACACTGCCCCTCCCTATATTTATTAAAAAATGAAAAAGATATTAAAGCAGGCTCTCATCATAAACAGCCCTAACTCCACCTACAAATTTTGGCCTTGTTCTGGCACATATCAAGATAGCTTCGCCGATATGATCGAGTGATAACCTAACCGGCACAGCAGTTTGTTGCAGATGCATACCAATAAGCACACCTCCGATATCCATACCTGCCTGAGCCGAAATATTTTCCACCATGCATGGTCTATCTAGAGACTCATAGGTAACAGTAGAAAAACTACCTCCTGCTTTTATCTGCGGAATAACATTTACCCTCTGCAATCGCAATGAGTCAGCCAATTCACGCTCTATCACCAAAGCTCTGTTGATATGCTCACAGCATTGTGATGCAATATATATTCCTCTTTCCTTCAAAACAGGATAAATACCGTCAAAAACAGCCTTTGCCACATCATAGCTGGAGGCTGTGCCAAGCTTAGAGCCAATCACCTCGCTGGAAGAACAGCCCACAACAAATATATCGCCTTTCTCCAGCTTTGCAGCATCAAGCAGTTCTGTGACTGCGGTTTTTGCTTGCTCTTTTATATTTTGTAACATAAAAAGCACCTTCTAACTATTTTAGAGCTATAAACCAGAAAATGCAATTTTTCCGGTTTTTAAAAAATCAAGGGAGATGAACCGCCATCCCCCTTAATTCTATAAACTATTAAATCCAATTATACGGAATTATTCTTCTACAGCTTCGTCGCTTGTAACTACTACATCATCAGATGCAACAGCCTCTGCTTCAGCTACGTTCTGAGCCTCTTGCTCCTCGATGATAGCACGCATAGAAAGGCTGATCTTCTTATTTTCAAGATCAATAGCTGTGATTCTTGCGTTAACCATCTGGCCTACCTTAAGCTCATCTGCAGGCTTTTCGATTCTGCGGTTGCAGATTTGAGAAATATGGATAAGACCATCTATACCGGGAAGAATTCTTGCGAAAGCACCAAAGGAAACAAGGCTAACTATCTGAGCCTCTACATCCTTGCCAACCTCATAATCTCTCTTGAAGATCTCCCAAGGGTTGTCCTCTGCCTTTTTGTAGCCAAGAGAAATTTTGCCATTCTCTCTATCGAGATCCTTAACGTAAACTTCAAGTGTGTCGCCTACGTTTACAACCTCAGAAGGATGCTTGATTCTTGACCAAGAAAGCTCAGAAATATGAACCATACCGTCTACTCCGCCAATGTCTACAAATGCGCCATAGCTTGTAAGAGATTTAACTGTTCCAATATATACCTTACCTACCTCAATTGAGCTCCAGAATGCATCTCTTACAGCCTGCTTCTCTTCTGCGAGAACATTTCTGATAGAGCCTACTACTCTTCTTCTGTCGCCAACCTCAGTGATTCTGAGATTTACTCTCTTATTGATAAGGGAATCTACATCATCATTGCGATATAATGTAGCCTGTGAACGTGGAACGAATACTCTGACACCGTCAACGCTTACAACAACGCCTCCCTTATTTATTTCAACAACTACGCCTGACAAGATTTCCTTGCTCTCAACAGCTGCATTAACCTTTTCCCAATTTTTTACAGAGTCGATCTTCTTCTTTGAAAGGAAGATTGTGCCCTCCTGATCGTTAGTGCGAAGAATGAGAAGCTGAAGCTCATCGCCAACCTTGCATACATCGCTTGTCTTGAGAGTTGGGTCATCAGTAAGCTCAGAAAGAGTTACAATTCCTGACTGCTTTCTGCCAACATCTACATATACCTCTGTAGGTGTAATGCTAACTACTTTACCTATAACCTTTTGGTCAGTGTTGAAGTTTTTGAGATTTTCTTCGAGCAAAGCCTCAAAGCTTGCTTCTGAAGCATTGTTTTCTTTAATCATTTCTGTCATGGTGTCCAGTACCTCCTTAATTATGCCAGCCGGTGTAGATGCGCCAGCTGTTACGCCAATAGTTAAAGCACCTGATAGCATTTGTGAGTTTAGCTCGGCACTGGTTTCTATAAGAAAAGTGCGAGGGCATCTCATCTTGCACAGCTCATACAGCTTGACTGTGTTTGAACTATGCTTGCCGCCGACTATTATCATAATATCGACATCTTGTGCCAAATGCTCAGCTTCGCTTTGTCTACTTGACGTTGCATCACATATTGTATCAAAAAAAATAGCATTTGTATAGACCTTTTTAGCAATTTTTAAACATTTTTTCCATTCTTTTTTGCTAAATGTGGTTTGTGAAACCACAGAAACAGGCAAATTTAAGATTTCCGGGTGAATTTTGTTGAGATTTTCCAGCTCTTCAAAGCTATTAAACGTATAATAATCAGACACACAATGCCCTATTATTCCCTCTACCTCCGGATGTTTACAATCGCCGGCAATGAGAACTATTCTTCCTTCCTCACCGGCCTTTTTCACAATCTTGTGAATTTTTTTGACAAAAGGGCAAGTTGCGTCCTCGTATTTTAGTCCCAATGAGCTTATTTCATCCATAATTGATTGTGACACTCCATGCGAACGAATAACAAGCACACTGTCACGCTCACACTCGTTTGGATGATCACATATCATAACACCTCGATCGCACAGCTTTTGTACCATCTGAGAATTATGAATTATAGGTCCAAGAGTAGTCACCGTTTTATCATTATCTAAAAGCTCATAAACCTTATTGACTGCTCTGTTTACACCAAAACAAAAGCCTGCTGTTTTTGCTACTATAATCTCAGGCATTTCCAAACTCCTCCAAATGCTCTGCCCTCATCTCTTTTATCTTATCCATTATCATTCTGGTGGCAGTGCGAATTTCTGATGGCGTGCCCTCTTTAAATCCCAGCTCCTCACAGGTAATTGGCTGTCCAAAAGTGACAAGTGTGCGTGTAAAAAGTCTGTATTTTTTCTTTTTTGGTGTGATACAGCATGGTACCACAGGTGAATTAGTCTGATAGGCTATGAGTGCTGCACCTGCACGTGGACGCAAAAACTCACCGGTTTTAGAACGTGTGCCCTCAAGAAAAATACCAAACATCTCGTCACTTTGCAAAATTTGCTCTGCCATGCTGATAGCTTTGCCATCACCTGCGCCACGAACAACCGGAAAAGCTCCCAGTTTTTTCATAACAGCTCCAAGCAATTTTATTCTAAACAGCTCTTCCTTTGCCATAAATTTTATCTGTCTTTTTTGTGCAACACCCAGAGTCATAGGGTCTAAAAGTGACAGATGATTGGAACAAATTATACATCTGCCATCTTCCGGCACTACATCAGCATTAGAAATCTTGCATCGAAACAAGCCTTTCATTATCGGAATGAAAACACCTTTCGCAAATTTATAAAAACCCGGTACTTTTTTCATAATTATCACCTGAATTTAATTTTTATTTTAGATACAGCCAAAATTATATTCCTAGTTTATCCTTAATAATAGAAACAACTCTTGATATAGCTTCTTCTAGGTTGTCATCTGATGTGTCTGCAAGCACACTGTCTGAGGCAGGCTTTAGAGGTGCTATTTCTCTTTCGCTGTCATTTTTATCACGTAAAATCATATCAGACAAAACATCGTCAAAGCTGACATCCTTTCCTTTTGCCAATAACTCATCATATCTTCTTTTTGCTCTGACCTCAGGCGATGCTGTAAGAAATACTTTAACCTGAGCATCAGGAAGAATAACTGTGCCAATATCTCTGCCGTCCATAATTACATTGTTCTTTTTTGCAAGATTACGCTGTAAGTCGAGCAGACTTTCTCTAACCATGGGTATAGCAGAAACCTTTGATGCCATCATACTGGCATCCGGTGTTCTGATAGCTTCTGATACGTCCTCACCATCTAAAATAACCTTTTGCACTCCATCTTCAAAAGCAAGTTCAATGTTTATCTTATTCAGCAGTTCCTTCAGATCTTTTTCATTTTCTGTGTCTGTGCCGGCTCTGCTAACAGCAACACCGATTGTTCTGTAGAGAGCGCCTGTGTCTACATAAATAAAGCCTAACTCTTTAGCTGCCATGCGAGCAATGGTGCTTTTTCCGGCACCTGCAGGTCCATCTATTGCGATTGCTATCATAATTTATATACTCCTTAATTATTGTTTATAAAATGTGTTTATATACTGGAAGATGCGAGCATACCGGTAGAAAATGCTATTTGCAGATTAAAACCACCTGTGTATGCATCAACATCTATCACCTCACCTGCAAAGTATAAGCCCTTGCAAAGCTTCGATTCCATTGTTTTTGGTGTGATTTCCTTTACATTAACTCCGCCTTTTGTGATAATAGCTTCTTCTATTGGGCGAAAACCATCTATACTCACTGTGAAGCCTTTTAGGAGCTTGCATAGCCTCTCCCTCTGTGCTCTGGTAACGGAATTGCATTTTGTATCAGCCGGTATACCTGCCCTTTTGAGAATAACAGGTATCATACTCTTAGGCAACAGCTCAAAGAGCGAATTGCCTATATCTTTATTCTGAAACTTTGCAAAATCACGCAAAAGCCTTGCATCTGTTTTTTCATATGATAAAGCGGGCTTTAAATCAAGCACAAGCTCATATTCACCGCCCCTCGCATCAGGCACATGAGCAGATGCACTCAGCACCATCGGTCCTGATACACCAAAATGTGTAAACAACATTTCGCCAAAATCTTCAAAAATGCACTTTTTATCTTTTTTTCTCACCAATGAAATATGCGTATTTTTAAGTGAAAGTCCTTGAAGTTCAGCGCAAAAAGAATCATTGCTAACTATCGGCACAAGACTAGGTCTAATGGGAGTTATAGTATGCCCTGCTTGCTTAGCCAGACGATATCCGTCACCTGTGGAGCCTGTCCTTGGATAAGACCTGCCGCCGCAGGCTATAATTACATTGTCACAGTGGTAAATATCGCCGGTTGATGATTCTACACCCTCTATTATATTATCATTTATTATAAGCTTTTTCACATCAGCTTGTATCACCGTTACATTGCTTTCATTAACAAGACAGATAAGTGTGTTCACCACATCGAGTGCCTTATCTGATGTTGGAAAAACTCTGTTTCCTCGTTCCGTTTTAAGCTCAAGTCCGTTTTGCTCAAAAAAATCCATAGTGTCTTGCGGTGTAAAGAAGTTGAAAGCACTGTATAAGAATGAACTATTAGAAGTTACACTGTCTATACACGTTTTTACATCACAATTATTAGTAACATTACATCTGCCTTTGCCCGTGATTAGAAGCTTTCTGCCCAGCTTAGGATTTTTTTCACAAATAAGTGTTTTAAACCCATTTTGAGCAGCATTTATGGCAGCTATCATGCCAGCCGGCCCACCGCCAACTACAACCAAATCATATTTATTTTCCGTAGCCATCACCTCTATCACGCTTTTCTCTGCTCCATTGGATATCCACCTACAAGCCATCACTATCGCAGATGCTATGTCTATTAATATGAAAACCTTAAAATACCATTTTATAATATTTTAAAACATTAAAGTAAAAAAATCAAGCGATTTGTATCGAAACACATGCTTTTGCATCAAATAAAAGAGTTAATTCCCAAAGTAAGTTCCACAGTAGGAAAGGAGTAGAAGTTACCTTGGGAAATTGACGGAAATTAGTATGAGAAATAAGCTAAAATGAAAGAAAAAAGGTATAAAATCGGAAAAAGACGCAACTCAAATAAGCCTG
>JAQXOB010000008.1 GCA_029098305.1 Clostridia bacterium
TTTTGCGTTTTATAGGAATACTGAAACCTTCAGGTCATCCCATCTATGAATTCTGTGTTTTGTTGAATATGCGTAGAGATAGGCTTTTGCTTCACCTAAGTCTATTGTGAACTCCTGCACTTTAACGAAATTACTTTGATTTACCTTGCGCACAAGGCTTAAATCAATTCCTTCTTTCGTTAATAGCAGCCTGAGCTGCTGCAAGTCTTGCGATCGGCACTCTGAATGGTGAGCATGATACATAGTCAAGACCGATAGCATGGCAGAACTCTACAGATGTAGGATCGCCGCCGTGCTCGCCACAGATACCAATGTGAAGATTTGGATTAACCGGCTTACCAAGCTTGATAGCCATATCCATGAGCTTGCCTACGCCTGTCTGGTCGAGCTTTGCAAATGGATCGTTCTCATAGATCTTTGTGTCATAGTAAGCATTGAGGAACTTACCAGCGTCATCTCTGGAGAAGCCGAATGCCATCTGTGTGAGGTCGTTAGTACCGAAGCAGAAGAAGTCAGCTTCCTTAGCGATATCATCAGCTGTGAGGGCTGCTCTTGGGATTTCGATCATTGTACCTACTTCGTACTTGATGTCGGAGTTAGCAGCTGCGATAACCTCGTCTGCTGTCTCTACAACAACCTTCTTAACAAACTTAAGCTCTTTTACATCGCCAACGAGAGGAATCATGATTTCCGGAGCTACGTTCCAGTCTGGGTGATTCTTCTTAACGTTGATAGCAGCCTTAATGATAGCTCTTGTCTGCATCTTTGCAATTTCAGGATATGTTACTGCAAGACGGCAGCCACGGTGACCCATCATTGGGTTGAACTCGTGCAATGAAGAGATGATAGCCTTAATTGTATCTACAGACTTGCCCTGTGCATCTGCAAGAGCCTTGATGTCTGCTTCTTCAGTTGGAACGAACTCGTGAAGTGGTGGATCGAGGAATCTGATTGTAACCGGGTTGCCTTCGAGTGCCTCATAAAGTGCCTCAAAGTCGCCCTGCTGCATTGGCTCGATCTTAGCAAGTGCTGCTTCTCTCTCTTCGAGTGTGTCTGAGCAGATCATCTCTCTGAAAGCAGCAATTCTTGATGCTTCGAAGAACATATGCTCTGTACGGCAAAGGCCTATACCCTCTGCGCCAAGCTCTCTTGCTTTTTTAGCATCTGTTGGTGTGTCAGCGTTTGTTCTAACCTTAAGTGTTCTGTATTTGTCAGCCCATGCCATGATTCTGCCGAACTCGCCGGCGATAGTAGCATCAACAGTTGGGATAATACCATCGTAGATGTTACCTGTAGAACCATCGATGGAGATGAAATCGCCTTCGTGGAATGTCTTTCCGCCAAGTGTGAACTGCTTGTTAGCTTCGTCCATGTTGATCTCTGAGCAACCTGATACACAGCAAGTACCCATACCACGTGCAACAACAGCTGCGTGAGATGTCATACCGCCTCTAACTGTGAGGATACCCTGAGAAGCCTTCATGCCTGTGATGTCTTCTGGAGAAGTCTCAAGACGAACAAGAACAACCTTCTCGCCTCTTGCGTTCCAGTTTTCAGCATCTTCTGCTGTGAACACGATCTTACCACAAGCTGCACCAGGAGAAGCGCCTAAGCCCTTGCCCATTGGAGTAGCAGCCTTGAGTGCCTTAGCATCAAACTGTGGGTGGAGAAGTGTGTCGAGGTTTCTTGGATCGATCATAAGAACAGCCTCTTCCTCTGTTCTCATACCCTCATCAACGAGGTCACAAGCGATCTTGAGTGCAGCCTGAGCTGTTCTCTTACCGTTTCTTGTCTGGAGCATATAGAGCTTGCCGTGTTCAACTGTAAACTCCATATCCTGCATATCTCTATAGTGATTTTCAAGTGTTTTGCAAACTTCTACGAACTGCTTAAATGCCTCTGGGAACTTTGTTTCCATCTCAGAGATGTGCATTGGTGTACGAACACCGGCAACAACGTCTTCGCCCTGAGCGTTTGTTAAGAACTCACCGAAAAGACCATTTTCGCCTGTAGCTGGGTCACGAGTAAATGCAACACCGGTACCGCAATCGTCACCCATGTTACCAAATGCCATAGACTGTACGTTTACAGCAGTACCCCATGAATAAGGGATGTCGTTGTCACGTCTGTAAACATTTGCTCTTGGGTTGTCCCATGAACGGAAAACAGCCTTGATAGCGCCCATGAGCTGTTCCTTAGGATCATCTGGGAAGTCTGAACCAATCTTAGCCTTATACTCAGCCTTAAACTGATATGCAAGCTCCTTAAGATCGTCAGCTGTAAGCTCAACGTCAAGCTTAACGCCTTTCTTTTCCTTCATTTCGTCGATAAGCTCTTCAAAATACTTCTTACCAACTTCCATAACTACGTCAGAGTACATCTGGATGAATCTTCTGTAGCAGTCCCATGCCCAACGTGGGTTGTTAGACTTCTCTGCGATAGCTTCTACAACAGTCTCGTTAAGACCGAGGTTCAAAATTGTATCCATCATACCAGGCATAGAAGCTCTAGCACCTGAACGTACAGAAACAAGAAGTGGATTCTCTCTATCGCCAAACTTCTTACCTGTAATCTCTTCCATCTTAACAATGTATTCGTTAATCTGGCCCTGGATCTCATCGTTGATCTCTCTGCCATCCTCATAATACTGTGTGCAAGCCTCTGTTGTGATTGTGAATCCCTGTGGAACCGGGAGACCAAGACTTGTCATTTCGGCAAGGTTTGCGCCCTTACCGCCGAGGAGCTCTCTCATGTCTGCGTTGCCCTCTTTGAACAAATAAACCCATTTTTTGCTCATTGGTATATACCTCCGTTATTTTTATAAAATGGCTCTTTAATAACTACGCATACTAAATTTTCACGCAATTACACGCCTTATCCATATTATAACAGAATTATGCCCAAATTTCTACAAATCAATAATACAATACTTGTAGAAAACAAGGCTCAAAAATCCATAAAATATGTACAATTTTCATAAAATTGATATAAAAATGTTTTTTTCTTGTAATTTGTTGTGTTAAATGAGATAATGTATGTAAACTGGTGTTAGATTCGCATAAAAATAATTTCTAAGGAGTAAATTCGCTTATGAATAGACTAAGTGCGCTTATCCTTGCAGGTGGCGAGGGTAAAAGAATGAAATCAGACAAACCAAAGGCTCTCAGCGAGGTTTTGGGAAAGCCTATGCTTGGCTGGATTATAGATTCACTCAAGGAAGGAGAAATAGATGATATCTGCGTGGTTACAGGTAGCAAGAAAGAGTACATATATGAGTACCTCCAAAATCTGCCATTTGTTATAGAAACAGCATATCAGGCAGAGCGACTCGGCACAGGCCATGCTGTGATGATGGCAAAAGATTTTTTGAGCAGAATAAAAGGCGATGTGGTAATACTCGGTGCTGACGCACCTTTTATGGACACCAAAACTATTACAGAAGCCTACAAGCTTCATAAAGAAACAGGTGCTTCTGCCACTGTGATTAGTGCCCGTGTGGATGATCCCACAGGCTATGGCAGAATTGTGAGAAACGATGATGATTCTTTCAAGGCGATCGTAGAGCAAAAGGATGCAGACGAGCAAACAGCTAAAATAACCGAAGTAAACAGCGGTGCTTATTGGTTCGACACCGAGAAGCTATTATCTGTGCTTGATGAGATTAGCTCTGATAATGCTGCACATGAATATTATTTGCCTGATGCACTCAAGCTCCTTCTCAAAAAAGGCTTGCGTATATCAGCTTTCACAGCATCTTCTCCATACACTGTGCTTGGCGCAAACGACCCCGAACAGCTCAAACAGCTAAACGAAATTGCCTTGCAGATAACAAACAAATAATTAAATAATTAATCTTATAAATCATGCCCGACACAGCGATATATTAAACCTGATGTCGGGTTTTTATGTAGAGAAAACCACGCAATAGTTGAGTGGCTCAAAAGAGGTTAACCGATAGACAGAAAAGAAATTTAAAATGTGTCTTGCCTCTATCTGATGAGGGAGGTGGCAAAACGAAGTTTTGACGGAGGGAGAGAAAAGGTAAAAATCCGTAAAAATGCAGTTTTTCTCTCCTTCAGTTTCGTTTCGCTCGACAGACTCCTTGTCAGAGGGAGCCGATTTTGATACAATTATGATACATATAAGGTGTAAAATAAAATATAGAATAATGTTTTTTTTGAAAGTGAAATGGGATGTGCCGGTGATGAACGAAATACTCATTGTGGAAGATGACAGAAATATATCAGAGCTTATAAACATGGCTCTAAAGAGGCAAAATTATAAGTGCTATTGTGCCTATGACGGAGAAGCCGCCGCAGATATGATTGAGAACAGGCACTTTGATTTGATTTTGCTTGATGTTATGTTGCCTAAGATAGACGGCTATGAGCTGATAGAGTACATTAAAAATTTCGAAACACCTGTTATTTTTATCACTGCCAAAAGCAGTATCAATGATAAGGTGAAGGGGTTAAAGCTGGGTGCTGATGACTATATCACAAAACCCTTTGAAATAGCCGAGCTACAGGCGAGGGTTGAGGTGGTGCTGAGAAGATACAACAAATCGCTTAGCATAATACAATCCGGCGATATTACCATAAACACCGAGTCACGTGTTGTGCTAAAAAACGGAGTACCGGTAGATCTCACGCTAAAGGAATACGAGATGCTTTTACTTTTCGTGAGAAATAAAAATATTGCACTTTATCGTGAGATGATATATGAGAATGTGTGGCAGGGCGAATATTGTGGCAACAGCAGAACAGTGGATCTGCACATCCAGCGTCTGCGCAAAAAGCTGGACCTGCACGACAGAATAGTATCTGTGTTTAAGGTGGGATATCGGTTTGTGGGGTGAGATAAATTGAAGTTTTCTTGGAAGATATTTTTTGTGTCGTTTATGATAATAATTTTATCTTTTGGCGTAGGTGGCTTTGTCTTGATAAATGTAGTATTTAATATGGCATTAGATGAGAAGATAAACAGCACCTGCGAGAGCAACAGCTTTGTTACATCATCATTTTATGCTATGCAGTCAAATTCTGAAGATATGGGTTACAACGAAAGATATGCTGATTATTTGGTGAGCAGTTTTTTGAAAGGAATTGCGATAGATAAATCCGAAACTAATGTGAAAATCGGTGGTGCAGAGAGTATAGATAATTTCGGAGAAAAAAGCCCGATAGCAGAGATAAAAGAAAATTCACGAATATACAGGATAGTCCAAAAGTCTGAAAATTCGGTGTTTTTACAGGTGATAAGCAGACTAAAGCTAAGCAAAAAGAATTATTATATTCAAACTGTGACAGATATATCAGACATATATTCCAGCAGAGAGCATATGCTTGGAATTTATCGTATACTCATCATATGCGTGGCGTTGATGGCATCGCTGATACTTGTCTTTTTCTCTCACAGGCTCACCAGACCATTGGTAAAGCTATCTTCTATAACGCAGAGGATGGCAGATGGAGATCTATCTATCCGTGCCGAAACCAAAGGCACCAAAGAGATAGCTGAGCTTTCTAAAAACTACAACAACATGGCGCAGAGTATAGAAAACTATGTGGACAAGCTTAAAGAATCTGCTCAAAGCAGAGAAGAATTTGTAAACAATTTCACCCATGAAATGAAAACACCTCTAACCTCCATCATAGGTTATGCTGATATGCTTAGATCCTATGAGCTGGATGTGGAAGAAAAGCGAAAATGTGCTGATTGTATCTACAAAGAGGGCAAACGACTGGAAGCGTTATCCTCCAGTCTGCTGAGCATCATTGTGCTCAAAAATAACTCAGTAGATATGAGTGATAGTGATGTAAAATTCCTCATTGATGATATAAAAGATGCTGTGAGGTTTTTGCTGGAAAAATATAATATAAGCCTAGAGATTGACTGTACAGATGCCAAAATATTTGCAGAATATTCTCTGATAAAAACCTTGATATGCAATCTGATAGACAATGCCTGCAAGGCATCGCAATCAGGCTCAAAGATAACGCTTACTGGTGCTGTGTGTAATGATAGGTTTAGGTTCACAGTGGCAGATATGGGCAGAGGCATACCTGCGAATGAGATAAGCAAGATTACTCAGCCGTTTTATATGGTGGATAAGTCACGAGCAAGGAGCATGGGAGGTGCAGGCTTGGGGCTAGCTCTATGCAGTGAGATAGCCTATATGCATGGCTCACAACTGCATATAGAAAGCACACCGGGAGTAGGCACAGCGGTCAGCTTTGATATTGCTATCAGCCAAAAAAAGGATGGTGACAGCAATGCGTAATATAATAAAATATGCGCTGTGTATTGTTTTGTCGCTGGCGCTTATCTTCGGAATTATAGTTTTACCGTATTTTTATTTTGATTTTTCTGATAATGCCAGAGGAAGATATTATGATGACGGCAGTTATTCGTTTGATAATTCAAAGAAAATCAGCTTTGATGATGTATATGAACTAATCCATTCGTCTGATTCTATTATTTTTAGTTATCAATCATCTATATCTGAAAATCAGATAATCAACGAAGTGAAAAGTGTGGTGGCAGGTATGTTGGAGACTATTGATTTTTCTAAGGATAACGAATATCTCAGCGTTTTATACGATTGTTTTAATTCGATTTACAGCAAAGATATCTGGGTTAGAACATATAACTGCAACAATATAAGCGGAAAAATAGATGATACACCTGCCTCAATATCGCTTATGGAGGTTTATATGGGTTTTACAGAGAATAATTCAAATTTTGAGATTATATATAATCAAAAGAATATGAAGATATACAGCTTCGCTTATTATGAAGATAAGCAATTTCAAAGCTACGATGAATATGAGTCTTACGCTTATGATTACTATTTTGATGAATACCGCAAAAATATGTATGATGCCCTCTTGCATAAGCTGATAAAATATGAAGAAGCGGAAGAAGATTTGAAAGGCTATATAGCTGATATAGGCAGTTACTATTTTAGTTTTAGCGTGATAGACGCACCATCGGATGATTATGATATTAATCAAGAATATGAAGGGATGGCAGATAAAATAGAAGGGTGATAAAAAATTTCATCATGATACAACTTTCATACAACTTTGATTAAAGTGATAAACATTTCCTCTTTATACTCGTTTGTGTAAAGGGGATGTGTTTTTATAATGAAGATTAAAAACAGAGAAGTTTATAACTATGTTAATGGCAATTTTATGCAATCTAAGCTGTGGGCAAATGTGAAAAATAACTGGATACCGGAATATATTTTGGTGACAGATGATGATGGCATGATAAAAGCCACTGCGCTTATCTTTGTGAAGAAAATACCGTTTCTTAACACCGCTCTGCTCTATGCATCGCGTGGCCCTGTGTGTGATTTTCATGATAAAGATACATTGACACAGCTTTTTGAAAAGATAAAGGGGCTTGCAAAAAGATACAATGCATATGCATTGAAAATGGACCCTCTGATAGACACAGAAGACCATATAGCAATAGAAAATCTAAAATTGTTGGGATTTGTATATCATGGCGAGAAGACCGGCTATCAGAACATCCAGTGTCGTGAAAATTATGTTCTTGATATATGTGGCAGAAATGCAGATGAAATTTTTAATAGCTTTAAGACAAAATGCAGATACAATATTCGCCTTGCTATGCGTAAGGACGTTAAATGTAGCTTTTATGGGGCAGAAAAGCTGGATGATTTTTATAATATGATGCTCGCCACAGCTAAGAGAGATGGCTTTTGCATGAGAAGCAAAGAATATTTTTCGAGGATTTTGCAAAGCTTTGGCAAAAGAGCAAGGTTATGCATATGCTATTTTGAAAATGTACCGCTATCGGGTGCGCTGTGCATAGAGTATGGCGGAGTAATGAGCTATGTGTATGGATGTTCGTCTGATTGTATGCGAAATTTTATGCCAAATTATCTAATGCAGTGGACGATGATAGAATATTGTGCTGAACATAAGCTAGACACATACGATTTTTGCGGAATACCATATTGGGACGATAAATCTCACAAAAACTATGGAGTCTACAAGTTTAAGCAAAATTTTAATGGAAAAGTTAAGGTTTATGCAGGCGAGTTTGACTATACATTCAGAAAAGTTATAAACGCTTTTGCAGATTTTGTGCTTATGATAAAAAGTAGGCTTTAAGTCACAATATGTTGATTAAAAAGGGGTTTGATTATTATGGTCAAATCCCTTTGTTATTTTTTATACAATTCTATAAAAAATTAAGGTGCAGAACTTGAAATTTTTAAAGAATTATTATATAATGTAGAAAAATGAGGGATTGTACGCTATGGATTTATATCAAAAAGCGGCACTTGCCGTAGAAAGCCTAGAAAAAGAATATCCTGATGCTGTGTGTTCGCTTAAATACACAGATGCGTTTCAGTTGCTCATTGCCACAAGGTTGGCGGCACAATGCACTGATTTAAGAGTAAATATGGTGACTCCTGCTCTATTTGAAAAATATCCTGATATACCCAGCATGGCAGCGGCGGATGTGGCTGATGTGGAAGATATTATCAAGAGTTGCGGATTATACAAAACCAAAGCTCGTGACATCGTGAGCTGTGCTATTATGCTCAGAGATGAGTTTGATGGCAAGGTGCCTGACGAGATATCGCAGTTGATAAAATTGCCCGGAATAGGCAGAAAGACTGCCAATCTGGTGGTGGGCGATATCTACGGTAAAAGTGCAGTCGTTGTGGATACACATTGCATTAGGATTACCAGAAGACTTGGTTTTCACAATCTTAAGGATCCCACAAGAATAGAAATGTTGCTCAGAGAGTATTTGCCACCAATCAAATCTAACGATTTTTGCCACAGATTGGTGCTTCATGGCAGAGCTGTGTGCTCAGCACGTAGTCCGAAATGTGACAAATGCTGTATGAATGGATTTTGTAGCAAGTTGATTTGAGGAGAGTATGACTATGAATAATTATACAAGTCTTAACCCAAGACAACATCTAAAAAACTTTTTTTCAAAGCCAATTTTTCTTGTTATGGCTATTCTTTGTGCCGGCGCAATGGTACTTTCTATAATTTCGGGATTTTTTGCTGAGCCTCTTACATATGGAGCTTACGAAGTGTTTCCCGGTTCCGGCTCTATGATAGACCAGTTTGAAAGCTTTGATGATATAACGGTGAGCAATAATGTGAGCTTTATGAGTCCGCTTATATATAGTATTGCTATGTTTTTGCTTTACTTCTTGTCAAAAGCCGAAAAAATAACTGTTACACCAAAACCTACCTTTGTTATATTTAAGGTGTTTGCTATCATAGGATTGGTATCTGTTGGATTTTTGTCGCTTGTGTTTTTTATAATAGCACTGATGTTTGGGTTTTTCCTCGCAGGTATAGACACCTTTGGAGGTATGTTAGACTCGATAGTCGAGCAAGGTGCACAGAATATGAGCCTTATGTCTGTTAATATGTTAGACTCATATGCATATGATGTTGAAGATTATTTTGGCGTAGGAGGAACGGTTGCTTTGGTTCTATCCATTGTAATATTGTTGTTCTTCGTGATATTGCTGGCAGCTTGTTTTATCTATCTTATATCTATGCTCAAATACTCTTCTTCGCTGAACAAAAGCTTAGAAGAGCCTTATCTGCATAATAAAGGCGCAAAGCTGTTTGGTGTATTCTCTGTGATAATGGGAGTTTCAACTATATTGAGTTTAGCATATGTGGGTATATTGTTTGTAGCTGTTGAAGATTTCGTTTCAGCTACTCCGTTTTATGTTTTGCAAATACTTGCGGGATTGTGTATGGGATGCTATAATATTCTTTTCGGAGTGATGTCTGTTAAGTATGCAAGCTATGCGAAGAATGTAAACAATGGCTTGGCTGAGGAATATAAAAATTACTATTACAACAATCCTCAGTATAATCCGTATCATAATAATCAGAATGCAACGCCATATCAGAGCGTGCCTTATGGCGCTTCAAATAACAATTATTATAATGTGCCAAACGGTAATCAGTACGCACCATATTCTGAAGAACAATATGGGCCAAATATGCAAAACAATCAATATTATCAAAATAACAATCGGCAGGAAGATCAGTTTACAGAGAACCCATATTCCGGATCTGATTCTCAACAAAACTGATTTATTATAAAACGAAGTTATACCGAAAAATGGGTGATAATTACGATAGGAACGAGAAAAGCATTAAAAATACTATTAGGTGTTTTAATTATGTGGCTGGTATTTTTTGTGTGTGACTTTTCACTGGCCAGCCATCACAGAGATCCTGTGTTTTGTCTTACCAGAGAGTATATCTCAGAGAATGATAAGGACTATTTGGGTCTATTTTATAGAATAAAAAAGGAAGTAGCATATACAGATGAAAATGGCGAAGAAGTGATCACCTATGTGCTGATGCCGTGGTTTAGCGATGATCTCAAATACCACTTTAGCATTGGGTCATATTATGACAAATACAAATACAAATAATTAGTATAATCTTTTTAAATCTTAAGTTAAAATAATTTTTTAAATCTGTCTAAAATTGATGCTGTTAATTGTTTATATATCAGTGGTTCGAAAAAATAGATGACCGATATTATTTTTGAACCAATGGTTTATTAAATATACAGCATTGTATTTTAATAAACAAAGGAAAGCTTTAGAATGTCTGCTATAATGCTATGTTTTTTGATATTTTTTATTGCTTTGTGTTTTTATGATACCGAGGGTATATAAAAAATATTCAAAAAAAACATAGTATTAACCTAGGGACCTTTTAAGGGTGACCAAAAAATTTACGGAGGTAATTATTATGAACAGTATCCACGATTCAAAGAAAATCGGGAACAAGGGTATGAAGCTTACTTCTATTCTTTTGGCTGTGTTGATGATATTCAGCATAATGATCACAGCTGTTCCCGTGTCTGCAAGCGCTGCTGAAAACAGCACTGTGGTTTCACAGGATGGCGAGCTAGGCAAATATAAGGTAACTTTAGCAACAGGTAACCTTATTCTTCGCTCAACAGCAAGCACAAGTGGCGATCAGCTTGCATTCGTTCCTAACGGAACAATCGTAGATGTTACAGAAATCTCAAATGGTTTTGGAAAAACATCTTACAACGGCAAAGTAGGCTGGCTCTATATGGGCTATCTCACAAAGGTAGCAGATTCTGCAGAAGACGAGTATTTGGTTGGCGAGTATGTAGTAATCACAGATGGCGGCAACCTCATTCTTCGTGCAGAACCAAGCGAAAGCGGCAAACAGCTCACTGTTGTTCCAAACTATACAGATGTATATGTTACAGAGATTACAAACGGCTATGGAAAAACAACCTATAACGGTCAAACCGGTTGGCTTTCAATGCAGTATCTCTCAAAGACAGTTGTAATTCATCCAAGCTATGAGGATGGTCTTTACCTTATTTCTGTAGGTGCAGGCTCAAACCTCGTAATGCGTGATACAGCTAGCTCATCAGGCAAGCAGGTTACTCTTGTTCCTGATGGTAAGTATGTTACAGTAACAGAGACAAAAGATGGCTATGGTAAGATTACATACAATGGTTACACAGGCTGGATCTCAATGGCTTATGTTGTATCTGCTGATGCACACATTGCTCCCGGTGCACCATCTACTCCTGGTACATACTATGTTGCAACAGAAGAGGGCAACCTCATTCTTCGTGACACAAACGGCACAGAGGGCAAGATTCTTGATTTCATTCCAAGAGGCTCTACAATCGTTATATCAGAAGTAAATAATGGTTGGGGAAGAACAACATTTAACGGCAAGGCTGGCTGGGTATCAATGAATTACCTCAGAGCAAAGTCTGACGATGTTGTTGAAGGTGACAATACAGAGACTACTATCGGTGTATACAAGGTTACAACAAACGGCGGAAACCTCGTTCTTCGTGACGCTCCAAGCGCTAGCGGAAAGCAGGTTGCTCTCGTTCCAAACGGTACTCTTGTTACTATCACAGAGCTTCAAAACGGCTACGGCAAAACAACCTACAACAATCAAACAGGTTGGCTTGCACTTTCTTACCTCATTGCATATTCAGGTTCTGCTGATGATGATACATCATCATACAAGGTTCCGGGAAGCTATCAGGTAACAGTATCATCCGGCAACCTTATTCTTCGTGATTCTGCTGAGAACGGTACAATGATCGATTTGATTCCTAAGGGAACAATCCTCTATGTAACAGAGGTTAAAAACGGCTATGGTAAGGTAACTTACAATGGCAAAACAGGCTGGGTATCAATGAACTACCTCACATATGTGTCTGATTCACCTTCCACATCTACAGATTCTAACCCTGTAACAGGTCAGACCGGCACATATATCATTACAACAAATGGTAGTGGACTCAACCTCAGAGCTGAGCCAAATTCAGCATCTAGAGTTTACTTCTCAATTCCTAACGGCACAAAGGTTGTTATTACAGAGGTAGTAAACGGCTATGGTAAAACAACATACAATGGTCAAACCGGTTGGTTATCAATGAACTACCTCGTATTTGTTTCAGACGATGGTTCTGTTTCAGTTGATCTTCAGCCTGGTGAATACAGAGTTGCTACATCAAGCGGTAACCTCATTCTTCGCAAAGAGGCTTCATCTGCAAGTGATATACTCACATCTATCCCAAGTGGTAAAGTTCTTACAATCACAGAGTTTAAGAACGGCTATGGTAAAACAACATACAACGGCCTCACAGGTTGGGTATCAGCTAATTACCTTGTAAAGGCAGGCGACGTTGTAGGTCCTGTTGTAACAAATGGTAGATATCAAGTAACAACAAAAGATCCTAACAGCGCACTTATCCTTCGTGAAGAGCCATCTGCAGGTAGCAGACGTTTAGACATCGTTCCTAATGGTGCTATCGTAACAATCACAGAAGTTTACAACGGCTTTGGTAAGACAACATACAACGGCCAGACAGGTTGGCTTTCACTTCTCTATCTAACAGCTTTAGAAGACGGTGATAACAGAATCGGTAGCTATCAGGTTACAACTGCTGAGAGTAACCTTGTTCTTCGTGAGAAGCCAGCAACAGATTCATTAAAGCTCACATCTATTCCAAAGGGAACAATCATCTATATTTCTGAGGTTAAAGATGGTTGGGGTAAAACAAGATACAACGGCCTTGACGGTTGGGTAGCTATGAACTACCTCACATTTGTAAGCGATAGCGATATAGCTACAGATACAGGTTCTTCAGACGCAAACAACCCAGGTAACTACACAGTTACTACAAACGGCGGTAACCTCATTCTTCGTGATGCTCCAAGTGCTAGTGGCAAGCAGCTTGCTCTTATCCCTAACGGCACTGTTCTCGCAATCACAGAGATCAAAGACGGCTATGGCAAAACAAGATACAACGGTATCGATGGTTGGGTATCAATGTCATACCTCAAAGCCGGCGGTAGCACAGGCGATGACAAGGGTTATGCTCTTGGTAACTACAAGGTAGTATTAACCTCCGGTAACCTCAATCTCCGTGAACAGCCAAACATATCTGCAAACGTAATCGAAATGATTCCAAATGGAACAGCACTCGTTATCACAGAAGTTAGAAACGGCTGGGGTAAAACAACATACAACGGCAAGACAGGCTGGGTATCAATGGCTTACCTCGTATATGTTCCAAGCAATGATAATTCTGACAATGAGATCAACGGTGGCAGTGACGATGAGATAACTGAAGAGTTGACACTTCCATATGTAGTAGATGATAATTATTGCGATTCTTTGGCAGTATATGAGAGCGCATCTACAGAGTCAGAAAAGGTTGGCACAATCAATGCATTAGAGGTAGTATACCTCCACAAAGTTTCCGGCGACTGGGGCTACATCTCATACGAAGATGAAGATGGAAACGTTATCTCCGGTTGGGTAAGAATGGATATGCTCACAAATCTCTATGTTTACAATGGTAGCACAGAGGGTGCATCTAAGGGTGCAGTTATGTATGTTCTCACACTCGACAAAGACGGTGCAATCAACCTCCACGAGGAAAAGAGCATCTTCTCTAAGGTTCTCACAAGAATTCCAAACGGTAGACTTCTCTATGTTCAAGAGATTGACGGAGCATGGGCAAAGGTTACTTACAATGGTAAGACAGGTTGGATTCTTCACACATTCCTCACAGTAGGCGATACAAAGGCTATCAAGGATGCTATAGATGATTATCTCAGAAATCATCCAAACGAAGATATCGACTATGAGAAGCTCCTCAACGATATCCTCGATAAGCTAGGCCTTAACGACAAGGAAGACGAGAATACTGATAACGAAATCGATAAGGATTCAAACCTTGATAACGATATCATAAAGGATCCTAACGATGGCGAGTTAGATAGCGACAATACAAACAATGGCTCTGACAGCGACATCATTTCTCCAGAACCACAAGTTCTCTATGGTGACGTTGACGTGAACGGCAAAGTAAACATGGAAGACGTTGTTCTCTTCCAGAGAGTTGTTGCTAAGCTTGACGATTTCAAAGCTCAAGGCTTTAAGAATGCAGACGTAAATGGCGATGGCGTGAGAAACATGGAAGACATCGTTCTCATCCAGCAGTACATTGCAGAGCTTATTAAGCACTTCCCTGTTGAGGAATAATATCTTAACAAATAATTGATTAGATAATCTAATTAGTTAAAAAATATCAGCACCCGATATCAAGTGTTTCGTTTGGTATCGGGTGATTTTTTTACTTTAAATTAAAAAAAGGTAAAATGGTTGACAAAATAATATTTTGTTGTAAAATATATAGGTGTAAAATAAATTTACTTATATATTCGGAGGAATAAAAATGTCAGACGATGCTAACGGGCGAAGTAATCAGCTCAAAAAGAATAACCAAAGTGAAAAGAAACAGTCAGTTTTCTCAAAGATTTTTAAGATAAGACAAAAGGAAGTCACAGAGGAAGAGATAATCGAAACTGCAAATGATGCAAGGCTCACAGGAGCTATTGACGATAACACCAGCAGACTGATAGAGAGAGTTATTGATTTTGCAGATACCGATGCAGGCGATATTATGACTCACCGTATCGAAATGACAGCTATAGAAGACACCGGCACAATAAACGAGCTGGTAGAGCTGGCTATAGAATCAGGTAGATCACGAATTCCGGTGTATCATGAGGATATCGACAGTATCGTAGGAGCTGTTCACGTTAAAGATTTGCTGAGGTATATCGGCAAGGATTCGCCGGATGATGTTAAGATAACCGATATAATGCGACCGGTTCTTTTTGTACCTAGTTCTAAGGTGTGCAGTGAGCTTTTCTCTGAGATGACATCTAAGAAGACTCAGATAGCTATCGTGGTGGATGAATATGGCGGCACAGAGGGCCTTATCACTATGGAAGACATGCTAGAGGAAATAGTGGGCAATATTCAGGATGAATATGACGATGAGGAAGAGAATGTAGTTCAAATTTCTGACAATATATTCAATGTGGATGGTGCTACCGACATTGAGGAGATAGAAGAGCTGGTGGGCAGAGAGATACCGCATGGCGATTGCGAAACAGTTGCCGGACTAATGCTCGATGTGCTTGGAGGCTTTCCTGAAGGTGATGATCATCCGTGCGTCAGAGTAGGCGAGCTAAAGCTTACAGCTGATGAATTTGAAGATAGAAGAATCACTAAGATTACAATTGAGATTGAAAAGCAAGAGCAAAACGTATAAGCTTAAAATAAATAATACAGCCGGAGGATAGAGAAAAATCCTCCGGCTGTTATTTTTTAGGCTTTGTTTTAAAAGAAATAAAAGTAGCGATACAGGGTCCTTTTAGGGATTTGCATCGCTACCTTTTTTATATCATACTGCGCTATTATGTCCAGCAGATATTTACAATATATTTTAATTATCTTCTGATAACCTTTTCACGTTTTTTGCTATACTTCTGAGTGTACACAGGATAGGCAGATTTTTTTCTTATGTTCTTTTTTGATGTTGTATTTAGCATAATAACTACAACTATCATCATAGATATTATTAAACCAATTATGGCTAACTTTACTGCCGTTTGTGTGTTTTTATCCTTGAGAATGACAGATTCAGAATTGAGATAGCCTGCCTGCTCAAAAACTTTTGCATTTATAGTTTCGCTGATAACAACAGACTCACCACTTGTAGAAATATTCATTCGGGCTTGCTCGGTTTCGAGAGTTTTCATAAAGTATTCATCTACAATACCTGTTTGCTCAAGACCAAATTTCTTTTGTGCAGATAATACTGCCAGCCTTGTGGTTTCGTCGTATAGTCCGTTTAGAAGACCATCATACATATCAAGTGCCATCAGCTTTATCTGAATATCCTTTACATCGTCACCGATATATCCCATCTGAAGCTTGTTATAATCCGGTGACTTAGGAGCTGATGAGGAATAAAGATAATTAATATCTTCTTTGGTGAGATAATCGGTATGTTCTATGCCGAGTGTATCTTGATATGAATGAAGAGCATTCAATGTGTCATCGTCAAATTCTTCTGTTGGAGTACCAACGAGATATCGCAGGTCGATCAATCTCTGCTGAATAGCTCTTACGCTATCGCCTTTCATTCCGTAAGACACATTGCCTTCGTTAGGGTTAGAAATTGCGCTTTCGTCAAAAAGCAAGTCATAGGTGAGACTGTCGATCACACCGGTACTGTATAGTCCGTTAGCAGACTGGAACTGTGACACTGCTATGGCTGTAACCTCTCCAAAATAACCTGTTGGGTCATCATAAAAATAGCCGAGCTCTTGCAATCTCTGCTGTGCTTTTAGAGAATCCTCGGTGTAATCTCCCAGTGTGATATCTTCGAATTGAAGAACAGGTGCATCGTCTGCATAAACAGCTTCAAGAGTTTCTTCATCTGCTACACCGGTAATATTTAGCGATGCAGCCTCCTGAAATTCACATACAGCAGTTTGTGTAAGGCTTCCATAGAAGTCGGTTACATCAGTATCAAAGTATCCAAGATTTTTTAATCTGGTCTGAAGCTTCTTTACATCTGCTCCCATATATCCGCTATAGAGAGTGGTATATTTGCTTTTTGTTGGTTTTGGTGAGGATGTAGATGAGCTAGAATCATCAGTATAGGAATCATTGTTATAGCTATCGTTGTTGTAGCTATAGTCAGAATAGCTGTATGAGTCATCGTTAGTGTTAGATGATGAGTTGTTGGTAGAAACGTTCACGCTGGAATAATCAGTGGCTAGGTAGGCACTGTCGTCCGGTGAATAGTCTGATCTTCCATAGGCATCAAAGGTGTAGTAGCCACCGTCTATCTCACGGGATGTGCTTGCAAGATATTCGCCGTTTTCATAATAATAGCTATCGCCCTGGAATTTAACCCAGCCTGTGTTTGGATAGTTGACACCGGCTACCTTGAACCATGATGTCCAGCTTTTAGTGTAAACTGACTGATAGCATATTCCGTAGTATTCGCTACGTGCATCTACAGCCATTCCGCCTCCTACATACACTCCCACATGGCCGGGCTGATATAGTCCCAAACCATGAATATTAGGTATGCCATTGCAGATATAGCCGGATTCCGGTGAAGAATACAGCATACTAGTACGTATGCCTCCTACGCCGTTGTAGGTGCAGATTAGTCCTGAGCAGTCTACAGCGCCTTCAGATGAACCGCCATAAACATAAGACCAACCACTATAATAAGCATTAAGCACGTGTGCCGAAAGTCCAACTCCGGTGGAAGAATCGGCACTTGCGCTTGGTATAAAAAGCGATGAAGCAGTAAGAACAATTGACATTGCAATAGATGCAAAAGACTTAACTAATGTTACAAGTGATTTTTTCATCAAACATTTTCTCCTTACAAAAATTAGCATTTTATGACCTAAAAAGACATAATTACAAACTGTTACAAGTTTAGCACATTTTTGTAACCTTTTCAAGTGAAATATAAAAATATTTGACAAAAATCGAGAGTTTTTTTTGTAACTATTTTTGGAAAAAAGGGAGTGATAGTATGACGTGCAGAGTATGCGATCTGAGGAACAAAGAAGTGATATGCAAAGGCAATGGAGTGAAGCTTGGCTGTGTGGATGATGTTTTAATTAATGTTAAAGATGCAAGGCTTGTTGCTATAGTCATATATGGCAGACTCAAGTGTTTTGGGCTTCTTGGCAGATGTGATGATATTGTGATCAACTGGGAAAATATTGCGTTAATTGGCGAAGATACCATCCTTGTGGACTACAACAGCACTGTGCCAAGGAGCAAAAAGCGAAAGTTGCCGATGAGATTTTTTTAAATATGATAGAAGCATATAAAAAAAGGGTTTGAAATAAAGTTCTAATAGAAGGAAGCTCAAGATATCAAAACAACTTTAAATGTAAAAACTCGTCTTTGATTTCTTCAAAAAAAGAGCATAGAAATCTCCTTTTTTGGTTTGTTTCTGAACAACCATTTTGGAGTTTCTATGCTCTATTTAAATATTTATGCCTTAAATTCTCAAGCTTTTCGATAAGAGTCTCTTTGTGCGATAGGGAGCAAAAATAGATTTGCTGATTTTATAATAAAGAATTGATAAATAAAGCTACCGCAGCACCAATACTGGCGAATATAGAAAACCTTATGAACCAATAAAAAAACATACTAGACCTCTTGATGGCAGATGGAGCTTTCATACCTGCGATAAAGTGCCTTGCGTGCTTATTGAGTAGTGCTTTTTGTGTGTTTTTGTATTCAGGTCGCACCACAAGATAGGCTTTTTCGTAATATATGTTGTCTGTGTCGGTTATCTCTATAATCTGATGATTTATTCCTTTTATCATATTACACTCTCCTAAAGATAATGTTATATATAATATTTGGCAGAAGTAAAAATGTTATACAATAACGAGAAAAAATAGTGAAAAATCAAAATTATACAATATGTAAAGCTAAAAAATGTTGAGAACTATGTTGAAACTATTGAAAACCTTTCGATTTAGCGAGTGTCTATGTTGAAAACTATGTTGAAAGTGTTAAAAAGTTCTTAACATTGTGAGAAATTGTAACAATTTAGTTTTTAAGAATTACAATATGTAATTGATGGTATGTCAAGAGTTTTATCGAAAAAAGTTTATTTTTTTTATATTTTATTTTTATGTGACGAAAAACATAGTATTATAGCCATATTCTGCAAAATAGTTACAAAATAGTTACAGCCATATAAAATTACAAACTTATTACAATTTTATGTTGAAAACTATGTTGAAACTGTTAATTAACTATTGGAAAAAGTTGCCGGACAACTTGTTTTTGTAATATTTTATATGTTGAGAACTTTTAAACATTTAAAAACCGGTATTGCATTTTAGCTATTTGGGTATTATAATATCTATACTAAAGCAAATGGAGGTACAAAGAAATGGCACAGATTACAAAAGACACCATTATCGGTGATATACTTGATATGGACCAAACAACAGCACCATTTTTCCTTGAGATGGGAATGCATTGTTTAGGCTGCCCTTCCGCCAGAGGCGAAACTTTAGAGCAGGCTTGTGCAGTGCATGGCGTGGATGCTGATGAGCTTGTGGGCAAGATTAATGCTCATTTAGCAAATAAATAATATATTCTTATTTTTATTACAGTCGCCACACTTTATTATTATTGTGTGGCGTACTTGCATTTTTACATAGATTAGGAGGATATTAATATATCATGGGAAAGAAAGTCTTTAAAGCAGAGTCTAAGCGCCTCATGGAGCTTATGATAAATTCGATATATACTAACAAAGAAATATTTTTGCGTGAAATACTCTCAAACGCAAGCGATGCCTTAGACAAGCTTCATTTTATTTCTCTTACCAATGAATTAGTGAGAGAAAGAATGGGCGAGCTTAAAATAAAGGTGGCAGTGGATAAAGAAAATAGGACTATCACTGTAACTGATAACGGCATAGGTATGAGCGAAAAAGAGCTTGAGGAAAATTTGGGTACAATAGCAAAAAGCGGTTCTTATCAGTTTAAGACCGAGGTGCAGGATGATGAGAAGCCTGATATTATCGGTCAGTTTGGCGTTGGATTTTATAGTGCGTTTATGATTTCGGATAACGTTACGGTAACATCTCGAAAATATGACAGCGAAAAGGCATACACATGGCAATCATCAGGTGTGGACGGCTACACTATCGAGGAATCTGACTCCGACAGATTTGGCACGCAGATAGTTATGCACGTTAAAGAAGATGATGACGACAACAAATACAGCGACTTCTTAGAATCCTACAGAATAAGAAGTCTTATCAAAAAATACTCTGACTACATCAGATATCCTATCAAAATGGATATTGAAAAGAGCGTAAACGTAGCCGAAGAGGGAAAAGATCCTGAATACAAGACAGTAACGGAAACAGAGACTGTAAACAGTATGGTGCCGATTTGGCAGAGATCAAAAAAAGAAGTGACAGACACAGAGTGTGCAGAGTATTACAAAGAGAAATTTTATGATTTTAGCGATCCGCTTGCAGTAATCAGGGTAGATGCCGAAGGCGTGGTGTGTTATAAGGCGATGATGTTTATTCCGTCACGCTTACCTGGAGGATTTTATTCTAAGGGATATGAAAAGGGTTTGCAGTTGTATAGCTCAGGTGTGCTTATCACAGATAAATGCGAAAAGCTGTTGCCCGATTATTTTAGCTTTGTCAAGGGTGTGGTGGATTCGTCTGATCTTTCACTCAACATCTCCAGAGAGATGCTCCAGCATGACAAGCAACTTGCAGTTATCGAAAAGAATATTGAAAAGAAGATAAAGTCGGAACTACTCAAGATGCGTGACAATGATAAGGCTAAATATGATGAGTTTTGGAAACTTTTTGGCGCATCCATCAAGATAGGTGTATGCTCTGATTTTGGAATGAACAAGGATTTCCTAAAAGACCTCATTATGTTCTATTCTTCCAGCGAGAAGTCGCTTGTAACCTTGGATTCTTATGTAGAGAGAATGAAGGAAGGTCAGAAGTATATTTATTATGCTTGTGGTTCCAGCGTAGAGCAGATAGACTCTTTGCCACAGACAGAGCTATGCAAAGACAAAGAGTATGAGATACTTTATCTCACTGAGGAATATGACGAGTTTATTGTGCAGACCTTAGAAAAGGTAGGCGAGAAGGAGTTTCGCTCTATCACCGCTAAGGATGCAGAGTTGCACAGCGACGAGGAAAAGGAAAGGATAGAAAAACAGCAGGCAGAAAATCAATCTCTGCTTGATTTTGTAAAGGACAGCTTGGGCGATAAGATAGTGAAGGCTATAATATCTGACAAGCTGAAGAGCCATCCTGTATGCTTATCGGCAGATGGTGAGATCACTCTTGAGGCAGAAAAATATTTTGCAATGATGCCGGGTGATGATGCCAAGCCAAAGGCTTCTAAGGTGTTGGAGCTAAACGCAGAAAGCAAGGCTTTTGATGCTCTTAAAAAGGCATATGCCGAAAACAACACAGCAAAGGCAGCAGAGTATGCTGAGATACTATATAACATGGCTCTCCTGATAGCCGGATTCAACATCGAAGATCCTGTGAAATACTGCGACTTGGTTTGTGGCTTAATGAACTGATAGAGGTCTTACTTTCTTTTTCGCGAGAAAAAGAAAGTAAGCAAAGAAAAAGCGGTGTCGTATGACAACTTGACGAGGTGTAAAGTTTTGTTGCTCGATGGTAGGCTATCTGTCGGGCAATGAGAAAATATTACTTAATAAGTCTTGGTGCGAAATCCTCGCCGGCGAGGCCGGCTCACGAGAAAGAAAAAGTAAGCAAAAAGAAAGCGATGTTGTGGTACAACTAGACAAGGTATAAAGTTTTGTTGCTCAATAATGGGCTTTGTGATACGAGGCAAGCAATTCTTTGCAGTCAATCACCTGCAAAGAATTGCTTGCTTTCTGTCTTGGTGCAGACTTTTGGGCTTTTTAGCATCGGGCTTTGCTGTGTCATTTGTGACTTGTTGGTATTAACGCGGATTTGCAATTAACATCCCTCCGCCGAGGGCGGCTGCAAATCCGCGTTATACGAGCTTGCTATCAGGTATATAGACTATATCGTTTTAGTTAGTTTGTGCGATAGGTAGCCTCCATCTGACGAGGGAGGTGGCAAAACGAAGTTTTGACGGAGGGAGAGAAAAGCTAAAAATCCTGCAAAAATGCAGTCTTTCTCTCCTTCAGTCTCGTTACACTCGACAGGCTCCCCTGTGTAAGGGGAGCTGTCAGCAACGCTGACTGAGGGGTTGTTTTTATGATATATTCACTATACAATCCCTCCGTCTTTTGCTTCGCAAAATCCACCTCCCTTTACACAAGAGAGGCTGAGGAAGTTTTGACGGAGGGAGAGAAAAGAAAAATTCTGCAAAAATGCAGTTTTTCTCTCCCTCAGTTTCGCTTCGCTCAACAGGCTCCCCTGTGAAAGGGGAGCTGTCAGCAACGCTGACTGAGGGGTTGTTTTTATGATATATTCACTATACAATCCCTCTGTTTTTTGCTTCGCAAAATTCACTTCCCTTTACACAAGAGAGGCTGAGGAAGTTTTGACGGAGGGAGAGAAAAGCTAAAAATTCTGCAAAAAGCTTGCTTTTCTCTCTCACTTTCGCTAAAGCTCAACAGCTCTCTTGTCAGAGAGAAGCAAGTTAGCTAAGTGCGAAATTCCTGCCGGAAAATACGCAAAAGGCTGTACAAATTAATGCACAGCCTTTTACGTAAGGGGTTTAGATAAGGAAATGGGTATGAGTATATAAGAAGAACTCAAAGTTAATGCCTTGCCTAGTAGAAATAATATGTGTGGCAAGGTGAAGTGATGATCTGCACAATGTGTTATAAATGCAATATTGTGCAGATTTTTTATGCTCTCTTTTTTGGGATTCGCAAAGAATATTCTATATAGTCATCAGTTTCAACCTTTTCGGCGTTTGCCTCTATCCCAGAGCGTTTCATTGTATCGAGCGCCTTGTTAATCGTATTCATAAATATGCGAACATCTTTTATAACAGGCGTTTTTGTAATATTCTTTTTCTTTGACTTTGACAGAAAGCTATCATCTGTAAGCACTTGTCTTATTAGCTCTTCGGTTTGCGTAACATTGAGCTTATTTATGATAACTCTGCTAAGTATATTTTTTCGCAAGGCAACATCATCTATTATGAGAAGTGCCCTTGCGTGGCGTTCTGACAAGCCCTCTTTTATTATCCAGTTGCGCTCATCTTCTGATATTCTCAGCAGACGAAGCTTGTTTGCGATGGTAGATTGTTTTTTTCCCAGTCGCATTGCCACTTGCTCTTGCGTGAGCGAAAGCTCTACCATGAGTCGCTTTATGCCCTCGGCTTCTTCAAAGGGATTTAGGTTTGAGCGTTGGATGTTTTCTATGAGTGAATAAATAGCGGCTTTGTTGTCGGTGCAGTTGTTTATTATGCATGGCACTTTTGAAAGTCCTGCCCACTGTGCCGCACGCAGTCGACGTTCACCGGCGATAAGCTCGTATTCATTTTTGTTTACCTCACGCACTGTGAGTGGTTGCAGTATGCCGTTATGGGTGATACTTTCTGCCAGTGAGCTTAGCTCATTTTCATTGAATACACGACGTGGCTGATACTTGGCGGGGCGGATTTTGTTGATAGGAATTTGGGTTATTTTATTTGTGTCGTTTTTGCCAAGCATAAGATTTGCACCACCTTTTTTGCAGGATTTTTATACTGCTTGTCCCTTGCGACATAGATATAATATCACTTTGAAAGAGTAAAATTTGTCAGTTTTTGGCAATTTTCAAAAATAATAAAAAAATTACCAAATGCCTATGATTAGGCATTTGGCGATCATTTAGGATGGTCTTTTATTGTTAGTTTATTGTGATAATGCACACTTCGGGAGGATTATTAAATCTAGGTATGGGTTTAGAGTTGCCTAGTCCTGATGTGACTATCATATCTGCGGTGTCACCGTCAAAGTACCCCTTATCATATTCTCCAAACCAACCTTGATTAGGGGAAAATAGTCCGCCTACAAATGGCAATCTGACGATACCGCCATGGGTGTGGCCCGCCAGCATTAAGTCGATATCAAAGCTGTGAAGCTTCCACATATATGCTTCGGGATAGTGACATATCAGTAGAGAGAAGCTGTTTTTCTGTGCCTCAAGGAAGCTCTTAAAAAAGTTGGCTTCGTCATTGTCAAAATCGGGCGCGTCATATTCATAAAAGGGATATTGCTTCAGTCCGCCTATGATGATCTGCTCTCCGTTTTTACAATTATAAGTTACCATTTCGTTGTTAAGTAAGGTGGCACCGATATCTATTAGTGCTTGTTCAAAATCTGGGTTATTATCAAAATACAGTTCGTGGTTACCGTATGTATAATACACCGGCGCTACTTGTACAAGCTGTTTTGTGAGTGTTACTATCACAGAGTAGTCATCCACTCCGGCTGTGACCATATCGCCTGACATGGCAATGATGTCCGGTTTTTCAGATTTAATTTTTTCTATAAGCTCTATATTATCTGTTCCAAATTCTTTGCTGTGAAGATCGGCTATCAATGCAACTCTGAGGCTTGCAGATGTTTTATCAGTATTTATGTGATACCGTGTGATTATAATTGAAGATTGATCAAACATCAAGAATCCGAAGATTAATGATGCGCATATCAGCAGTATTACAAGAGATTTTATTATTATAGTACGTGTTTTTTTCGTAATATCACCTGCTATTTTATCATTTTAGTTTTAGGTTAAAGCCAAGCTCATTAATGAACCAAACATTTCCGGCTTTAAAATCTTTTCCGTTAAGATAATTAAGTATGCCTGCATCTTCATCAAAAGAGAATGTGAGTCTGTAGGAATACAAAGCCTGCCATTTCATACCAAGACGCCTGTTCTGAGCATTGGTGTCTTTGCCATATTTGCCGTCACCCACCAGCGGATGCCCGATATGCGACATATGGGCTCTTATCTGATGAGTTCTTCCTGTGAGAAGCTCTACCTCTAGCAAAGACATATCTCGCTTTTCTTCCAGCACTTTATATTTTGTCTTTATTATCTTAGAATTTGGAAATTCGCTGTTGCTTATGAACACCTTATTTTTGTCTTCGTTCTTTTCGAGATAGCCGGTGAGCAATGCTTCTTTAACTCTAACCCTGCCATACACAGCGCAGAGATATATTTTTTTAAGCTCACGGTTTTTCATCTTCAGATTAAGAATTCGGAGTGATTCGGCGTTTTTTGCAGCGATTACAATACCGCCGGTGTTTCTGTCTATTCGATTTACAAGAGCCGGAGCAAAGGAGTTTTCCTCCTTTGGGTCATATTCGCCGGTTTTGTACATATGATGCTGTATTCTTGCTATCAGCGAATCGAAGTGATAGCTCTCATCGGGATGCACCAGCAGACCTGGTTTTTTGTCGAGAAGCATTATGTTTTCGTCTTCGTATATGATATCAAGCTTATCGGGAGCTTTGAGGAAGTCATAGTCAGGCTCGCTTGCCTCAAAAAATTCATCTTTTATATAAAGAGTGATTACATCATTTTCGCAAAGGCGATAGTTTATTTCGGTCTTTTTTCCATTCACCTTAATGCACTTTTTTCTCAGGTATTTATACATTAGTGTTTTGGGAAGTGTATGGAGATGCTTTTGCAAAAAGCTGTCTAATCTCTGTCCGCTATCGTTTTTTCCTACCACAACAGTTTGCATATCGGTATCCTCCAAAAAGTTAATTTAACTAAAAAAATTACCTCGCTACCGAATCTCAAAAACTCGGAGCGAGGCAAATCTTTCAAATTAATCAGTGAAGCCAGACTCAACTAGTTTTACAAGGCCCTCAACTGCATCTTCTTCATCAGCACCGTCAGCAATGATCTTGATAACTGTGCCACCAACAATGCCAAGAGAAAGAACGCCAAGAAGGCTCTTCGCATTCACACGTCTTTCATCTTTCTCGACCCATATGGAGGCCTTATACTCGTTAGCTTTCTGAATAAAAAATGTAGCAGGTCTTGCATATAACCCAACATGGTTCTGAACCATAACTTCCTTAATGTACATTTTGAACCCTCTCCTACCTAGTACGATATAAAAAAATAAGGTATCAACCGATATCTTTGTTATTATTATATCATTTATCAAGTATTCGTCAACAGAAATCGAACAATTTCGGATGAATGACAACAATTTGGATTTTTTGGAGGTTTTTTGTTGTGCATTTATACAATTTTTTAGCATAAAGATTGTTTAACTTCTCTAAAAAAAATTGCGAGGATACCCGATTTATGTTGAATTTTAAGTGTTTTTTAACAGCTTAATATCTTCTTTTGTTAGTTCGATTTTTTCATACATATCGGGGCGAAGCTCTTTTGTTATCAAAAGTGACTGTAATCTTCGCCATTTTCGCACGTTTTCGTGATGACCTGATATAAGAACTTCAGGTACAGTTTTATCATGCCACACCTGTGGCTTTGTGTATTGCGGGTATTCCAGTAAACCGCTATAGTGGCTCTCTTCCTCAAAGCACAGGGCATCTGAAAGCACACCGTCTTTCATTCTGCTGATAGAGTCTGCAAGTACGAGTGCAGGCAACTCACCGCCGGTCAATACATAATCGCCAATAGATATTTCTTCATCCACATATTCATCGAGGACTCTTTGGTCTACACCTTCATAATGCCCACAAAGTATGCAAATATTATCATATTGTGCAAGCTCTTTTACCTTTTTCTGTGTTAGTGTTTGCCCTTTGGGCGACATATATACCAGATGAGGGCGTGTTCCGTTCTTTTTGCAAATATCTTCAAAGCACAGTGCAATAGGCTCTGCTTTCATTAACATTCCCATGCCTCCGCCATATGGTGTATCGTCCACTCGGCGGTGCTTGTCAAAGGCGAAATCTCTTAGCTGATGACATTCTATATCAATATGGCCACTTTTTCTGGCACGTCCGATTATGCTTTCGCTCAAAAAGGATTCGCACATTTCGGGAAAGAGCGTGATAATATCAATCTTCATCATCAAACATTCCCTTCATTGGGCGAATTTTTATCAGTTCATTTTCGATATCAATGCTGATTACTACATCATCAATCACCGGAATATAACTTTTTTTGCCATCATCATTGGTTACTTCATACACATCGTTTGCACCGGTGGCAAAAACCTCTGTAACATTGCCATAGCAGACGTTCTCGTCATCAGCATTGCAAACCCTTGAGCCTATAAGGTCTTGTATAAAATAAGCGTCTTTATCCTTTAGGATATCGCTTCTTTCGGCATACACCACAACACCTCTTAGCTTTTCTGCTGATTCCACAGTGCTTATACCATCTATTTTTGTGATAGTTTGGTTTTTGTGTGGCTTTGAGCTTACATTGTAGCACACGCTACCGTCTTTGTTGTATAATTTTTTTATTTTGCTTAGAATTTCGGGAGAGTCACACCATGAGTCTATACGCACTTCGCCTTTTATGCCATGGGTTGTAACAATCTTTCCTACCTCAAGATATTTTTTTAACATGGTTATTTCCTTTCGGACTTTCTTTTTTGATTTTTTAGATTATAACACAGATTTATTGAATATTTCAATCGCTTGCGAAAATAATACTTATAAAATAATTCCAAAGGAGATAAAGACAATGCCGGTAGCAACAGTTAAAAATTTACAAGGTAGCAAGACCGAAAAAAACATTTACACCGCTTTTACAGGCGAAACTCAGGCTCACATCAAGTATACCTACTACGCTGAGAAGGCACGTGAGAATGGTTACAATCAGATAGCAAATATTTTTGAAGAGACTGCAAAAAACGAGCTTGCTCACGCAAAAATTTGGTTTGAATATCTCAAGGGTGGCGAGGTGCCAAGCACGGTAGAAAACCTTAACGATGGCATAAGCGGAGAGCATTTTGAGTGGACAGAGATGTATGCCGATATGGCAAAAGATGCTCGCTCAGAGGGCTTCGACAGACTTGCTTATCTTTTTGAAAGCATTGCAAAGATAGAAAAAGAACACGAAGAACGTTTCGCCAAACTCTTAGAAAACGTGAAAAATGGTACAGTTTTCTCTAAAGAAGGCGATGTTGTGTGGGTATGCCAGAACTGCGGTCACATTCATGTGGGAAAATCCTCTCCTCAGGTTTGCCCTGTTTGTGCTAAACCTAAGGCTTACTTTGAGGTTAAGAAAAATAATTATTAATTTACTTTTTCTTTCACGAGAAAGAAAAAGTAAACAAAAAGAAAGCGAATCGGGCATTGATTAGATAAGATATATGGCTTTGTTGCTCGGTAGAGGGCTTTGTGGTACGAGAAAAGCTAGTATTTGCAGTCAATTACTTGCAAATACTAGCTTTTTCCTGTCTCGGTGCAGACTTTTGGGTTTTTTATCATCAGGCTTTGCTTTGTCATTTTTTGCTTGGCGATGATAACGCGGATTTGCAATCAACTACCTGCAAATCCGCGTTATCCTAGCTTGCCGTCAGGCAAATGGACTATATCGTTTTAGTTAATTTGGTGCAAAAGGTAGCCTCCCTCTGACGAGGGAGGTGGATTTTGCGAAGCAAAAGACGGAGGGAGAGAAAAGGCATCAAATATATCAACCTATCTTTAAATTATGCTATCGGTCTTTCTGTAAAATATAATTTAAAATCTTCGCTTGATTCGATTCCGTTTTTATCTTTTATTTTCACAGTTAAAATACATATGGTTGGACTTGGTCGATCTGTGCTGATAGACACACTGTTTGTGGTGGAATAGTCATCGGTCAGCTTTTTGCCGTCTAGTAAGAACATATATTCATATGGCTCAGTGCCCATAGAGGCATTTGCTGTAATCTTGATGTTTTCATCGCTTGTGTAGATACGAATTACTTCGCCTTCATCGTATCTTTTTTCAAATATTACTGCATTGTCAAAATCAAGTGATTTTACCAAAGGTTTATCGCTATCAAGCGATTCTACCACTTTGAAATAAAGTGATTCTTCCCTAGTTTCATCAAAGCCGTTATAAACCTTGGCGGTTATCTTATAATCTCCTGCTTTATCAAACTTATACTCAAAAGAGCGAGCTTCTTCACGCTCACGCACCATCACGTCATTCACAAAAAACTCAAATGTAAGCGGTGCGTAACCACGGGCTTCTTCCACCGTGAATTTTACACTTTCGCCGGCTATCGCTTTGCCTGAAAGCACACTGGCTGTGATGGATGTTGCCTCTACGTATGTTCCTAAAATGTCGTCTCTGCCAAAGGTGTGGATTATCTCTGCAATTTTTTGCTGGAGGAGAGTTACATCTTCCATATTTATATCGCCATCGTTATTTACATCGGCGGCGACAAGCCCACGCTTGCTGATTTCGGTGATTTCTGCAATGTATCTTTGCAGAGTGACCACATCATCCATATTTACATGATGATCTTGTGTTACGTCGCCTATAAAAAGTGGCGTTCTCTCTGCATATGCGGTTATGATAGCTGTGCTTGCTAACATAGCGACAGCTATTAATGATGATAAAATTCTTTTTTTCATAGTATTACCTCCTCGAACAATCATTAATTTGTTATTACCACTCACCGTCTACAAATGTATATATCAACTTAAAGTCTTCGCTTGATTCGATTCCGTTTTTATCTCTTATTTTTATGGTCAATATATCATCCTTGTTTTCTGATTCTTTTCTGCAAATAGACACACTGTTTGTGGTGGAATAGTCATCTGTCAGCTTTTCGCCGTCTAGCAAGAACATATATTCATACGGAGCGGTTCCCATAGAGGCATTTGCCGTGAGGATAATATCTTCTTCGCTGTTGTCGATTAAAATATAATCGCCGTCGGAGCTGTTGTTGCAATATCTCACAATTTCGCTGAAATCAAGCGATTTTACCGTTGGTTTTTCGCTATCGAGTGATTCTACCACTTTATATTTAATTGATAGATATGTATACTCACCAAATCCATTGTAAATTTTGGCAGTTATCTTATATTTGCCTGCTTTATCAAACTTATGCTCATAATACATATAATGATCATTATCAGGCAATTTTACATCATTTATATAAAGCTCGGTTTTACATAATCCGTAACCACGAATTTTGCCTATCCAGAACATTACACTTTCGCCGACCACTGCCTTGCCGGATAGTATATTTGGCATGATGGCTTTTGCACCGGGATTTACGTCGTATATGCAGTCCATATAAAATTCATCGATTAAGTTTGCTATTTTTTTCTGAATGAGTGTAACATCTTCCATATTTACTTTTTCGTCGAAATTTACATCGGCGGCGACAAGTCCACGCTTGCTGGGCTCGGTGATTTTTGCGATGTGTTTTTGCAGAGTGACCACATCATCCATATTTACATTATCATCTTGTGTTACATCGCCGATAGATATAAAATCCGCTGTTGCATTTGCGGTTATGATAGCTGTGCTTGCTAACATAGCGACAGCCATCAGTGATGCTATGATTCTTTTTTTCATAGTACTACCTCTTAAAATCCTAACAATATTTAAATACTTTATCCTACTTTTCCATTTTTGCAATAGCTCTTTGGAGCATAGTGACGTCATTCATATTTACAGTGCCATCAGAGTTCATATCGGATGTTACGGGATGGGCATAGCATAATTTTGCAATAGCTTTCTGCATGGTAATTACATCTTCCATATTAACTACATAATCTGTGTTTGAGTCGCCTTTTGGTACAATTCTGTTGCCTAGGATATGCTCTACATCAGCCATCTTAAAATAGTTGCGCTGGAGAGCCTCCTCAAGCGTGCAAACTTCCTTGCCATTAAACACATACAGGCTGATGTCGTAAGGACTATATATTTCGGGTGAAAAAACTGCGCTTCCGCATACTTCTCTGATTATCTCCATAGAAGATGCATACTCACCGCCGCCGGAGAATAGGAGATAATCGCCCAGAGTTCCGAGTGCTTTATAAATGTAAACATACATATTTCTGTGATAAGTGTTAACATAAGATTGAAAAGATTCTTGTACGGTGCTTTCGTCATACTTGCCGTATGCATCGTCTGCGCTTGCGCTCGCCATAGCAGATATCGCCATCACAGCGGATAATATAGCACATAATATTTTCTTTTTCATAGTAATCCCTCTTTTCGTAAAATGAAGTGTTATTTTCTTATGGGTTTATGTTTTAGGGGTTAGCTTCTTCTTTCCATATGTAGCTTAAATACAAGCTCGTTAAAAGTCTTTTCGGTTAATATTCCTCCTTGCTCTAGGGCATCTTTTATTGAGATATACTTGCCATCTTTAAACAGATAGATTACATTGCCGGGAGAAGAAGCATGATAGATATAATTGCCCCAGCTTCTGCCTGATAATTCTATTTGGCACACTATAGCAGGATAGCCTGAATCCATGTAATCTGCAATTACCATCAAAGTGCCATCACTTAGTTTATCGAAATATCTGATGTTAACGAGATCATCATAATTCTCATTAATATAGTCTTTTCTATCCTCAGATATCGGGTTATACCCCAAATAAGCCTTGCTTATTTCTTCTTTTGTGTGGGCGTCTAGCTTACGGGGAACCAGACCTGCATATGTTCCTGCGATATATCCACACTCGCTGTCACTTTTTAGACTTGCCAAGTATTTTTGCACACACACCACGTCTTCTAAGCTAACTCCGTCACCGTTTACGTCTGCACAGCTAAGGCAGATTGTAAAATCGTTTAGTTCTGCAATGTGCTTTTGAATGGTGGTTACATCAGACATATTTATTTTGCCATCGTGGTCTGCATCGCCATAGCATGGTCTTGGGATATTATCAATTCCTAATTCCTCTAGCATTACATATATTCCTGCTGTTTCGGCGAAGTCAGCTACTAACGAAAATTCATAATTTATAAATTTGGTATTCTCACTATCTAAATTATATAGCTTGCCGTCGTTTAAAAGATATATTCCTGTGGGATTAAGCGGATCGGAATACTGGTTAAAGAACACGTAATCGCCTAGCTGGTTCATGGTAACTTCCACTTTTGCTTGAGTTGATGTTAAGTAAAAAATATCTGTTTCGTGATTGTCGAATGTAAGTATTTTACCAAGATAGAGATAGCTGTTTGGGTCATAGACTTCTGAAAAGTTTTTGTTCTGCTTTTCAAAATAATCGAGGCAGGCTTCAAAGGTTTTTTCTGACTCGGCTTTTTTGTTGTATACATTTAATCTAAGAGAATTGTCCTGTTTTAGTATGGCTGTGACTTCATCGAGTGGGAGCTTGTCGCCGTTATTCATATAAGCATCTTCGATAGTGAAGTAACTCTTATTGTCAAAACAGTAGATTCCAAATCTCGATGGTCTGTTGGGGTAGCCATCGCCGATGATGACATATTCATCCGTTTTAAATGTTTGATACTGAGAAAAATCAAGGTCGATATTATCACCGTAATGATATCTGCAGTATGCGATATGATAGCCGTTTGATGTAGTTCCCAGAAGCCTATAGGTTGACGTTATAAGTCCTGCATGATGCTCGTTGATTTCGATAAAATTGTCCATTAGCTCGAATAATAATTCAGAATGATCATCTTTTTCTGTTGACTGGTCATATGTAACGATTTGAGATTTTCCGTTAGTGGAGAGTGTTTTTTCATTGGTTTTTTCTGTGGCATATGCGCCAAAGGATGACAGCATACTAGCCACAAGCATAAGTGACAATGTAATTAATATTTTTCTTTTCATAAATCATCGCTCCTTTAAAAGAATATTTTGGTCATTGCCTGAGTTTGGGTATGGTGGTTTTTATTGTCAGTATTCTATTGTTAGTATACTATATAAACAATTGAGAAACAACTTTTCGGACAAGTTTTTATAAAAATCAGCCGAAAAAAGAGAATAATCATTCTTCGGCTGATTATTGGTAATTAATTATAGAGTTGTTTTATGTTTTTTTATTTGTTATCTCCTTCCTGCACGAATATCCTCAAATTCTTGGATACAATCTGCTATATCATTAGAATATGTGCTAAGGATGATTCGGGAGAAACCGGTATTTTCTACTATATTATGATAGAAATCATATTTGCTGTATAATTCTGCGATTACCCTCTGCATTATTACCACAGTTTCCATATTTGCGTCATTATACTTGTTTATAGAAACCGAATAGATTTGTAAACAACTCAGATTTTCCAATCCAATCAGGTATCTTTGTAACATCACAACATCCAAAAGATCTAGATTGTAATCTTGATTGATATCAAGGAACTCATATCTGTAATTGTAGGCAAGCCGATTGTACATATGAAACAGAGTATCAAACGTAGCTCTTGAAAATAAACCTTTTTTGTAGGACTCGTGCGCATCACTCAACGCTTTATAAAAATCCTCCCATATCTGTTCATCAAAATGTTCATTTGTATTATTTTCTTTTGATGCAAGCTCTAAAAATTCAGAATACACCTCTGATCTAACAGTTAATATTATATCTTTAAGTCTGAAATACTCTTTTTTTCCTTCATCTTCATTCATGGCATTAATCAGGCTTTCGTCATGCAGATATTTTTCGGCAATGTCTGCTACTTCTTTGGTGAAACCCACACTAATATCCTTCGGAGCTTGATCGTTAGAGGCTTGTTGAGAATTATAGTTTTCTATTATAAATTTGCAGAAAGCTTTAATATATTCTCTCCAGCCTTCGGCTGTGTGTGGATAATAATGATCACAAACATCACCGTAATATGGATCATAGTCGCTATCCGGTTCGTCATCGGTAAAAGGTTCGCTGTCAGTAGCAGGTTCGCTATCGGTGGCAGGTTCGCTGTCAGTGGCAGGTTCGCTGTCGGTGGCAGGCTCGCTGTCGGTAACGGGTTCGCTGTCGGTGACAGGCTCGCTATCGGTGGCAGGTTCGCTGTCGGTAACGGGTTCGCTGTCGGTGACAGGTTCACTGTCAGTGATAGTATCGCTATCAGTAGCAGGATTGCTATCTGTGCCGGTATCTTCAGGCTCACTCTGAATAGTCGCAAGGGTGGCAGATGGTTTTCCACTGTCTTTCTCAGTTGCATATGCACCAAAAGATAAGAGCATACTAGCCACAAGCATAAGTGACAATGTAATTAATATTTTTCTTTTCATAAATCATCGCTCCTTTGAAGAAATTATTTTGGGAATCGTATGAGCTTGGGTATGGTGGTTTTTATTGTCAGTATTCTATTGTTAGTATACTATATAAACAATTGAGAAACAACTTTTCGGACAAAAAATTTGTGAATATATAATAAATTTTTTATAAGCACAAAATATCATAACGCCTACATTGACAAAGCCCAAAATAGCCGATTTGTTATAGTGCTTTGTTTAGCCTGAGCAAATCAATTGACAAATTTTTAACATTTTTTATTAAAGATTATATTAATCCTTGCAAAAAGGATATTGTTTTGATATAATAGAACGGCAGGTGTGAAAAATCGCATTGGTGCGAACTTTACAAAATGGGGGAATTCCTTATGGCAATTACCAAGATAGTTATAACAGGTGGTCCTTGTGCAGGCAAGACAACAGCAATGAGCTGGATTCAGAATGCCTTCTCACAGCAGGGCTATACCGTTTTGTTTGTCCCCGAAACCGCTACAGGGCTTATAACCGGCGGTGTGGCACCATGGACCTGCGGTAGCAATCTTGACTATCAAAAATGTCAGGTTAAGCTACAAATAGAAAAAGAACGTATTTTTGAGCAGGCTGCCAAGAGTATGCCTAGCGAAAAAATTCTTATCGTGTGCGATCGTGGTGTTATCGACAACAAAGTGTATATGACTCAGGATGAGTTTGACAAGGTTATGGAATTTGTGGGTGGCAACGAGGTTCAGCTTCGTGACAATTATGATGCTGTTTTTCATCTTGTTACAGCTGCTAAAGGTGCTAAGGAGTTTTACACCACTGATAACAACAAAGCTCGTATCGAGAGTATAGACGAAGCTGTAGAGCTTGACACCAAGCTGATTTCTGCATGGACAGGTCATCCTCATTTTAGAATCATTGACAACGCAACCGATTTTGAAAAGAAGATGAGACGTCTGCTTCAGGAGATATCATCATTTATAGGAACAACTAAGCCATACGAAATTGAGCGCAAGTTCCTTATAGAATATCCTGACATTGAGTGGCTTGAGAGCCAACCAAACTGCCAGAGAATTGAAATTATTCAGACTTACCTAAAGACTGATAATGATGATGAGGTAAGAGTTCGCCAGAGAGGTGTCGATGGTCATTACATATATTTTCAGACCACAAAATATCGTGTTAACGATGTGAAACGTATTGAGGTGGAACGCAGGCTTTCTGAAAGTGAATATCTTAGACTTTTGATGAACGCTGACACATCAATGAAGCAGATCAGAAAGACAAGATATTGTCTTACCTTTGAAAATCAGTATTTCGAGATAGATGTGTATCCTTTCTGGGATGACAAGGCTATAGTTGAGATAGAGCTTAGTGACGAGAATGATCCTATCAAGTTCCCGGAACAGCTTAAGCTGATCAAAGAGGTTACAGAGGACGATTATTATAAAAATATCAACCTCGCTAAAAATCTGTAACATATAAACATATATAAATATCCGATATCATGCATTGTGATTATATCATGACGCTTGATGTCGGTTTTTTTTATAAATTTTTCGGTTGATTTTGACATAATAAGCATGGGCAAAATGGGATAATCAGTATATCAAAAGGGCATAGGGGTATGGTTATGAAGGTTACTGTTTACATAGATGTGCTCATTTGCGTAAATCTGATAATTAATTACTTTATACTTTCGTTAAGCTTTAGATATGTGAAGTGTGCTATAACCAAGCTAGCGTTGTTGCGAGGTGCGGCGGTGGGTGCGGTGCTTTCGCTGATTATTCTTTTGCCTGAGCTACCGGCAGTGCTTGCGGTACCGATTAAGCTTGCGGTGGGTGTAGCTGTGGTGTTTTCTGCCAGTTTGAGGCGATCGCCAAAGGTTTTTGTTAGGCTATGCGGAGTGTTTTTGTTAATCACATTTGCTATGTGTGGCGTGGTATATTTTCTGTGCAGTACGATATTTTCACAGATATTATATATTAATAATGGCGTGGTGTACTTTGACATATCGCCGTTTGTTCTAATAGCACTCACAGCGGTGTGTTACATATTTATATATATTATAGAGAAGATAAGTCAAAAACGTCTGCCGGAATCTTTTTATTGCAAGGTGGGTTTTGAAATCTATGGTATGCACTTTGATATTTTTGGCAAGCTGGACAGCGGAAACACTCTAAAAGAGCCTTTTTCGCAAAAGCCTGTTATCATCATTGCCAAAAACGCTATAGATGCCGACATAATAGAAAGTGTAGAAAAATCAAAAATCCGCTTAATTCCATTCAAGACATTAAGCGGTGCGGGTATGCTTCAGGGTATTCGAATAGAAAATCTCACGCTGGATGGCAGGCCTGTACCGATAGAGGTATACATAGCAATATCAACAAACGATATTTCGCCATCGGGAGCAGATGCGTTGATTAGCTGTGAACTGGCAGAGTATTTGGATAGCTAAAGCAGCAATAAAAATATTAACATAAAGGAGAGAACGGCTATGTGGATTATAGAAAAAATAAAAAGCCTTATACAAAAGATAAGACTTCATTTTACAGACGAGGTGTATTATGTTTATGGTCCGGAGAATCTTCCTCCTCCGCTCAGCACCGTTCAAGAGAACGAGGCTCTGGAAAAACTAAAAGAGGGTGATTCTGATGCCAAAGAACTGCTGATAACACACAATTTAAGGCTTGTGGTTTACATAGCAAAGAAATTTGATTCGTCTGCCAGCAACATAGAGGATCTTATATCCATAGGAACGATAGGTCTTATAAAGGCAGTGAATACTTTTTGCCCTGACAAAAACATCAAGCTCGCTACATATGCTTCACGTTGCATAGAAAACGAAATTCTTATGTTTTTACGCAAAAACTCACAGCGTAAAAACGAGATTTCCTTAGATGAACCGTTAAATGTGGATTGGGATGGAAACGAGCTTTTGCTTTCTGATATCCTTGGAAGTGACAAAAACGAGGTGAACAAGGGCATAGAGCAGGAGGCAGAATGTTCCACTTTGTTGCTTTGTGTTTCGCATTTGCCAAAGAGGGAGCGTGAGATAATGGAGCTTCGTTTTGGACTAAATGGCAAGAGAGAGCATACCCAAAAGGATGTTGCCACCGAGCTTAACATCTCTCAATCATACATCTCTCGCCTTGAAAAGAAAATTATCATTCGCCTTCGCCGTGAAATGGAAAAAGCCTTCGATTAACTTACTTTCTTTTTCACGAGAAAAAGAAAGTAAGCAAAGAAAAAGCGCATCTGTGAGACGATTAGATAAGATATATGGATTTGTCGCTCGATGGAGGCTATTTGTCGGGTAAAAAGAAACCATTGCTTGATAAGTCTTAGTGCGAAATCCCTGTCGGCGAGGCCGGCTGGCAAGCAATTCTTTGCAGTCAACCACCTGCAAAGAATTGCTTTTTTCGATGCTCGGTGCAGACTTTTGAGCTTTTTATCAGGCTTTGCTATGTCATTTGTGGCTTACACAAATTAACGCGGATTTGCAATACACGTCCTGCAAATCCGCGTTATTCTAGCTTGCTGTTGGGCAGAAAGACTATATCGTTTTAGTTTAATTGGTGCGAAGTCCCATCCTGTAAACATAAAAAGTGGGAACTGTCGCATTAAGGTTAATATGCACAAATAAACAAAGCTGTTATCAAACACGGCTCCTTCTGACGAGGGAGCCGTCGAGTGAAACGAGACTGAGGGAGAGAAAAACTGCATTTTTGCAGGATTTTTACCTTTTCTCTCCCTCCGTCAAAACTTCGTTTTGCCACCTCCCTCATCAGATGAAGGCGCAAACTGTACAAATTGCCTCTAGTGCAACAGCTCCTTTTGATTATTGTGTATTGCAAGGTCAAGTCTGATCTATTTCTATATCTATAGACTTGATCTTATGATTTTTTGCATAATCATATCCATTTGATTTGCGTATATAGTCGAAGAAGTTTTCTTCAGTATCATCGCTCCACAAGGTATCTTCAAGATGGCGATTTTCTTCATCAGGAGAAAATATAATTCTTACTCGCAGTTGACAATACTCGTCATTTCCATCAGGATATTGTCTAACTAAATCATAATAAAACAAATCTTCTCCTGTAAAATCATAGACGCCATATTCATTTAATAAAAGGTCTTCTTCTATAGGAGTTTTGCACATTTCATCAAAGACATTGATGATTTCATCTAACGTATTATCAGTTGAAATATTGCTCTTTAAAAATTCTAACAAAGCCATTTTATCCACCTCATTATTTAGAATAGAATTATTTGAACATATATTCATTATAATTACTAGCAGAAAAACTAAATTAAATAATTGGCTTTAAGTGAAATATTTGCCTGATGGCAAATGTGAAATAATGACTTACGATCATTGTGAAATTTGATGCTCACGCATCAAGTGAAATGAAATAAATCCACCCACGCCCGCAGGCATTTCACATTGCGTAGCAATATTTCACACGCGTAGCGTATTTCACAAATCCCGTAAGGGATTTATTTCGTTGAAAAAAAGACACGCTTTTTAGGGTCGTACCCTAAAGGACAGTTCTTTCGCAGGATATGGCATAGCCCACACGGGCTATGCCTTTTTCCTTTATTCAAGCGGATTTCAGCGGTTTATCACGCATTTCTTCCATTGCCGAAATTAGTTCTTCTTCAGTAGGGATATTGATAATTCCGACCGCAGTGAAGTAAATATCAATTGGAACGTGCTTGTGGCCGTGTTCATCTTTTGTACTGTTATGAACATCTATCCGCTTAATCAATGTGTTTACAATCGTGGTTGTTAATTCTTTTAAGTCAGTACACTCACGTATCGCCGTGAGAAAAACATTAAGATTTATTTTCTCTTGTTCAGCTTTTCTGACTTTCTGCTCGTCGTGTTCAACTGCGGCGAGCAATTCTTTTTGCTCTTGTTCATAGTTGGCAGACATACGATAAAAACGATCATCGGAGATTTTACCGAGCACATTATATTCGTAAATACGTTCGATTAACATATCGAGTTCTTTAATGCGCTGTTTGGATTTTTCGATTTTTGTTTTCATAGTCCTTATCGTGGTTTCTCTACCAAGTGTGTTTTTCTTTGCAAAAAGATAAAGAAATACCGGCTCATATTCTGTAACATATTTCGCAACTTTTTGGATTGCCTCAAGCACCATTTCTTTTATCACTACTTCACGGATATAATGAATCTTGCAAGCACCTCTGTTTGACCTATATTGAGAACAACTATAAAATTCTTGATGTTCTTTGATACTTTTGGCTGCAGCAAAATACAGTTTCGAGCCACAATCCGCGCAGTATAGAAGTCCTGCGAACATACCCGTTTTTCCCGTAGCTGAAAGACGGCGACGATGTTTTCGAAGTTCTCTTACTCTCTCAAAGGTATCCTCGTCAATGATTGCCTCTTGGGTGTTCGGAATAATCTGCCAATCTTCTTCAGGGATATGGACAGTTTTCTTCACCTTGAAACTCACAAAGGTGGTTTTGAAATTAACAGTACATCCCGTATACTGCCTATTTTCAAGAATATGAACCACCGTGGCTTGTTCCCACCTATATGGGTTGGCAGGTCTTTTATTCGAGGCTTTTCTTCCAATACTATAATAATATTCCGTTGGGCTTACGATTTTCTCGCTTTCGAGACGTTTGGCAATTTGCATTGGTCCAAGCCCTGCAATACAGAGTTCAAAAATATATCGAACAACTTTTGCGGCGGGCTCATCAATAATCCATTGTTTAGAATCATCGGGAGATTTCATATAACCAAACGGAACAGCAGGGGCAACACGTTCTCCATTATCTGCTTTGGCTTTCCATACTGCTTTTATCTTTTTGCTTGTTTGCTCTGCATACCATTCATTAAATATATTATGAAATGGCATTGTTTCAAGTCCCGTGCCGGTAGAAGTGTTTACATTTTCTTGGATAGCGATAAAAGTTACTCCGAGCGACGGATAAACCACCTGAGTCAATCTACCCATTTCAATACTCTCACGACCGAAACGAGAAAGGTCTTTTACGATGATTGTGCCGACCTCTCCGTTTTCAACCATTCTCTGCATACGCTGAAAATCGGGGCGGTCAAAGGTAGTGCCCGAAACACCATCGTCAACAAAGAATTCGGTATGAAGATATCCGTTTTGCTTTGCATAATCTAACAAAATCTGTTTTTGGTTACTGATACTATTAGATTCATCCTCTTGTTTTTTCTTTCTTTTATCTTTTGAATCTTTTGTTTCTTCTACTGACAAACGACAGTAAAGAGCAGTTATTTTTGCTTTATTCTCGGCTTTCTTTTTTGCCATTATTAACTCCTTTCTGTGAAGCCGAGCATTGTATATTTGGGCGAGCCTATTATACAATGCCCGGCACACTTATAACAAATCTATAGGTTACAATTCTTTCGCTAAAATCAGCGCTTTGAACTGCTGTAATATTGTTTCTTTGCCTTCCATATCGAAATTGGCGGTAACGTCATAAATTGTTCCGCCAATCTTTTTAGAAAAGCATATCTTTTTAGGAACGGTTGTTACGGGAATAGGAATATCTTTAAGATCTTTGCTTTTTGGTAGCGCATACTCTTGTAAATCAATAGGACGTGTATCATCTACACGCCCCATGCCTTTCATAACAAGAATGTCTTTAAAATTGCCTTTTTGCATCATAGGATCACCTCGCATCCCTTTGTTTCATTCGGTAGTTCTTTTCGCAAAGTTTTATGATTTCATCTTCTATTTGCTGAACCGTATAATTCTTCGGGAAATACTTGCGGAGTTTTTCGGTAGGAATTTTAACACGCTCTTTTTGGTTCGCTTTTTCTTCCTCCATAATCTCTGCAATCACTTCGGGTGTAAGACCTTCGCCTTGGCTTATCTTCTTAAAGCGGCAAGCCTGCGAAAGTGACGGGGTGCAATCGCTTTGCTCAATCTGCTCCAATAGGTCTTGCTGTTCCTGCTCGTTGAGATAGGAAAGCTCAACGGCGGGAGTGAAGGAAATGCGCCCTTCATCTACATATTGCAGAATTTCGGGGATAAGGTTAGTAAGACGAATATAGCGTTGAATTTGCCGTGCGCTGTCATTGGCATCGGCGGCAATTTGCTCATCTGTCCTTAACTTTGCGCCAACTTGGCACGAAGTTAGATCACTTCTCCATCCTTGGTGTGCCAACGCTTCTGCCTTCATCTTGTAAGCAAAGGCTTTTTCAGACGGTAAAATATGCTCACGGTGCAGGTTACTGTCCACAAGCACGATTGCCGCCGCATCACGATCAAGGGAAACAATTAAGGCAGGGATTTCGGTGATCCCTGCCTTTCTGCTTGCCTTAACCCGTCTGTGACCGGATATGATTTCATATTCGTCTGTGGTGTTTTCTAAAGGGCGGACTATGATGGGAGATACAACGCCGTGTGCCTTAATGCTTTCGGCAAGGGCATCCATTTCCTCATTGTCCTGCACCTTGTAGGGGTGGTTCTCAAAGGGGTGTAATTTCTCGATAGAGATATTTTTCTTAGTATTTTTCATCGTTCATAACCTCGTTCTTTCTTTTTAATCAAATTATTTCGTTTCATTTCGATATGGCGTTCCTGCTCAAGAAGCTCGTGAATTTTGGGGATATGCTCCTCGATGCGCAGGGCGACTTTTAATTCTTTTCGCAAGGGAGTAATTCTTGCGGTGATCTCTTTTGCCTGTTCTTTCAGGGTGGCATCTTCTTCGGGCGTTTTCACTCGGCGCAGTTTCAGCCGCAGAGCATATCGTTCCTGCTCCAATTCTGAGATACGGGCAGACAAGTTCTCTTGAAATAACAAAAGCTCCTTTGGCGACTCAATGTGGTTGTCGCAAAGGAGCTTGTATTCCTCGATATATTTATCTAACTTCTGTACCTCTGCCCGCATCATCGGAGAGAGTGGGCGGTTGTGCTTTTCTTCAATATTGTTGCCCGTGCAAATTTTCAGCAGTTCAATAAACAGAGCAAATAAGACTTGCACCGTATCCATACGTTCCAAACGCCGCCATTCGTATTCAATTACGAGCAGAGGTTTACGCTTATACGGTGCATTATAAATGGTGGTCATAATAGGTCCGA
>JAQXOB010000009.1 GCA_029098305.1 Clostridia bacterium
GAAAACGTGCTTGTGATGTTAAACTTATCATAGAAAGTTCAACTCCTTTTTGTATGTGTTTTTGTCGTTATTAACATCATACCATATTTGAGTTGAATTTTCTTTTTTATTTGTCACCCATCAATTGTACCATAACAAAAGCAACACAATTGTCGTATTTATTCTGCGAGAGTTAATTCCCACACTAAATTCCACCTCAACTTCCACTGTGGAACTTACTTTGGGAATTAACTCAAATGAGTAAATTTACTAAAATTTCATCTTATTGGTGACAATATATTATTATTATGTTATAATACGATTGTGTGGTGCTGAAAGCGTTTTTTGAATCACATTGTTGGTCCTTGGGGAAATTTTTTTAAAACTAATACTTTTGTTAATTGAGGTGTGTTAAATGAAAAAAATTATTTCACTTGCTTTATCAACGATTATTGTGTTGTCGGTTTCGGCTGCTGCTTTCAGTGCAGAGAGCGAAAAGACGCTTACAGTGCTGTTTTCACATGATATGCATTCTAGTGTAGATGAAAAAATTGATGGCACAGGTGGTTTTTCCAGAGTTAAAACAATTATTAACGATACCTTAAGTGAAGATGCCGATACATTGATAGTTGATGGTGGCGATTTTGCCATGGGCACGCTTTATCAATCTGTTTATTCCACAGATGCATTGGAGCTTCGCTTGCTTGGTTTACTTGGCTATGATGCCACCACACTGGGCAACCATGAATTTGACTATGGCTCTGATGGTCTGTCTGATATGATCGAGGCTGCTATGGCAAGTGGTGATCCGTTGCCACTTATGCTCGCATCTAATATAGACTGGTCTGCATCAGAGGGTGAATACACATCTATGCTAAAGGACACACTAGATAAATATGGAGCAATACAGGATTATGTAATCCTGCAAAAAGGCGATGTCAAGGTTGGTCTGTTTGGCCTTATGGGAGAAGACTCTGTTGATTGTGTGCCTACCAGCGGACTTGCTTTTAAAGATATTAGCGAGAGTGCCAAAGCCACTGTGCAACAGATGATCAGCAAGGATGATCCTGACATCATCGTGTGTCTGTCACATTCAGGTACATCTGATGATATGAAGAAAAGCGAAGACTATATACTTGCCCAAAATGTGCCTGAGATAGATGTTATTGTGAGTGGTCACACACATACCGAACTCGATGAGCCTATTATGTGTGGCAACACAGCAATAGTATCTTGCGGTGAATATGCATCTAATATGGGAAAAATCGACCTCACACAACGAGCAGACGGCTCATGGAATCTCGATGAATATAAGGTTATTTCGCTAGATAAGAGCGTGACTCCTGACCCTGATATGCTAAAAAAGACACAGGAATTTAAAAAGCTTACCGGCTCTTATATCACACAGTTTGGATTCACAGGTGAAGATCAGGTTATAGCTTATAGTCCATACACATTTATTGATTGTGAGTCTATATATGACCAACATATTGAGCATCCTCTGGGCAACCTACTTGCAGATTCTGTAAAATACTCTGTAGAGAAGGCAGAAGGCGGCACAGGCGATCCTGTGGATTTTGCAATAGTTCCAAATGGTGTTATACGTTCCAGCTTTCAAGAGGGCGAAATCACCGTTGGCAATGTCTTCGAGGTGCTTAGCCTTGGCATAGGCTTTGACCGCACACCCGGATGTCCTCTGGTTGGTGTTTATCTCACCGGCAAAGAGATCAAAACCACCTGCGAAATAGATGCATCAATCTCAGGTTTGATGAATGGTACTATGCTTTTCTATTCTAATCTCACATTCACATTTAACCCAAATAGAATGTTGCTCAACAAGGTTACAAATGTTCAGATCGTAAATGATGATGGTTCATTATCAGAGCTGGAGGATGACAAGCTATATAGAGTGGTATCAGACCTCTATTCTGCTCAGATGCTTGGTGCAGTTAAAGAAACCTCTTATGGTATATTAACAATTACTCCAAAGGATAAGAATGGAAATCCAATAGAAAACTTTGAAGACTGTGTAATCTATAACGGTGATAAGGAGCTAAAAGCATGGTATGCTCTTGCCGATTATTTGCAGTCCTTCCCAAAGGAAAACAACATTAGTGTTATTCCGGAGAGATATGCGGATGTAGAAGGCAGAAAGATTGTAGATGACAATAAAAATATAATCGAGATAATAAAAAATCCTAACACATCAACACTGGTAATTTGCGGTGTGGTGCTTCTCTTGTTATTTATTATTGTTCTCGTTGTTGTTCTGATAACAAAAGGTATCAAAAAATGCGTGAGAAAAAGTAAATATAAGAGAGAAAAGGTTTTAAGAAGCTGATTTAATAAAGAAGAAAGGATATAGCCTCTTACGGGCTGTGTTGGATAAATAATGAAAATACCGTTGCCTGCGCACATACGATTTATAATCGAAAAATTCTATAGTAATGGCTATGAAGCCTATGCTGTAGGAGGGTGCGTTCGCAATGGTATTTTAAATTTGCCCGCAAAGGACTATGATATAACTACAAGTGCCGAGCCTGCACAGATAAAAGAATTGTTTAGCGATTTTAGGTGTATTGAAACAGGAATAAAGCATGGCACAGTAACTGTGATAGTGGATAATATATCGGTAGAGATAACCACATATCGCACAGAATGTGGTTACTCTGATAATCGCCATCCTGATAATGTAAATTTTACAAAAAATCTTGATGAAGACCTGATAAGACGTGATTTCACTGTGAATGCTATGGCTTATAACGAGCAGAGAGGACTAGTGGACAATCACAATGGCGTTAAGGATTTGAAAGATGGCATAATAAGGTGCGTGGGCGATGCCGATGCCAGATTTAACGAAGATGCACTAAGAATAATGCGTGCTATTCGCTTTGCCTCGGAATACGGCTTTAAAATTGAGGAGAACACTTCAAAAGCAATACGAAACAATTATAAATTGCTTGAAAATGTTTCGATGGAACGTATTTCTGCCGAGCTGAACAAAATGATAGTTGGAAAGACAGCAGGAAAGCTACTTGTTCAATACAAAGAGGTATTCGGATATATCATACCTGAGCTTGTGCCGTCATTTGGGATGAACCAGGATAACCCTCACCACGATAAGAACGTGTGGGAGCATATTTGTGCTGTTGTGGATAACTGCGAGCCTATGCTTGATTTGAGATTGGCATCACTTTTTCATGATATAGGAAAACCATATTGCAAAACGATAGATAAAAAAGGCATAGGGCATTTTTATGGTCATGCAGAAAAAAGTGTTTTGCTTTCAAACGAAATAATGCATCGTCTGCGACAGCCAAATGACCTTGCTTGCAGAGTAAGTACCCTTGTTAAATACCATGACAGGCTTGGTGACATAGGTGAAAAGGGAATAAGACGTTTATATGGAAAGCTTGGCTCAGATATGATGCAAAAGCTTGTTATAATTTCATATGCTGATATAATGGGACAATCAAAACATAATAGAAAGAAAAAGCTTGAAAACCTTGAAAAAGTGAAATCTATTATAGATAAAATAGAGGAAGATAATCTATGCTGCAAGGACAGTCAACTTGAAATAAACGGCAATGATATAATTGGTCTGGGTATTTTGCCCGGTAAGATTATAGGCGAAATCCTTGATGACCTGCTGGAAAATGTAATTTCAGGAGAACTCAAAAACGAAAAAGAAGAATTAATGGAGTATGTAAGGAGAAAATATGATGCACATACCAAATTGTGAAACCAATGAGCTAGAGCTGCAGTGCTTTGAAGAAGCACTCATACGCTCTCAAATGCCAAATGATACATATGACGTAGACAAATGGCTCTATGTGCCAAATGAGTATACAGAATATCGTTATTTGTTGGGAACAAAAGGAGAAAATCCGCTTATATGCATAGGCATAAACCCATCTACTGCAAAACCTGACGCTTTGGATAATACTTTGAAATCGGTTGAAAGAATAGCACATCACAATGGTTTTGACAGCTTTATCATGCTTAATGTATATTCGCAGAGAGCAACCAACCCTAACGATATGGAAAAAAGCTTTAACCTTGAGCTTCACGCCGAAAATTTGAAGGCTTTTGATTATGCACTCAGCCTTTGTAAAGCCGGAAATGCCCATGTGTGGCTTGGTTGTGGAAATATAATCGAAAAGAGAGATTTTCTTGCAAAATGTTTGATAGATATGAAGCGAATATCAGATAAATATAATGCAAATTGGTATTCGTGTGGAAAAGTGTCTGTAAAAGGACATCCTCACCACCCATTATATCTCAAAAAAGATAGTCCGCTTGATTTGTTTGACATAGACAAATATGTGGACAAGCTGTTAAAATAAATTTTGTCGCCTGCGTGCCTTAGTGGTAGCAGGCGTTTTTTATTGTAAATTGCAAATTGATCGACGTAGCAAAGTTGATTGATGTATTGAGGTTTTAAAGGATTTATGATATAATATAAAAAGTTTGCGAAAATTGACTTTTTTGGAGTTGGTTTTAAATGAAAAATGTTAGAAGGGTTGTAACTTCTATCTTGATTATAATAATGTTTTTTACACAGAGTTTTCTTGGTGCGAGTGTAAATGCGATTTCTTATTATGAATATAAGTCGAAGTATGAAAGCTTTATAGGCGATGAAAGATGGTGTAACGATGCTAGCTGGGGTAGCGAACAAATGCCCAAGCTGTCTACATGGACGTCATGGGGATGCTGTGCATATGTAATGGATTATGCATCATATGTCTTTGGCGTTAATGATATATCAGGTTATGCGATTGAAACAGACGATGTTTCGCAGATTAAATCAGGAGATATTATTTATGGCTATGGCACATGGGATCAACACTACTTTGTTGTGCTCGAAAGAGATGGAGATAAGCTATACACGGCTGAAGGTAGTTGGGCATCTGCAGTGCGAATATCAGACTCTGCTTACTACATTAGCGACAATTCCATATGCTATACAAGCTACGGCTCTAAAACTGAATTTAAACTAAGTAAAATATATAATTTTGATATAAACAATGAAACAGACATTAGCCTTCAGCCTGAGGTGCCTACGATCACGGTTTATTCTAATACATCTCAGGATAACACTATTTTTGTTTGGTCTGACACCGCTAACACAACATTGAGAGAATACTACCTGTACAATGCAGATACAGGCGAGAAGTTAGACGTTGTGTCTGATATACGTGACACAATCTGCTATGCAAATCTGCCTGCCGGTAACTATGAGGTTACGCCGGTTGCACTCAATGAGACACTAGTAAACACAGAGAACTGGTGGAGTGTTGGTGAAACAGTTTCTTTTACGGTGAAAGAAGGCGAAGACAAGGCTGTTAACAGAGTGGATTATAATGGTCACACCTATGAATTTTACAATAATCGCTTAACATGGCTTGATGCCAGACAAAAGTGTGAAGAAAAAGGAGGTTATCTTGCTTCTATAACCGATAATGAAGAGAGTGAGGCTTTGAAGAGCTTTATATCTCAAAATGGTATGTACATCGGAGCAATATACGAGCCATTGGAGAACGAGTGGAAATGGGTAACACAAGAGCCTTTTGAATACTCTAACTGGAGTTCTGAGGAGTCAGATAGTGAGTATGAAATAGATGATTGCGATAATAAGAATTATGGTTTTATATGCAATGATGGGCTATGGAAAAATACTACGAATATAAACTATGAAATAGACGGGTTTATCTGCGAGTATGACACTATTCTTGATGATTATGAATTGCCGGAAGATACTTCGGACACAGACGAAGTTATAGTAATATATGGTGATGTTGACGATGATCAACAGGTGACAATGTTAGATGTGGTGGCTGTGCAGAAGCAAATTGCAAAATTGATTGAATTTACACATGAGCAGAAAATCACAGCTGATGTCAATCATGATGAAGTCATAAGTATGCTGGATGTAACCATTATGCAGAGATATATTGTCAAACTGATAGAGGAGATATAGTATAGGTTTTAGATCGTAACCATTTTTTAGATTGTTACATAAGTTTTGACTGTATGCATTTGCTTGCAATACTATTTTTATTATGCTATAATGACGACACTACAATAAGTGTATTCTGGGTATGTGTGAACTTTTATATTACAAACATAACAAAAGCAGGGAGGTGTGTTTTCTAAAGTGAATTATTTTATTTTTATACCCATTTGGGTAGGAATTATGGCTATGCTTGTAGGTAATAACGGTAGCTTTTTTAAGAAGAAAAATGTATTGGGCACCGAAATTAATCAGATTTCCATACCCATGGCAATAATCATTTTTTTACCCATAATTCTTTGTGCTGCTTATGGAGATATGATTGGAGACGGCCCGGGATATTGTATAGCATATAATGCTCAAAAACCTGACTTTTCTACAATTGACTGGGATAAAAAGGATCCTGGATTTACAGTTGTAAAAATAATCATTAAAAAGCTGTTTGGCGAGGGAGACACACCGTTTAGATTAAGTATGGCTATTCTTCATGGTTTGCCTGTAATTTTAGTAATGAGATACTATTCCTCTGATTATGTAACATCAATATTTTTGTTTGTTATGACAAACTTTTATACAGCTTGGATGTTAAATGGTATCAGGCAATTTCTTGCTGCTGTAATTATTTTTGCAGCAACTCCATTGTTGCTTAAGAAAAATTACATTCTTTTGATTCCTATAATATTGGCTGCTTCAACAATCCATAATACGGCGATACTAATGGTACCTGTATCTATAATTGTGCAAGGCAAAGCATGGAATAAGAGAACAGTTATGTTTATCATTATGGCGCTTGCTTTGATGTTCATATCTAGTAACAGCCTTTCATTTTTTGACTCTGCACTTGAATCTGCCGGAATTGACTACTCTATGTCTGCTGCTAAAGAGAGTGGAGATGATGGCACAAGCTTTTTAAGAGTTTTGGTTAACATTGTTCCAACTATTATTTGTTTTGTGTTTAGAAAACAACTAGACACGGAAAACAGAGTAATAAATATTTGTGTTAATATGTCTGTTATAACAGCCGGTCTATATCTAATATCAATGGTAACAAGTGGTATACTTATTGGTAGACTTCCTGGCTATACCAATATGTATAATTTTATACTTTTACCATACCTGATAAAGAACGTCTTTACGGAGCAGGATTCAAAAACAGTGAATACAATAATGATAGTTATGTATATCATATATTACTATTATCAGTCACACTTTGTTAGTGGCCTATTTTAATTTATATTTTAAGCGGAAGCCTTGAGGTGAATGATTCCCTTAAGGTTTCATTATTTGTAGATTCATTTTTAATGAAAATAATCTGAATAAATATATATAAAGGTTTGACAATTATGTAAAATAATGATAATATGTAAATGTAAAAAATATAATGAGGTGATTGAGATGGTTTTTAAGAAAATTTGTGCGGGATTGTTAAGTGCTTTATTAACAGTTAGCATTTTGTCTGTGTGTGCGGTTGAGGCAAATGCTTTGACACCCACATACACTTGCTCTGCAAGCTATAAGACAAGCAAATATTACAAACAACTTTGTAATGTGAAGCTCACAGGCGATTGTGCAGATGATATTGTTAATATCGCAAGATCCCAAGTGGGTTATCATGAAGGTACCAGCAACAAGGAGTTGGCTGGTGCAGGAACTAAAGTTGAGGGTGTTGAAGGTGGCAACTTTACTGAGTATGGCTACTTCTTTAACAACGGCAAATCAGGTTATGGCTCATGGTGTGCATATTTTGTAAACTGGTGCGCACGACAGGCAGGTATTTCTCCTAATATCATCTATGCTAAGGATGGATACGTAGAAAGTATTTTAAATTACTACAAAAAAGGAATAAACGGTACGTGGTATAAGGGACCACATTATGGTGGCACTTATGTTCCTAAGAAGGGCGATATCGCTATAATTGACTTTGTTGGCGATTATAACGGCGGTGATCACATCGGTATAGTTTCAAAAGATGCTAAGGATCTCACTTATTTTGATATTATCGGCGGTAATGAAGGCGATACAGTTTGCGATGGTTACTTTGCAGACTTTATGGAAGGCCAAAGACACACCGATTCTATCGTAGGTTTCTTCCATCCTGATTATTACAAGAACTCATATGTTGACGATCCTACAAATCCAGAAAACTATGCTGCTTCTGAAAGAACATTAAAGGTTAATTCCAGAGGTGAAGATGTTAAGTTCTTGCAGGCAGTATTGTATCAGTTGAAGTTTCTCAAAAAGACAAGCGATATAGATGGAGTTTTTGGCAAGGGTACAGAAGAAGCTCTTAAGAGATATCAGAAGGCCAGAGGTGTTAAAGATGATGGCATTTATGGACCAGGTACCCGTGCAAAGATAGAGGCTGACTGGAGTATCATTTATGATAAGCTCTTTAATTCACAGATTTCCGGTAATAAGACAGGACTTGTTGGACAAATTGAAGATGCAACCTTTGATCATGCTGTTGTAGGCGATGTAAACGGTGATGATGAGATATCACTTGTAGACGTTACAGAGCTTCAGAAGTATATTGCTAAACTTATTGATGACGATTCATTTGGCACACTGTCACAACTAGATGCTAACTGCGATGACTCTATCACAGTAGAAGATGTTGTAACACTTCAAAGACATATTGCAGGTTTGATTAACATATATTAATAGCTTGCATATAATATACCCTCTATGGTGTTTGATTCGCCATAGAGGGTTATTTTTTGCCTGTGTATAAATACATTGGAGTTGTTTATACTGCGAGAGTGAAAGTTGAGAAACGGTGCCGTTATAGCTAAATAAACGCTATGTGTTTTTTATGTTCAAAAGTATATGTATACAAGCTTTACATAGTTTAAATGAAATAAAAGACAACTATAAATGCTTATAAATACTGAAAGATTAAAAAAAGTTTATTGGCAGAAAACGTAACCTTGTTATGCTTTTGCGGTTAAATTTCGGCAATTTTAAGCAAAGGAAAAGGCTATCGCTAATAATGCGATAGCCTTTTAATTGTAGCTTTAAATTATCCTTTAACTGCTCCGCCTGTGATACCTTCAACATAGTATTTTTGCATATTGAGGAAGAGTATTGTAATCGGTATAGCAACTACAACAGCTCCTGCGCAGAACTCGAAGTAATAATTCTTTATATTTTTGTCGTCAGACATCTTATATAGACCATAGGCAACTGTGTAGTTGTCTACCTTGTCACCCATGATGATGCGAACAAGAATAAAGTCTGCCCAAGGACCTATGAATGAGGTCAAAACTGTGTAAACAATAATTGGCTTAGACATAGGAAGTATTATCTTCCAGAAAATCTGATTTCTTGTGGCACCGTCAATTGTTGCAGCTTCGTCTAGTGCTCTTGGAACAGTATCAAAGAAACCTTTTGATATGAAGTAACCAAGTGATGCACCGGCTGAGTAGCAAATTATAAGTGCTGCAAGAGTTCCTGTAAGGTTTACGAGCTTGAGCAAGTTATAAATTGCGATCATTGTCATAAATCCAGGGAACATACCCAAAATCATTCCAAAGTTCATAAAGAATTTACGGCTCTTAAATCTCAAACGGCTAAATGTGTATGATACCATCAAAACAGATAAGGTAGAGATGATACATGAGCAGAATGAGATGAAGAGAGTGTTTAAAAACCATCTGGGATAGTCAAAGGTTTGGTTTGTGAAAAGGTCTACATAATGCTCAAAGGTAAAGTTGTGAGGAATTATATAGCTCACATAGTTACCCGGCTCCAGTCTGAATGACTGCATGAGCAACCAGAAGAGAGGGAATATCCACACGGCTCCAAGTGCTGTAAGCAAGGTGTAGATAACTGTGTCAGCAAGTGACTTTTTAACCTTGTAGCTCTTAATCATGAGAATTCCTCCTCGTTCTTTGCAGAATTACTGAAGTTATAAGTTAGCAGTGAAACACCTGCGCAAACAACAAACACCAAAATACCAACAGCGGCTGCAAGGTTATAGTTATTCTTATCAAGTGATAGCTTAAACAGCCATGTTACAAGCAAGTCGGTGTTACCTGCGTTGTATAGATCAGTTGTTGTTGGCTCACCCGCTGTTAAGAGATAAATAACATTAAAGTTGTTAATATTACCTATAAACTGTGTGATGAGATATGGTGTAGTTACGAAAAGCATATATGGAAGTGTAATTTTAAAGAAGGTAACAACCGGAGATGCACCGTCTATTTTTGCACTTTCGTATAGCTCTTCCGGAATATTCATCAGGATACCCGATGTAATCAAAATTGTGTATGGAATACCAACCCACATATTAACTAAAATTACGGTTATTCGCGCCGTAAGCGTTTCCGTGAGGAATGGTATTTCATGCTGAATCCAACCAAAATTCATAAATGCTTGGTTGATGATACCTGATTTGTTGAGCATCTGGCGCATAAGAAGAAGTGTAACAAACTGTGGCACAGCGACAGAGAGAACAAACAGGGTTCTAAAGAAAGGCTTAAAACGTATGCCTTTTTTATTTATCATAAGGGCAACTATCATACCTGCAATGTAGTTTGTGAAAGTAGCAAATACTGCCCAAATAAATGTCCATTTTGTGAGTGATATAAATGTGGCTGCTTTTTTTGCATTGCCACCAAATATACTGTGGAAGTTTTCAAGTCCTACCCATTGGAATGATGAGGCAGGGTGCTGATGAAAACTATCAAAGCTTGTGAAAGCAATGAGAATCATAAATATAAGTGGTACTACGGTGAACACGCCAACTAATATTGATGGGAATGTAAGCATAGTACAATGAAATCTGCTATCTAAAAGCTCTTTACATTCCTGAATAAACGATATAGGTTTTTTACCGCTTTTTACGGTTTTTTCAACTTGTGCAGCAGATTTAGTAGATACGACATAGATAGCAAAAAATGCTATTGTAATAAACAAGGTGAGCAAGCCGAAGAGCATTATAAGCATCGAATTGCTTGCATCAGCGAGTGTAACGTCTATTCTTGTGCCTTTTTCCGTGTCCACAACAGTTTCGATAATCTTTCTGTGCACGGTGCCAAGAGAGAGCATCTCTGAAATATATTGCCAGCCAAAGGTTATCATATAAGCTAAATAAGCAACCTCAGCAACGAGAAATAATATTCCTTTTATAATCTGACCTCTGACTGCATTACCAAATCCCATAATTATGTAGGATAGCTTAGTTGCAAAGTCGCCATCAGCAAATCTCTTACCAAAATTATAAAAGCTGTTTCCTATGGCAAAGAAAAATGCGAAGAGAACTTTTGGTATGCCGACAAAGAAGGATTTTACTTTGTATAATGCTTTCTGAAAAGCATTCATTGATTGATAATCCATACCATTCATGAACAATATTCTCCTTTGTCAATGAAATTATTTTTGTTTTTTAGAATTCGTGCAGAGCCGAAGCTCTGCACGAAAGGTTTTAAAAGTTAATTATTGTGTTTTTAACAATCAGATATCGTTTGTAGCCTCAAGACAAGCGTCGAGCTGTGCCTTAAGAGCGTCATCGCTAAGGTCTGCACCGATCTCAGAGATGTAGAGACCAACTGCCTTGTGAGCATTCCAGAAACCGCTTGCGATAGACTTCTGTGGAATAGAGAACTTAGCCTGCTCGCTAACAGCCTTCAATACTGCGTTGTTTAAAACAACGTCAGACTGTGCTGCTTCGAGGTTTGAAGGACCGATCTTGAACTGCTCAGCCTTTTCTGTCTGGCAATCTTTGCCTGTGAGGAACTCTGCAAGAGCATGAGCTGTGTTAGGGAATGCAGAACCGCTCTTTACGCCCAATACTTTGTAACCAAAGAGGTTGTAGATTTGTCTATCTTCGCCGTTTACGTTGATTGTAGGAAGCTTAGCTGCGCCCATCTTGTCGCCAAGAAGAGTCTCGATTGCTGGAACGTCCCATGTGCCATCGATGATAGCTGCTGCATCTGTGCTGAATGCAGATACTGCAACGTCTGTACCAGCAGAAACAAGTGTGCCGGACTGGAAGAGATCACCAAATGCCTTTAATGTTGCGATAACAGTAGCCTCATCATTCTCAAATGTGTGATTCTCTGTGCCTGTAGCATAGTCATGCTCAATTCTGAGACCGCCTGTGAATGTGAAGAGACATGCATAGAAGCCGTCGCCTGCGTTTACATAGATCTTTTTGCCTGCAGCTGCTGCTACTTCGCACATTTTGTCAAGGCTCTTTACATCTTCTTCAGAGAGAACAGAGTTATCATAGAATGTGATGTAGGAGTTATCAGCTGTGAGAGGATATGCACAGAGGTTACCCTCGTATGTTGCAGCGTCAACTGCACCTGCGTCATTAGCTGCAGATACTGCGCCAAAGTTTCTTACATAATCAAGTGAACCGGAAGTTACGAAAGCTTCGAGCTGATCGCTTGGGAAAGCAAAAAGATCAGCTGCTACAGACAAGTCGTTTCTTACCTGTGCCTGAGCTTCGCTCTCTTCACAAAGACCAACTTCGATGTCCATAGTAACGTCTGGATACAATGCTTTGAACTTATCAACCTGAGACTTAAGGATATCCTGCTGTGTGGATGGACCCCAAACCTTAAGTGTGATGTTGTCTTCTCCACCGAGATCCCAAAGGCCTGTCTGCTCAGCAGAAGCTGTGCTCTCTGTTGTGTCAGCCTTAGAAGTTGTGGATTCTGTCTTAGAACTTGTGTCTCCACCGCAAGCTGCGAAGGATGCGATGATCATCATAGCGGCAATAACAACCGCTAAAACTTTCTTTGTCATAGTAATGACCCTCTTTCTTTAAATTTCTTCAGAGATGTCGCTCTGAATCGCTTTTGACGGAAAGCAGACCGCACGGAACACTTTCCTATCGCAGTTGAATTATACCATATACTTATACAAATTTCAAGTGTATATTTATGGATTTATCACAAATTATTTAGCAAATATTTTGAATATTTTTTAAATTTTGTATTTGTGGTTACATAAATTTTCTTTTGACGTTTCTATTATTTACAGTACAATAATATTTATGTTATAATGCTACAAGAAAAACTTGTGAAAAATTTGGAGCAATTTTATGGATAATAAAGCGAATTTTAAACCATTATGCGATAAGTATAGAAAATGCAGTGGATGTCAGTTGCAAAACATGGAATATGAAAGGCAGTTGGCATGGAAAAATGCCCAGATTAAAAGAAAAATAGGCTCCTTTTGCAAGGTTGAACCAATCATCGGGATGGATTCTCCGAATAATTATAGAAACAAACTCAATCTTTTCTTTAAAAATTCAAAATCAAACGGAATGATAGCAGGTATATACCAATCTGCTAACGAAGGAATAGTGAGCATTGATGATTGTATGATTTGTGATAAACAGACAACAGAAATCATACCAACTCTTCTAAAGCTTATGAAAAGCTTTAAGATTAAGCCATACAATATCGATGAGCAAACCGGATATATTAGAAATGTAATAATTCGCAAGGGAAACAAAACTGATGAAATAGCACTTTTGTTTATTGTAGGGAAGAGAGAAAACCGCTTTAAACCTGCTTTTATAAATGCTCTTTTAAAGTTACATCCTAATATAAAGACTATTGTGCTTAATTTTAATGATGCTAAGCGTCTCTATAATGGCGAGAGAGTTGAAATTCTTTATGGTGACGGAAAAATAGCTACTGAGCTGTGCGGAAAAACTTTCAGAATTTCACCCGATGCATTTTGTCAGGTTAATTCCACTCAGACAGAAATACTTTATTCAACAGCACTGGACAAAGCTGAGCTCAAAGAAAATGATGTGATGATAGATGCATATTGTGGTAGCGGAACTATTGGCATAGTTGCCTCTGACAAAGTGAAAAGAGTTCTTGGTGTAGAAATTAACAGCTTCTCCATAGGCGATGCTAAAGAAAATGCTCAAATTAATAAAGTGGAAAATATTGAGTTTTTTTGCGATGATTCTGAGAGGTTTATGCAACAAAGAACAGATTGCGGAGCAAATGTGGTGGTGACTGATCCGCCTAGGGCAGGGTGCAGTAAAAAATTTTTAGATGCTATTTGCACATTGTCTCCTCAAAAGGTTGTGTATATCAGCTGTAATGTGGATTCGCTTGCTCGTGATTTAAGCTATCTTTCAAAAAGAGGCTATAAGGCGAAATTTGCACAAGGAGTTGATATGTTCCCTTTCACAAAAGGCATAGAGACAATAGTAGTGCTGGAAAAAACAAATTAATATAAAAGACGAACGGAGCTGTCGCATTAAGGTTAATATGCACGAATAAACGAGGCTGTTTTCAAAATCGGCTCCCTCTGACGAGGGAGCTGTCGAGTGAAACGAGACTGAGGGAGAGAAAAACTGCATTTTTCAGGATTTTTACCTTTTCTCTCCCTCCGTCAAAACTTCGTTTTGCCACCTCCCTCATCAGAGGGAGGCGCAAATTGTGCAAATTGCTTCTAACGCAACAGCTCCTTTTTATTTTATGCCACTTGATGCAAGAATTAGATTTTTCTGAAAAATGCGTCAAAAAGGGTATAGTTTGTATTACTGCACACCTCCACACCCTTGCACAAAAAACCAAACAAAAATCCCCCAAGCCAAAGGCCTAGGGGAATTTTGATTAAAAGTTAGGTTTTAATTAATCAGTAAACTGATAATTAAGCTCTCTTCTTAGAAACGAGAACTACAACTGCTGCTGCGAATACAAGCATCATAGCAACTGTAGCAACGTCGCCTGTTATAGGAGCCTTATTCTCGTCAACCTTATCAGAGCTTGTGTCTGTAGTTGTGTCTGTGCTTGTGTCAACTGGCTTATCTGTTGTTGTGTCTTTGTCAGAATCTACAACGTTTACGCACTCAACTTTTGCTTCAGCTGTAACGCCGGATGTGATGTCGTTCTTAGCAACACCATCAGCAGCCTGGAGAGTCTCAGGATCGATTGTTACGTCGAAGAGCTCTTCAGATGCGAAAGAAATCTTTGTGTCTTCTACATCTTTCTTAACGTCGAATGTGATCTTGATAAGAGCGCCGCCCTTAGAGAAATCACGACCGTTAGCACCGTCAGCAGCGTTAAAAAGAACTGTGCCAGCCTCGTTGAGGTTTGTTGTACCGCTGTTGAATACAGGATACTCTACGCTTCTTACGTTAGCGATGGAGAGAACTTCTGCATCATACTTAACAGTAGCGTTGATAGCTGCTACATAATGAGTGTCGTCACCATACTTAAGAGAAGCTGTGTAGATAACCTTGTCGCCCTCGTGGAGAACGCCTGTGCTTGCGTCTGCTGCGTTTGCTGCGGATGCGTTTACGATGCAAAGACTAGCCATTGTAATGATTGCAAGGATAACGCTGAGTAACTTTTTGGACATAATAGTTTTCCTCCTAAAAAATATAAATGTTTTTATGAATACCTAATTGAAAATTAAACTCAAAGGCGGATGAAATCAAACAGAAAAAGCAAGGCAATTCAGTGCAAATATTATCATAGAAATTATTACAAATAATCGTGATAAGATCAAATCTAATATCATTACTTTATCACACATGCTTAGACGCCTGATATCACCAACATTCGACCTTAAGCCCAATCGGTGAATTCATTGACACGATTATAGCATACGCTTTATCAAAAATCAATCTTTTTTTATATTTTTTTAAAAAAAAATCGAATTTTTTTAAAAAAAGAGCAAAAATACAGCTTAAAAAGCGTGTGTTATAGCAAATGGTAATTGTTTGATACCAAAATAACAGTTAATCGTAGCCATTAAGATTGTGTGATTGCCAGTTCCAAGAGTCAGCGCACATATCATTTAAGTCATATTTTGCTTCCCATCCGAGCATTTCCCTCGCCTTTGAGGCGTCTGCATAACATTCTGCAACATCACCTGGGCGACGAGCTTTTATCTGATAAGGAATTTTCAAATTATTTGCGCTTTCAAAAGCTTTTACGATATCCAAAACAGAATACCCCTTGCCTGTGCCGAGATTAAATATCTCTACACCATTGTTTTTCTCTGCGTATTGTATTGCTTTCACGTGACCTTTAGCCAAATCTACAACGTGGATATAGTCACGCACGCCGGTACCATCCGGAGTAGGATAGTCATTGCCAAACACACCAAGCTCTTTTAGCTTGCCGGCTGCAACCTGGGTGATATATGGTAACAGGTTGTTAGGAATACCATTTGGATCCTCGCCGATTCTGCCACTCTTGTGAGCACCTATTGGGTTAAAATATCTTAGAAGCACAACCGACAAATTCTTATTGGCAGTTGCAGCATCTGTGAGTATCTGCTCAATCATAAGCTTTGTAAAGCCATAAGGGTTTGTGCAACCTGTTTTCATATCTTCCACAAGCGGTACTTTCTCCGGTACACCATACACGGTGGCAGAAGAGCTAAATACAATCTTGTTTACATTATGCTTCTCCATAACCTCCAGAAGGGTCAATGTTGTATCGAGGTTGTTGCGATAATACATAATTGGCTTTGCGCAAGATTCACCCACAGCTTTGTAACCGGCAAAATGAATAACTGCGTCAATTTCATTTTCATTAAAAAGCTTATCAAGTGCATCCTTATCAGCTACATCTATATTATAGAAAGCAGGTGTTTTTCCTGTAAGCTCTTTTAGACGATTGAGTACCTCAGGTTTACTGTTAGAATAGTTGTCTGCAATAACAACATCATATCCTGCTTCACAAAGCTCCACATATGTGTGAGAGCCAATGTATCCTGCACCACCGGTGCATAAAATTTTTCCCATAGGGGGTCACCAGCCTTTCAATTAATATGTATGGAATAAAATGTGCTGATTATCGAATAAATATGTAGTAAAAAGCTAATAATACTTGAGCACATTTCCTACAGATGAATTATATCATACAAGCTGATTATTTAAAAGAAAAATTTTATAAATTTTTTTGTTGACAAACAATGGTAGTTGTGATATCATATGTAGGCAATATTGGGCTATAGCCAAGCGGTAAGGCAACGGACTTTGACTCCGTCATCTCGCTGGTTCAAATCCAGCTAGCCCAGCCAGAAAAAAGTTCAAGTCTATGACTTGAACTTTTTCACTTGTATTAGAGTATCTGTGGAATATTTTGTTTAAACCGAGAGAGTACAGATAGAAAGTTTTGGAAACGCTTTGACAAAGCGTATTTTTTATATATAGGAGTAAATTATGGGATTGTTTGAACTAATCTTCATATCAGTTGGTTTAGCAATGGATGCTTTTGCAGTGTCTGTATGCAAGGGGCTTAATATGAAAAAAATAAATTTTGTGCATGGGGGCATAATTGCTCTGTCTTTTGGAGTTTTTCAAGGCGTTATGCCACTCATAGGATATTTACTTGGCACAAACTTTGAAAAATACATAACCACATACGACCATTGGCTGGCGTTTGGCTTGCTTGCGTTTATTGGTGGAAAAATGATTTTTGATGTTATAAAGAGCAAGGAGGATGATGAATGTCTGTCAAATAAATTTGATATAAAAGAACTTCTCATTCTATCAGTTGCCACAAGTATAGATGCACTTGCCGTAGGAATTACTTTTGCTTTCTTAAATGACAATAATATAATATTCTCTGTAAGCGTTATAGCAGGTATTACTTTTGCCATTTCGTTTGCAGGAGTGGTGATAGGTAATTTCTTTGGTGCTAAGTTTAAAGAGAAAGCAGAGATTTTTGGTGGTGCCATCTTGATTTTGATTGGCATAAAAATACTTATGGAACATCTTATTGAAGGATAAAAAGGAAGCTATCGGCTGGTATAGTCGATAGCTTCCTTTTCTATATATAGTATTATATTTTTTTGAAAACAAATCCACCTTCGGTGCAAAACACAAGATAACCATCTTCTATCTTAGTATTTATAATTTCATCACCAAAATTTATAGTATCATTTTCAATTTTGCCTGATATAACTTCGTTTGATTCATTATTAGTATGTAATTCTACGACACCACTTGTATCAATCGTTAAAGTTTGTTGTAACTCCGGATCGCTTTGTGCTATATCCGAATAGCTTAGTGACGGAAGTTCCTTTTTCATCTGCAATTCAAAGTCTATTATCTTACCAGCATCGTAGCTACCGGCGATAAGCCAGGTTCCTTCATACTTCACTTAATACACCTCTTTTATTTTTAAATTTTATTGCCCGTGTGTTTTATATGCACACGGGCAAATTTTTTCGTTTTATTTTTCTGTTATAAAGAATATTCCGGCGGTGTATGGACCGCAATGAGAAGATATTGTGCAACAGGCAGTGCAAACAAAAACTTCAGAGAAAATATTCTTTTCTTTTATATATTCTATTATTTCAGATACATCTTCATCTTTAAGACTGGCATGGGTAAAATAGACTTTATCTGGAATTATTCCCTCATATTGAGAAAGCTTGTAGTCGATATATTCCTTAAAAGTTGCCACATATTTGCCTCTGAATTTTTTTCCGACAGTCATAGTACCGTGATCATCATATGAAATCTCAATGCATGGCTTCAGTTTAAGAAGATTTGCGCCAAGTGCTACCAGCGATGAGCATCTGCCACCTGCGGCAAGAAAATTTAGTCTATCGAGTATAAAGCTTCCATGAATCCTAGATGAATAGTCTTCAAGGATTGGTAATATCTCTTCAACCTTCATACCCTCTTTTGCAAGCTCCACAGCTTTAATAGCTATCAAGCCTGTTCCTGTGGATAGATTTCTACTATCAAATGGATGGAGCTCAGGAATCTGCTTGCTTAGGATCATTGCATTTTGATAACACGCAGAAAGCCCCGAACCAATATTAAGATGAATAATCTCGTATCCGTCATTGATGAATGGTTCAAAAAAATCTTTATATTCGCCAATGCTGATAGATGCTGTTTTTGGGAGTTCACCTGTTTCGTCAAATTTATTGTAAATGTCTGACGGTGTTATGTCTACATTATCATAATGACTGGTGTCATTGTAGTTGATATGAAGCGGAATTGTAGATATACCATATTTTTGCAACAATTCCGGTGTCAAATCACACGTGCTGTCAGCAGTGACAATTATTTTATTTGGCATTTAACATTAACCTCCACAGAATATAGTAGGATGCATCAGTCTATTTTTTTAGTTCTAACTTCTTCTAAAATCTTTTCTACAAATTCATCTACACTCATTGATCCGATATCGCCAAGCTTACGTGAACGTATCGAAATAACGTTGTTTTCTATATCTTTATCTCCGGCGAGCAACATATAAGGAACTTTTTCGAGCTGTGCTTCTCTGATTTTGTATCCTATCTTTTCGCTTCTGCCGTCTACTTCGCATCTGATGCCATGTGCTTCCAGCTTTTCTCTTACCTCATTTACATAATCAATATGTCTGTCTGCTATAGGCAAGAGCTTAACCTGAACCGGTGCAAGCCATGTTGGGAATGCACCTGCATATTTCTCAATGAGAAGAGCAAGAGTTCTCTCATAGCAACCGATAGATGTTCTGTGAATGATGTAAGGATTTTTCTTTGTGCCATCTCTATCCACATATTCCATGCCGAACTGCTTAGAAAGCATTTGGTCAATCTGGATTGTGATGAGAGTATCTTCCTTACCATAAACATTCTTTATTTGAATATCGAGCTTTGGACCATAGAAAGCGGCTTCTCCGATACCAACCTTATAAGAAATTTCGAGATGATCGAGAATTTGCTTCATAATGCCTTGAGCTTCGTCCCATTGCTCCTTTGTACCGATATATTTTTGTGTATCTTCCGGATCCCACTGAGAAAATCTATAAGAAACGTCTTCGTATAGGCCGAGTGTCTTTAACATATAAATAGCAAGCTCTAAGCAACCCTTAAACTCGCTCTCAAGCTGTTCCGGTGTACACATGAGGTGGCCCTCAGAAATTGTGAACTGTCTTACTCTGATAAGACCATGCATCTCACCACTCGATTCGTTACGGAACAGGGTAGAGGTTTCGTTGAGACGCATTGGAAGATCTCTATATGATCTGCCTCTATTTAGATAAGCCTGATATTGGAAAGGACAAGTCATTGGACGAAGCGCAAAACATTCTTTGCCGTCTTCTTCGCTACCCAAGACGAACATACCATCTTGATAGTGATCCCAGTGTCCGCTTATTTTATATAAATCGCTCTTTGCCATATATGGTGTTTTTGTGAGCTGCCAGCCTCTCTTTTGCTCTTCATCTTCTACAAAGCGTTGCAATAGCTGAATCACTCTTGCGCCCTTTGGCAAAAGAATTGGCAATCCCTGACCGATAATATCGGATGTAGTGAAAAGCTCTAGCTCTCTTCCAAGCTTGTTGTGATCACGCTTTTTTGCTTCTTCGAGCATGGTGAGATGTGCCTCAAGCTGTGATGCTTTAGGAAAAGCTGTGCCATACACTCTGCATAGCTGTGCCTTTGATGCATCTCCACGCCAATATGCGCCTGTGCAGTTAGTCAACTTTATTGCTTTGATTGCAGCTACGCTCATGAGGTGTGGTCCTGCACATAAGTCCGTAAACTCAGCTTGTTTATAAAAGCTGATTGCTTCTCCTTTATCTGAGTGCTCTTTAGCAAGCTCTACTTTGTATGGTTCTCCCATTTCTTCGAGCATCTTGATTGCTTCATCAGGCTGTAACTCAAACTTTTCAAGCTCAATGCCGCTTTTTACAATTGCTTTCATCTCTTGCTCAATTTTTTCCAAATCTTCGGGAGAGAAAGCCTCTTTTACATCAAAATCATAATAAAAACCATTGTCGATAGCAGGGCCAATAGCAAATTTTGCTTCAGGATACAATCTCTTAACTGCTTGTGCAAGTATGTGTGATGCTGTATGCCAGAAAGCCTTTTTGCCTTCTTCATCGTCAAATGTAAGTATCTCAACCTTGCTGTCGGTAGTTATAGGTGTTCGTAAATCGCAAACTATATCATTAACCCTCGCTGCACATGCTGCCTTAAATATGCCGCCACCTAGTGACTTGGCTATATCGGCAACGGTGGTACCATTTTCAAATTCCTTTTCAATTCCGTTTTTCAATTCAACCTTAACCATTTTTTTCTTCCTTTCATATAGAATTGAGTTTTTTATATCATATTAAAGATATGATTTTATATCAATCCGGCGATTTTTCTTTGCATATATGTAACATCTTGCATGGAAATTTCACCGTCTGAATCTACATCTGCTATAGCTTTTTGTTTATCAGTAAATTCTGTGAGGCTTGCAATATATCTTTGCAATGCGACCACATCTTCCATTGAGAGTACCTTGTCGCCGTTTATATCTCCGGAAACATTTGTAAAATGATAGTTCAAACCGTTTTTTGTAACATATTCATAGCCCATTGTGCCGGGTTCTACAAAAAATAAAGTTTCTTTACAGTCGGAAAATGCGTCTCTGCCTATATATTTTATACTCTTAGTTAGTGTAAGTTCTTCTATATTGCAACAGCCATCAAAGGCATTTGCACCGATATATACTATCTCACAGTTTAAAAAGTCGATATCAGAAAGTCCGCTTTGTGCAAAGGCATATTTACCTATATAGAACAAATTTTTAGGGAGTGTAACACTCTCAATGCTCTTATTATAGAAAGCACCGTCGCCGATCTGTGTAACATTAAATGGCAGGTTTATTATAAAATCATTGCCACTATATTTAATAAGTATACCATTTATAATAATAAATTCTTCATCAACAGCAGAAAGCCATAGAGTATTCTCAAAAGCGTTCATACCTATATAGTTTAATTTACTACCATATGTAAATTCTTTTAATGATGTGCAACCTGCGAATGCCTCTTCGCCGATTTCTATAAGATTTTCGTTGCAGGTGATGCTTTCAAGACCTGCATTGCCATAAAAGGCGCGTGGGGCTACAGAAACAGCATTCTGTGGAAATTCAAACCCTGACAAATCAGGGCTGCCACCTATAACTATGTTATTGAGCATTTTTACATCATCTCTGATAGCATCAAACCACTGAGTACCATAAAAGGCATAGGCTCCAACCTTTGATATGCTCTCATGACCGCCTATTTCCATCAGTCCATCACAGTTATAAAAGGCATAATTGCCTACATAATAGACATTGCTGCCAAAATCTATACTCGTGATTTCACTATGATTTTCAAATACGTGATCAGCAATTTCATATACATTATCAGGAATTATAACGGTTGAATTGTAACCGTTATATTCTACAAGAACACCATTTTCGACTATAAAGTCATTTTCTTCTGCGTATGATGTTATCATAAGCGAACTACACAGAGCCACTGTGCAAATGAGGCACACAAGCTTTTTTATTGAATTTTTCATATATGCCTCCTTAGCGTAAAAATCTTATATATTACTGATTTTGTTCTTCTTCGATATCTTTTATCAGCTTATCTATCCAGCTGAGATCTTCTTCGCCATCATCTGTTTCATATTCAACAGGCTTAGATGATGAATCAACGCTCGGTGTGGAGCCTGCTCTCACACTCTCGTCAAATAGCGAAGCGTTGTTTTGATTATTATGTGTTGGAGTTGTGTTTTTATCCTTTAATTCATCAGATACAGTGTTTTCTACTGCATCTTGGGTTGAATAAGAATTTGTTCTGTTGTTTTTTGCATATTTTACAATGCTTTCATATGAAGATTTCTCTTTTTCTTTTCTTGTTCTTGTTAAGCCAAAATATTCTTCTTCAGAAGAAAAATCTTCATCATCATCCAGAGTAAAGTTTCCGGCAATTTTTGCGTTAAGGGTGATTTCCAAGAGGAAAGATAATGCAAATAAGGCAAATGAGAAAGCTATAAATTCCGGAATTCTGTCGTTAAATACAAAAGGTGCCTTACCACTTAGAATTGGCATAAAGTCTTTTATGCACCACATAAATGTTAGTGTAATACCCGGCATACCAAAAATAAAGCAACATTTTACTGATTGCTTTGTAGGGATCCCTGCATATATGCTTGCGCAATAAAACATAAATATGAGCAAAAACACAACGCTTAATATGTCGTAAACCTGTGTGGATGCCACAGCCACAGTAGTGTAGGAAATAAAGCGATTAATAAGCTCTATGGCAAACATTAGCACGGGTGCAAGTGTCATAACAGGCGAAGCAGTTACAGTATAATTGCCGGTGAATGCATTTATGCCAAGAAGTACGAACACGATCGAAGAAAGCAATGCAGATACCGCTAAAAGAATCTTTAATATTTCCAGCTTTTCATCAAAGATATGTGATATACCTGTTACACCGTAAAATGCAGAAGCCACAGCGACTATGCAAAGCAATATGCCGGAAGCAAAATTTTTTCTTGGCTCATACTCACGCACTGTGTAGCGGTCGTTGCAAGCAATTATGATTATGCCCAACACCATAAGTAATGTGACGGCTACTCCGGCTATCATAAAACCAAAGGAATTGACTCCTGATATAGACTGAAACATCTGGATTCCCAGCGCAGATAAAAATGTTGGTATAAAAACAATCCACGAAGATTTAAGCTTCATAAAAACAGACCTTTCAATAAAATATTAGTTATATATGTCAACAAAAATTCATATTATTAAATGATGGTATAACAGATATATTGTAGAGCAAATGAACATCAATGTCAACTAAAATAAAAAAAAGGCGGTAAAAAAATGAGAAAAAGAATACTAACAGCAATACTCGCATATACAATCACAGCAGCACTACCACTTTATGTTACAGCAAGATTAAGTAGTGACAGGGAGCTGTTTGTGCTATCTGATACTAAGAGCATAATCTCTAATGCTACAAATACATCTTCTATTACATCAAAAAGCGAGACAAGCTCGAATAATCCTGAAGATAAGAAAACAAGTAAGGTAAGTGTGTCAGATAATTCAAAAGTCGATGATGAAACAAGCGTAGATCTTAAAGGTATAAAAAAATATAAAGAGTTCAAAATAAAAGACACATCTACCAATGAGATTATTTCTGTAAAAGACAAGGATTTTATAATAGGTGGCACAGCGGCAGAGGTACCCTCCACCTTTCAGCCCGAAGCGATAAAAGCTCAGATGGTAGCTGTATACACTTATTATTCTCGTCAAAGGCAAAATAACCGAGAGGGAGATAATCTGGACTATGACTTTAGCGCAGATCTGTCTATTGGAGAAAAATATTTGACCGATGAGCTGTTTAAAGAGCGCACCGGCGATAACTATAATAATGTAATAAAAGTGTATAAAGATGCTGCGGAGGAGGTGTATGGCGAGCTTGTGGAGTATGACGGTGAGGCAGCACTCACCGTGTTTTATGCAATATCAGGAGGAGTCACCGAAAAGAGCGAAAACGTCTTTGTGCAGGCGTTGCCATACCTCACAGATGTAGCAAGTCCTTATGATACCGAAGCACCCGGATACAAGACAGAAGAATACTTTACAGCCGATGAGGCACGAGAGATTATAGAGGCAAATTTTCCTGACGCAAACCTCGGAGAAAATCCGTTTGATTGGCTTGAGATAACCGAGCGCACATCATCAGGCACTGTTATGCAAATGTCTATCGGGCAGGGTGAATACACAGGTTTAGAGGTGAGAAATGCATTTTCATTAAGAAGCAGTGATTTCGATGTGGTGTATTCAGAAGAAAACTTTGTATTCACTGTGAGAGGCTATGGGCACAATGTTGGGCTTAGTCAATATGGTGCAGAGTTTATGGCACAGCAGGGAGCAACATACAAAGAGATATTAAGCCACTATTATCCCGGAACAAGCATTGTGGAAGTTTAAGAAAAGTAAATATAGGCATAGAAAATAGGCTACCGCTCATCCGTATTTTTGGATTTGCGATAGCCTATTTTGTTATGGTGGAGACGATCGGGATCGAACCGACGACCTCTTGAATGCCATTCAAGCACTCTCCCAGCTGAGCTACGCCCCCACAACGAAAACTATTATATCATCAAAAAACATTTTGTCAATATCGTATATGCAAAAAAATAAGTGATATCTAAAATTATTATGAAAAAATATTATTTTGTTAGTTGTGTCTACATTATAAAGTTAATGTATTATGTTAGAATAGATTACTGTGTTTATAGTAAATATTATACATTATTGTCAAGATTTTCTATCTAGTTATTGTACAAAAACACCAATGTAATATTGAAATGCGGATTGCTCTATGATAAAATAAATGTGTAATTAATACTTGGGAGGCAGGATTTATGAGAAAAAATATTGCAATTTTTATCAATTTTAGTTATAAGGTCGGTGATGAAGATAAAATCACGGCTTAGATTTTAAATCGCTCTGTGGCAGGCATATCAAAACCCCAAAATACATAAGAATAAAAATTTATCAAGCACAGCAAAAATTAACTTAATCAATTATATTGTGCAGGGCTATGCTCTGATTTAACAAAAAGCCAAATCAGAACGAAATTTATTTTGTGTAAAATATTGATTTATATAAACATATATGGTAAAATACAAGCGTAAATTTATATTCGAAGGAGGAATATATTATGAAAAAAGTTATTGCTATATTGCTGTCAGTTATGATGATAGTATCTACTTCTGCAGTTGCTGTTAACGCCGAAGAGATTAAAAACATCTTTGACACAAAATTGCAAGAACAGAGAGTTGAAGAGGTTTTAGACCTTGAAGCTTCTTCAGAGGTAATTGAGGATGAATCTGCACTAAGCGATGTAGCCTCAGATGAGAAATCGGAGAAGGGCGCAGGTGAAAATTTCACAATTGAGGAAGTTACATACTCTGCTGATCTCCCTAAAACCATAAAAAACGGAAACATATATCTTACACATACAAAATCTGCTCGCTTGTCTATCCGTTTTGATGTTCATGCAAGCGCAAGCGCTACTAACGGTACACTTGTTGTGCCACTTGATGACGTGTTTGATACCTCAAAGGCACTTGTATCTTCAACTGCCAGCGATTCTTACTTTGTAAACTTTAAATACAGAGTTGGCGGTGGCGCTGAGACTGTTGCTACTGTGCATAATGGCAAGATTGCAGGAATTGATGGTACAAACAAGCACCTTGAGATTCCAATCACATCTCCAAGCACAGCTGAGACCAATCTTAACTGCTATGTTTATGCAGATTTTAATGATAAGTTCAGAGCTTTAGTTCCAAATGATAACATTATGGCTATCCCTGGATATTATATGGTAGAAAATGGCTCTGTTGTTTCTACAAGCGCAACACCACTCTATCTTGGCCATGAAACATTATTGGAAGAAAAACGTGGTGGTTTTAGTTATAATGATCCAATCAAAGAGCCTGAGTATCTTGATGAAGACAAAAAAGATCTTACATACTATATATTCAAGGGCTATGAAGATCAAAGCTTTTCTCCATATAATTATTTTTCTCTTGACACCGATGGTTTGTTTTCAAATTCACAAAACATTGCAGTTGAAGACACAGATTATCCGCTTGTTGTTGAGATTACTATACCAAAGGGTATAGAGATTATTTCACATACTCCAAAAAATCCATCAGACCCATCATCATATAGTAAAACCGGTAGTATGAACACAGGATATACTATAACTGAGAAATATAAAACAGGTATTGGTAGTCCTACATCAAATTACTCTGGTGATGATCCTGCACGCTACAGAGAATTTAGGTATTTATTTAATAGTGTATATTATAACGTTCCATCTAATTCAACATTAAAGGGTGGAGATAGGGTTATAGTTAAGTATAAGATTACAGCATACACTAAGGATGGTGTTGAGGTAACTGAGAGAGAATATAAGTTGACTATTTTGGATCCTGTTCAGGATTTGAATGACGAAGCCTTCTCTTTTAATGACCCTGCCAGAAATCTTACAAACCGTATTACACTCGATCTAAGTGCTCCTACAATTGTGTCAACTCAGACTGTTTATTCAGATGGTTTGACCAACGAAGGTGTTCTTCCGATAAAAGGTTTTGAGCTTTCATGGATTAACGACCCTACACTGCCTGTAAATATTAAGACCATTACGAACTTCTTTAACTGTTCTGCAGATTTTGATATATATATAACTAAAGGGAACACAACAAGAAGTGTGTCAAGAACGGATATAAATTTCAATAAATCTATGAACATAGGCACAGAGGCTTCTTCTGATGCTAACTATATCAAGCTCGAAACAGGCGAGTGGATTTCTAAGATAGTTGCTAAGCCGTATTATAAAGAAGGTTCAACCAAGGTTTATGGAATAGAAGGAAAAAACTCCAGTATCGCATATTCTGATGACCGTGATCCTATTAAGCTTACATATGCAACACCTGTGGATAATAAAAATATGGCAACCGGTCTCCCGGTAAATGATGGCGACAAATCTCATGTAACATATGAGCTTAGATATGAGCCACATTATACTATAAACGGTGAGAACAAGGTCGATATTGTTGGTGATAACGACTCCAGTGGATATATCAAGGCTGAAGGTGAGGATGTATTCTATATTGTAGGTAAGGCATATCACAACGCGTATATACAATCTAAAGGCTCCTATGCAACCATCAATCCATTGAGCGGTTCAGAGACAAAAGCTCTGGAATCTGTTATGTATCTTTCAAATACTAAACAAGCCCAATCCCAGTATGTTCAGGGACTGGCTTCATGTATTTGGGAAACACCTATCGTAGTTGCTGAGCTACCGGTGGGAGTTAAGTTCAACACAAATAGCTCAAAGGTAACCTCAACAGGAACAAATAAGTATAGAATAGTAGAAGGAACAAAGACTGTTGATGTTGAAATACTTAAAGAAGTAAACGGTAAGCAGGTTTGCAGATTTACTGTTGATATTAGAAATAATGCAGGTGCAAAAACAGGTGTTCCTCGTTATGATAACTACAGCTACAGTGACGGCTCGAGGTCAGTTAGTGTAACTATACCGTTTATTGCAGACAGCAGAGTTATAGGTGGATATCAGAAAGCAACACTTTACACCTCTGATGCATCCGGCAGGGAATTTGGTGTAATTCAAAATAGATGTAGCTTTAAACCTGAGGCTGTGGCATCTTATGTGCTTGATGTAAACGACTATGATGGTGACGGCTCAACTACAGATTATGTCGGCAAATTTGAGAATGTAGGTCTCTTTAATGTATCAGCATCATATCAGGTAGACTGTAAGACACAATATAAAGTTGGCTCACAATGGAGAGATGCTACCAATGAACCTATTTCTGCAATAATTGGTGGCGAAACTGATTTCAGAGTTATTATTACAAATGCAGGTAACTGTATCATTACAAACCTCAACATTCAAGATACATTCCCTAATTTCTACACAGGAGGTTCAACATACGTTGACAATTCTCTTGAGATAGCTGTTCTTGATGAAGAGGGTAATGTTGTACAGATTGTTTCTGATGCTACAATATCCGGAACTACTGTTTTGAGTATTGTTCATAAGACACTTGAGCTTTACCCAGGATATTCTATCCGACTCACAGGTAAGTTTAAGGTAAGAGAAGATGCAAGACCACAATACACCGCAAACAATACTGTTAAAGTAACCGCAACATATGATGGCGGTACAAAGACAAGTAACTTTACCCAGCCATACATTAGTGAAAAAGCAGACACTAACGTTCACATCAAGGTGTTCCTCGATATGAATGGTGACGGACTTTACACAGAAGGTGTTGATAGGGCACTCTCCAGTGCTAGTGTTAAAACAGAGATGACCTCCTCTGATGAAAACAAATTTAGCGATACAAAAACATTGACAAATTCAATGGACATTAACTATCAATCCTGCGAATTTGGTGAATACAAGGTTGTAGTATCATCAGCTAAGGACACATTTGGATATCCTTTGGATGATACAACAAAACCATTCGAAATCACGCTCGCAGATGCTAGAGACGGCGTACAGGTAGAGGTTCTCGTTCCTGTTAAACCAATTAACTATCTGGTGCATTACAACAAGAATGCAACAGATGCAACAGGCAGAATGTCTGATCAGCAGTTTAAATTTGGCGTGGCACAGTCACTCACAGCAAATGCCTTTGCAAGAACAGGTTATACATTCGGTTCATGGAACACAAAGGCAGACGGAACAGGCACATCTTATACAGACAAACAGAGTGTAACAGATTTGGTAACATTACCAACTGACGAAATTACATTATATGCTCAGTGGACACCAATCACCTATAATATTAAATTCGTTCCAAATGGCGGTGAATGGGCAGGCACAACAGACGAAACAACAGTTACTGCAACCTATGATAAGGCATATGATTTAACAGCAAATCCAACACGTGAGGGTTACACATTTACAGGCTGGAAGCTAACATATGATTCACCAAATTATGTAAACTATTCAACAAGCGCAACTAAGGCTGACGGAGCATATTATATGCTTTCCGGAAGCAAGACAGGTCTTGCAAATGGTGATACAGCATTTGGCGTTGTTTCTAATAACAATTACTCACTCTTCAATCTCTGCAAGATTGCAGATGCAACAGCTATTCTTACAGCACAGTGGAGTTTAAATGTATACACAGTTACTTATGATGGTGTAGAAGGTTTTTATAACAACAAACATTCATATTCTGTAAATGCATCATATGGCGAGCTAGTGACAATCGATGAAAACAAGTTCGAAAACGACGGATTTGCATTTGTAGGCTGGAACACAGAGAAAGATGGCACAGGCACAGATTATGATGAGCTAGACACATTCACAATGCCAAGCAGAGACGTGATCCTTTATGCACAATGGGAAAAGAGCGCATTCGACATTATATATGTTGGAAACGGCGGAGCAACAGCAGATGGAGAAACTGAAAAGGTATACTCATATGCATTAAATAGCTACCCATTTATTAAAGATTGTATGTTTGATAGAGAGGGTTACACGTTTGTTGGATGGGGATTAAGCGCAGATAGCAAAGTACCCGAATATGACAAGGATAATGTTTACCTTGATGGAGTGACACTAACCCTATATGCTATTTGGCTGGAAGGCGATAATGGTGAAGTAATGGATACGAGTGATACTGACACTACACCTGATACAAGCACCGAATCTGATGACACAAGCACAGATAAGCCAACTGACTCTGACGAGCCTATCCCAGATAAGCCACTCTATGGCGATGTAAACTGCGATGGTTTTGTAAACATGGAAGACGTAACAGCACTTCAGAAGATCATGGCAAAGCTTACTACGCATGAAAATTATGGAGAGATGTCTATAATCAACTCTGATTGTGACCATAACGACACAATCAACATGGTAGACGTTACTATGATTCAGAAGTTCCTTGCAAAGCTTATTCCTGATCTTGATCCGTGATTAAAGTAATTAATTAAAAATATAAACACAGCCAAACTCATTTATTTGGGTTTGGCTGTGTTTTTTTTGCTGTGCCGGGTGATAATTTTCTTGAAAAAAAATAATAATTATGATAGAATAAGTTACTTTAAAAAGAGAAGGTGCTTTGATGCTCTATTCTTTAGTTTTTAATGAAAATTTGTGGGGATTGGCTAGTGGCTGGATTATTATTATAGCAGGCCTAGTTCTGCTTTTCTCTGCTCTATTTTCATCAAATAAAAAGAAATATAAGAATTACCAAAAATCAAATTTGACTTATAATAACACGCATATTTCTAAGAAAAAAGCACCCAAATACAAAATAGGTAAAAAATACAGATAACCGCTCGTGGCGAAGCTGGATATCGCAGCAGATTCCGATTCTGAAGGACAGGGGTTCAAATCCCTTCGGGCGGGCCAAAACGAAAATCCGTTCTCGCAAGAGAACGGATTTTCGTTTTATTATATTTATCATCGAGTTTTAAAAATTTGTAATTAACTTAGCAATATATTTTTGCATCGTCGTTACATCGACCATAGTTATTTTTCCGTCGTGATCTACATCAGCGAGAAGTTTTTGTTCATCTGTAAAAGACACAAGCTTCGCTATGTGTTTTTGAAGAATAACAACATCCTCCATCGTAACCTTACCGTCGCCGTTTATGTCACCTGTTGTACCCTGTGGCTTGTCAGTGTCGGTGTTATCTGTATCGGTGTTGTTCGTGTCTGTGTTATCTGATGATGTGTCGGTCGTTGTGTCTGTGGTGGTATCCGATGATGTGTCAACTGTTGTGTCTGTAGTGTCTGATGATGTGTCGGTGTCGGAGTCAGACTCCTCAATTTCTTCTGTTTCAAGCGCTATTGCATATGTGCCAAGCTTACTTATTTTAAATGTTATGCAGTCGTCTTTTACAATTGACGGCACTTGTGTTTTGGTGCTTCCGTCTATACTGTATACAACATATTTGTCTATGGTTATTGTTTTAGTTTTTGTATTACTGTTAAATGTAGGTAATGACATTCTTATAACCATATCACTTATAAGTTCTATCGCTTCGCCGCCTTTAGTTAATGATATATTAACTGCTTTAACCTTTGCTGTGTCAAATTCAGCAGAAACATCACTTGGCTCTACATCTTCTACGGAAAGGATTACTCCGTCAACAACAGGTTGTTCGTCTGTGAAATAGTAATAAATGTTGTTTTCATTTTTGGGAATGGCTACGAAGTTTATGCTGTTATCATCTGCATATTCTTGTGCGTAAGAATCGGCATAACCGCAAATTGTAAACGATTTGCAATTTGCAAACACTTTTTCCCCTATACTTGTTACGCTGTCCGGAATTGTTATGCTTGTTAAGCTCTCACATTCAGCAAATGCTTCATCACCTATGCTTGTTACGCTGTTTGGAATTGTTATGCTTGTTAAACTTATACAATCAAAAAATACCTGATAACCTATGCTTGTTACGCTGTTTGGAATTGTTACGCTTGTTAAGCTTTCGCAAAATGAAAACGCATCATCAGCTATACACAATGTGCCTTCCTTTATATTTGCAGAAGTAACCGAGATTTCAGCCGCTATCAAATGTTTATTTATATACAATACCCCGTCTGTCCAGTTTTCATCGTTATTATAGTATGCAGAATCACAGAATGCATCATAACCTATGCTTGTTACGCTGTCCGGAATTGTTATGCTTGCTAAGCCTTCGCAACCGTAAAACGCATAATTACCTATCCTTGTTACGTTATCCGGAAATGTTATGCTTGTTAAGTTGTTGCAACATTCAAACGCATAATCACCTATCCTTGTTACAGTTGTGGGCATAGAATATGTTGTTTCCGTTTTAGCAGGAGGATAGCAAATAATTATTGTATTATCTTTGTTTAATAATACTCCGTTATCAGAAGAATATATGGTATTATTAGCACCTACCTGTATACTTTCAAGATTATTACAATTTCCAAACGCATAACCGCCTATGCTTGTTACGCTGTCTGAAATTGTTACGCTTGTTAAGGTTTTACAGTCAGCAAACGCCTCATTACCTATGCTTGTTACACCGTCCGGAATTTCTAAGTTTGTTAAGCTTTCACAACGCTTAAACGTACCGTTACCTATACTTATTATAGTGTTTGGTAATGTTATGCTTGTTGCGTTTATGCAACCTTGAAACGCATAATCACCTATACTTGTTATTCCGGGATTAATTACAATTTTTTTAATGCTTTCGTTTTCATCGCGCCATCCGGAGGAGGTTTTGATATGCCCCGTACCGCTGATAGTAAGTGTACCGTCAGAGTCTATTTCCCATGTAATGTCACCGGGGGGTGTGTCGGAGTCGGTGCTACCGTAACCTCTTGACGGCAAGGAGTGGGCAGTTGCATCATCCTCACTGACTGCCTGCACTGTTGCAGTAATCCACTGCGGCAATGCAAACATACCAAGCAACATCGTAAAAATCAACGTGAATAATAATCCTTTTTTGTACATAATTTTTTCCTCCAAAAATTTAACTTTTTTATTTCACGGCAGGAATTTATCTGCTAAACCCACGCCGAAAATTTATTTTGTTACAGTCTTTTTGACCACTTTGTATATAATAATCCCAAAAAATAATACCATAATTTTTAGTAAAAATCAATTAATCATCATCAAAAAACAACGAAAACGCTTGCTTTTATTAGTTTATTAAATCATTTGTACATACCCGGCAGTCAGGTTTTTTGTCAGATTGTCTGAAATTTTTTGTGTTTACCTATGCGAAAAATTTTGGCAATATGGCACAAAATTTGCAAATAAGTTGTGCAAAGAGTTTCTAAACATGATTTTATGCATGGGTTACTTTACTGTCCGTTTGTATCTTGCGCACCAGTTTTTTATCATCATAGAGCTTTAAGGGGGAATGATTGGCACCGGATGCCAGCACATAATAACCTTCGCGTTCCAGCCAGGTCGTTTCTAAACTTTTATCGGAAGGATTCTCCTTTGTATCAAGGTAATAGAAGTCAGAATTAAGTATTTCGGCTCCCTTATACGCTATGAGTACGAAGCCATAATCCGGGGGCCAGTCTTCGCTTAGAACAGACCATAGGTAACCGTAACTCGTTTGTTCAAAAAGCAGATCCTTTTCGGGATTATACTTAATATCGGATACCGTCAACTCATTTGTTTCAATCTTTCGCTCTTCGCTCCGCTCATGCACCATGCCATATAACTCAAATCCGTCCGCTTTATACCAGCATCCATATTCCCACAGTTCTGTGCACATCTTATCCCTGTGGTCGATCTTTTGAAAATGTTGACCGACATTATTGATTGACATTGAACCGATATGAAAGCCATACTCATTTTTCAGCGTTTCCATCGCAACAAGATCATAGGCAGACAAATCTGTAGTATCCGATACAGTAAATTCAGGCTTATTAACATAAATCGGCAAACGGGACTTAGGATTTCGCACAAAATCATTCAAATCCTCTACGTCTGCCGGCAATCCGAAATCAAATGAATATACCCATGGGACTTCCATTGCCGACTCTCCGTCTTTGGCAGGAGCCATAACATAGCACTGAAATGCATACCCTTCTTCTACGCTTTGCGGTACGATTCCTATAGATTCTATTGCTTCATCAAAGTAGGATTCTGCAATTTCGCAAAGCTTCTGCTTTGTACCTGCATCCATTTCAAAATACACCGCACCGGTCACTGTATGTATCGTGAATGTTTTTTTTAACCGTTTTGGCTGATCTGTCCGGAAGCATAATCCGTTAAGTAGTTGTTGCCGTCATAATTGGTCCATGCAATAAACGCTGTACATTCTTCCAATGTTGCATCCGGCATATTTTCATCAAGCCAGACCTGCATCATCTCGGTACCCTTGCGGTAATCTTGTCAGCGTCTTCCTGATCGTACATTTCCTTATTCGGGTAACAGCCGGAAAGGCAAATGGCTAAGGTCAGAACGAGTACAATGAATATAAGCAGTTTTTTCATAACACACCTCCTAATCTGTCCTTATCCGCAGAGAACACGACGTTTTATCGATGTACGTCAATCATTTTCGTATTATTGTTTATAGGACAGTATCACGGATTTAATTTCATTGAGAATATGCGCCCCATCTTCAGGCATACAGTCTGTTGATATGCGTATCTGCTTTTCTCCATCATAAAAGCGACATACAGTGGTACCTCCTGTAAGAGGTTCTTCTTTATATTTTCTCTCCAAGCCTGCTTTACATTTGTTAAAGTGAAGCAAGTGCTGCTGTTAAATATTTTGCGGTAACAGATGAGTAGAAGAATCCATCAATCAATCCATCTTTTTTTGCGTTTGTCACTTCATGTGCGATATCGGGTGCGGAATTTTCATCACACAGCATTACAATTTTGCACTTAGGTAGTTTGTTACGCACTTGCCTTATTTCTTTTAATCGTGTTTCAAATGAAGTATCTGAGGTATAAGACACTTCAGCTAAAAGGATATCGGCAGATAACATCTCACAGTTATTTACAACACAATCTTTCTTGCCTTCGACTAAAACTCTATAAGGCTGAAACTCTCCGCTATCGCTAAGCATTTGAGTGATTGCTTCTGCTAATAAACCGTTCTGAATACTAATGACAATTTTTGTCATACTCTTTATTTACCTCCTTGCTGAGAGTTTACATAACTATAATATGATTATATAGATTAAAATTACTTTTTACATCGTACTTTAGTGCAAACTTTTTATATTGCAACTATTAACCATAGGTACGTTCAAATATGCAATTTAAAGTTTCGTACGAACGATAGACATCATCGTTTGTGAAATCCTCAAATATTTCTAACAGATGACCTCGTTGTGTCAGTAATATTGGATACTGTCTTATTCCATCAAGTTGACCTAAATCAATTTCAAGCAAGATTACATCAGAATTAGTAATAAGATTCCATGTTGCGGTAAACAGATGATCTTCTTCATCTATTCCATCATTCCATTGGATAAATAATTCATCTTTTTCAAAGCTAAGTGAGTATTTGCAAACTCTACCATCAGAGGTATAGTGGTCACAATCCCAAGCAGTTCCGATAAGATCGTTATTTTCGGGCGATATCCAACCATCAGATTTATCCTGAGAATACTCAGTAGAAAGTTGTTCTGAATAAGGAGTAAAGTCCATAACTTGACTTTCTCCTTCCTCTGACAATGTTTTTATAATGCGTAAGTTATCATCAAGGGTAGGATACCATGTAATGCTTTTGTTTTCACCTTGTGTTACAACTACTTGCATATCGGGAGAAAAACCACCTGTATTACAGAAAAGCAATATAGGATTACCCGTTTCACTACGATAAAGGACATCACCTACTGAAGATGATCCGTCCTCGTTAATTGACAGTCTGTTTATTGAAAGAGTAGTATCTTCATATGCCGGGACTATACAATATAATTCACCAAAACCGTCGCCTATAATATCGTCTTTAGGAATAGCAGTTAAAAAAGGTAGATCGGAACATAATAGAGGACGATTTTCCTTTATCCATTCTGTCGCATCCACCTCGTCCATATCTTCTGTACATCCTAAATAAGCCACAGCAAAAACTTCCGAAGTTCCAACCATTCCCTGTCGTAAGGATACAAGGGAAGCATAAATGTTATCGTCTACCGGTTCAGTAGACGTGTCTGTTGAGATAGATATTTCTCCGTCCGAATCTTTTATACTTTCTGCTTTCGTGGTATCTGTACTACTTTGTACATTGGTTTTATTTTGTGTGCATCCTGTAATAGAAGAAATACATATTATAAAACACATTAATAGTAATAAATTTTTAATTTTCATACCCATTATTATACTCCTTAAAGTTTAAGCGGAGCCAAACGACTCCGCTTTTAATTAAAGTTCTTATTTAACTGAAGCTAGGGCAGCGTCAGCTTTCTTTATCCATTCTGTTCTGTCGCCATAAGTTGCAACGTCCATAGCGTTAAAAGCTTCGGCACCCTTTTCTTCAACGTTAACGCCATCTTTAGCTGCCTTTACAGCGCCAGCAACTGCTTTGATCGCATCTATCTGTTTCTTTGCATTGTTTATTGAGTTGCGAAGAGTCTTTTGTATACCAAATATATTATTAAAATATTTTTCCATTGACTCATAGCTTTTGCTGTTGGAAACATTTACACGGAAGTCATACATACCTGAAACATTTCTAAAAAACATATGGCAATAATGTTTTGTTTCATCTTTGCCTTCAGAATTTTTAACTGTTTCTGTTTCGTATTCATATCCGTATAAATCAGCAAGTCGGTAAACGCAAGCCAATGTTGTTTTTCCGAATATAAAGATTTTATAGCGATTTTCTGTAAGAGCAATAAGACCTGTTGATGGTGATACATAGATAACTGTTCCGCCAACTCCGAAGCTTTTTAATTTCTCATCCTTATTCTTAGTCTTTTTTAATGGTTCAAAGATTTGATTCCAAGCCTTTGTGCCAAACTCAACTTGGGCGATATGGGAATTAACAGAATCAAGAGTTGCAGATACTTTATCAAAAATCTTAAAGCATTTTTTGCTGCAAACCTTTCTGCAGATGTAATTACCATCTGCTAATTTTTGTCCGGAGATAAGGCTTACCTCAGCTCCACAGATTGCACAATTATTTTTTGCCATTTTTATATACCTCCAAAAATTTATTTATAAATAATATAGTTTTAGAATTTTCCGCCGCCTACATTTCGTGATGAACCTGAAGAGGACGATGAATTTTCTGCTTTTTTTGTACGTGTGACATTTCTGTAAAGGAATAGATCACTTGAATGTGTAACATGCATACTTCCACTTTTTACATAGTCTGATGCTTCAGCTTTAGCTCTTACAGATTTAAGCTGTCCTCTCATCATGCCTGTCACAATAAATGCTACCACAAAACCAATAGCCAAAGAAATTAGTAGGTTTTTTCCTGCATTAAAAGGAAATCCGTTGATTTCACCGTTTATGTAGTATTCACATTCATCAGCAAATTTTGTAAAAGCTGAAACGTAATCTCCACTACTTAAATCATCAATAATTTTGTTTCCGATAGTATCAATATCGTCTGAAGAAATAGCATCACCGGCTATACCGTTAGATAATATTCTATAATCTCTTTCTTCCATGCTGAGGAGAAGGAGTACGCCATCTTTATTATCTCCATAACCTAGATTGTTTGTATCATAAAATGAATTTACATATTGGTCAGGAGTAAGATCACCTACAGATTCCACTATAGCAACAAATACATCAACATTGTGAAGTTCGCTTACCTCATCAAGCTTAGCAAGAACTATGGCTTCATCTTCATCTGTAAGGAGATCAGCGTTATCGAATAGCCTTGTGCTTGTTGCAAATGCCGGTATAGTTAATGATAGGCACAGGAGAAGTGCAACAGCTAGTGAAATTATTCTTTTAATCATTTTTTACACCCTCCTTAAAGCAACCATATTAGATAGGATATTGCAAATGCAACAGCACTTACTGCTCCAGCTAAACCGAACAACCATCTTTTGTATGCACCTTTATCTAAAGGAAGATCACCGACAAGCTTACCTGTTTGTCCGTTCATCGCAAATGTATACTTCTGTCCGTTCCAAGAAGTATTTAAAAGCCAAACAGGGTATAGGGCATATTTTGCAACACCGTTTTGCAGACGTACATTAGTCGAATCCGGTATAACTGTGGTATATCCTTTAACAGTTGATGCAAATGACTCCTCTGTGCTTCTTTTAATTCTTTCGTTTGCTCTTGCAATGCTCTGCTGTGAATCAACATCATATTTATCTGCAAGATAACCTGCAAGATATGCTGTTTGGAAATTTACAGCATCTGTAAAGTTGAAAGGCTCTATAGATTCCATTAGAGTATCGTCTATTTTTGAAGAACCATCAACAGGAACTCTTTCAAAACCGATAAAACCGCCTCTGCTTACTGAAAAATGACTTGTTTCAGTATAGTTATAGCTACTGTCGCTCCAGCTGCGAACTTTAGTTGCTTTATATCTGATATAAGCATCAGCATCAGCATCAAAAAGCCAAAATGGAACATAAACACCTTTAATCTCATCTATATGATTCTGATCTTTAAAGGCTTTAGGAAGTAGTCTTTTTCCACCGTAATGTTTTTTGAGAGCTTCAATAGCAGCCTTTTTATCTAGCTTAAATGGAATTATATAATCAGGCTTTAACGCACCTGAGAATTGTCCCATCATTACAACCGGATTTCCACAGTAAGGGCATGAGGTTGCACCGGTAGTTTCATCACCGACGATTTCGCCGCCACATGATTTACAGGAAAAAACACGAAGACCGTCTGTTTCTCCTTCCTGCCAATCAGCGCCTGCTGCTGTTTCCCATTTCATATCGTCAGTGTGTTCATTGTTTAGTTCGTTGTCGTATGATGCGAGTGTTTCTGTTTCAAATTCTGCGTCACAGTAAGGACACTTCATCTTTTGGATATTACTATCAAATTCGATAGCACCACCGCAACACGGACATTTATATTCTTGTAATACTGCCATGGTACTTACTCCTTTCAAAAGTTATTCTTTATCTCATATCGTTTTGATCAAATGGATCTCCGCAGTTTGGGCAAAATCTTGGAAACGATTGACCGGGCTGTGGTCTCCATCCGCATTTATCACACACAAAATCACGTTGTACCTGCTGTGTTGCACCACAATTTTGACAGAATCTTCCGCTGTTTGTTGTGCCGCATGAGCAAGTCCACATTCCTGCAGAAGCCACAGATGCATGAGGTGCAAAGTTTTGCATAGGCTGTTGCATTGGTTGTTGCATGGACTGATACATAGGTTGGTTCATTTGATGCATTGGCTGTTGTGTTGAGTTATAACCAACACGTGTAGAGCCTCTGCCCATAAGAACACTTGCCATATCATATAGCTGTTGCTCAAGGTCGCGATATGCCATGTTATGTACACTATCAGGACGATTGCCCTCTGAGAGCTCAACATCAATCTCATCAAACCATGGTGAGTTTACTCTGATTGTAGCTTTAAACTCATAATTATACTCATATCTCGGTGGGTGATAACTCCTGTTTTGTCCCTCTTTATCTCTGTAATATAATTCCCTTCTATGTTCTTTGATGTCGGTATCACAAGCTGTTACCTGAGAGAAATCAATAATATCAGGGTTTTCGTTACGCCAGCTTGAACTACGTGTAACGATAAACTTATTTTGTGCCATATCAACATATATTTTTCTACCATTATGACCATATGTCAGAGTAGGGTGGAAGTTAGCAAGTTGTCTTTGATTTTCTTCACGATATGCTAGTTGTGTTTTTATTTCTTCTACAGTAGAGTGACGTCGATCACTAAAAAACGGAGAAAGCTTTTTAGCACATTCTTTGCAGAGATTACCGTCTTCTAATTTACGGTTGCCGAGAAGACCGATTTCACCACCGCATACAGTACATTCCTTTTTTTCAAATATTTTACCAAATAATCCCATAATATATCTCCTTTGAAAATTAGTATATTTTAATATTCATTAAACATTATTTTTATAAAATGGATTGCCACATTCAGCACAGAATTTTGGAGGTTTATGTAGGTTGTCAGGTTCCCAACCACATTTATTACAACGATAAGGTGAGCTGTTTAAAGTTTTTTTAGCTCCACAATTTGTACAGAATTTACCAATTTCCATAGCTCCACAAACACATTTCCAGCTACCTTGTGCCGGTAATTGTTGTGCCGTTTGCTGTTGACCTATTACAGATAGGTTTTGTGCGTCTATATCGCTATCAGTAGAATTCATTTCAATTTCCGTTTTAACAAAGTCTGTTATAGCACTTGCTTTTTTTGATACTACTGATTTCATAGCGTCTGCTTGTGCGAGTATAAGTGCAGTTGCTGCCATTTTAGGATCATGCATAGTTGCAATTCTTTGTGCTTGCTTGATAATCTCGGTATCTTTTTGCGAGAGCGTTACCTCATTAATTGCGATTGATACAATTTCTAATCCACGAAGTTCTCCCCAGCTCTTTGAAAGAGTTTCATTCATTGTTGCTTCTATATCTGATGCATGAGTTAAAATCTGATTTTGGGAAAGCTCAAGTTCTGACAGCTTGCCAAATGCCAATATAAGTTCACTTACGAGCTTAGCATTTAGTTGATTTTCAAGTTCTTTGCATAAATATTCTCTTTCTACATTTCCACATACAGTTGCATAGAAGAGAAGTGGGTCAGCAATTTTATATGAATACACACCTGAGCAATGTGTCAAAGCGTCTATATCAAGTCCGATCTTACTATCAACTACTCTACATGGAATAGGATTTGGTGTATTAAACTTATTCTCAATGAGTTCTTTTATGTTAAAGTAATAAACCCGTTGCTCTTTCTCTGTGTCATTGTCGCGGGAAAAACGCTTACCAACCATTCTGAAAGTTTCTTTAACTCTTTTGTCAAGTTTTCCTATAAAAACACTTGGTTCTAAGGAACTATCATATATAAACTTGCCAGGTTCAGCGCATACTTCTACAACCTTGCCTTGTTCCACGATAAGCATACATTGACCATCTGCAACAGTTATTACGAAACCACTAGATATGATGTTATCGTTTTCTTTTGTATCGGATGAACATCCGCTAACACGTTTAATACCCTTTCTAACCATTACATTTTTATCCATTGATTCACAATAGAAAAACTCTTTCCATTGATCGGCGAGTGTGCTACCTAATGCACCAGGTTCTGATTTAATAAGCCCCATAATTGAACCCTTTCTTTTATTTGTTTATAAAATAAGGTGATAAATAATTATATATTTGAAACGCTAAATCCTCTGATGCTGACTTGTTTACTACCCTACCCCCAACGTATGTTAGGCTAAGTGTAACAACAGTAGCGTCTAACAAAAAGAGATCATCATCTATCTCCGACTGATTTCCCTTTACATCCGATAACTCATCTAACTTTAATGTGCGAAGTTCAGTTATAGTGGAAGCTGTTAAGGGTATACCTTCTTCATTTTCATATGTATTGCCCTCATCGTCTTGGCAAGTGCCTGTTACATAATAATTTCCAAATTCATTTTGTGTAACTGTGAAGTCAAAATGATAATTAAAATTGCTGTGAGTTTGAGAAATTGAAAATGACTCCCACTTAGGAATGTTAACCATTCCCGGACCATCAAGTACATTATATTTATTTTTGATGTTTTGGCAACCAAATAAGGAAAGTAACGATGAAAGACACAAGATTATCACCATCCAACGTTTAATTTGTTTCATTTTCATCACCTTTCCATCACATTTACAGGTATGGGTTTTGTATTAATTTACGCCCATGGATCTGCTGATTTTGGTACTCGTATACCAACAAGTAAAAAATGTTCCCATAAAAACCATTTTCCGTCGCCTCTCATACGTAGCATAATCGATCTGGGCGAATCAGCTCCACCACTTTTAACAATCGCTTTAAAGTAACCGTCTACATCGTCAGAAGTAGGATTACTTTCAATGGTGAGAGTAAAAGGCTGCTTTGGAGTGTAATCATTTTCAGGTGTAGCACCTTCAAAATACGAAAATGGAACATAGGTTTGACCATCACGAAATCTATCGTCATGGAATGATATTTCGTGAGCACTAAGCGGACGTGGTCCACGGAGCCAATTAAGCATTTCTATACCTATATTCTTATCAGCTGCGTAAACACACAACGCACAAACTGTCAACGCTGCTGTTTGAAATGGATCGCTAAGGGTTGCTTCAGGAAGTGCTTGCATTTGTGCAAGGCTTTCCGGAAGAGTAGTAAATGTAAATGTTTTCTTCTTGTTAACTAAAGATCCAATTGCATTTTGAGCTACTGAATTTACCGTATTGTTTGCACCTTGCTTTAATTTATCAAAAATAGACATAATAGATACCTCCCATATAATATTTTACTGCTAAATTATATCATGTTATTTATTAATTTACATCGTACTTTAGTGCAAATTTTAAAAATTCAATCAAGTATCGTCAGAATAAATTGGCACTTAAAAAAGAATTTTTTTCAAATTATATCAAAAATTTGCACTAAAGTACGATGTTAAAATTAGAAAAGTATTTTATAATATTTATATATTTAATATTAGGGAGGTGCTGTTATGACTTAACATAACAGATTAAAGTTATAATTATTGGAACTTATATTAGAATAATGGAGGCTAAAATTTATGAAAAAAGTAGTACATATATCATTAAGTATTACACTTTGTTTAATTATGGTATTAGGACTATTTTCTTCTACTATAGCGTTTGCAGATGATGAGCCTGTAGTAAAAGTTGTAGATTCTGTACTTACAGCTTATGAAGGATCGGCAGCCGGAGTCGAAATTGAGGTAACCGGAATAAATCTAACCTATCAATGGCAAGCCAAAGGGTCGAAGTGGATTGACCTTGAAGATAACCATGCTTATAAAGGAACAAAGACCCCTCATTTTCAATTTCAAAGTCGCATTGGGTGGGCAGGACAAAATAATTCATTTGCATCAATTCCTTTCCGCTGCAAAGTATCCGCTGGAAATAAATCTATCTATTCTCAAGAGTTTATGTTTAACTTTATTGAGCGTGAACCTTTAAAGCAAGCAGTTATAAGCGGAATTGATGCTCCGCTTTACGGACAGACACCTGATTATACTGCTGATGCAGGAGACTCATCATATTCAATTTCAAAAGTTGAATGGTTTGGACCCGGAATAAAAACAAACAGTGTATATTATCCGCCTATGAGTGAATCATCAACCTTTACAAAAGGCATTTATCATTGCAGAGTTTATGTTGAACCAAAGGAACCTTATAAAATTGACGAAAACACAGTTGCTTATTTAGATTCAACAGATAATACACCGCATAAGTTTATTGTAACTCCACCTGCAGAGGGTACTAACGGTATGGATACATATTTTGTTAATATTCCCTTTACTGCAAAGGAAGCAGTAATGCTTACAGGCGGCATTACATTCACATCTGGCATACGTTGTGATACACCGATTTCCGTAGCACTTGGTGATGTAGTTAGCACAATTGATGAAGATAAAGTCCATTATCAGTGGCAAATAAGTGAAGACGGAAGCACATGGAATGATATAACTGATGCAACCAAAAAGAATTATACTCCTACTGCTGATGACGTAGGAAAGCAAATTCGTCTTGTTATTTCTGCTGATGGTTATGTTGGTGAATTTGTTAGCGAAGCTAAAATGTAGCCAGAAAATTAAATACCGCAGATCCTGTTACCCCAAGACTTAGCTCAATAGATTCAACATCGTTTGAACTTGTTAATCGTCAAGATGACCAAGAATATGTTTACCGTTTAACAGAAGAAACTGATGGAAGATTAATAGATTGGACATCTGATACTATTCCGGAGGATACAAATACTGTAAGTGATTTGCCATCTAAATCTCTTGTCTATGTGTATACAAGAATTAAACCAACAGAGTCAACTGATTCTTTCTATGTTGCTCGCAACATTCTTTATCTGAATGATTCCAATTATTTAAGCAATATAGAATTAGAAGGATACACATCTTATGGACCACGTAATGTAATTCATGTTCCTAAGAATGAAAGTGTAACAATAAATATCAATAAAAACCCATTTGATGCTGATAAATGGAGTAATTTTAAATTTAAAACACCTTACACATCTTCTTTGATTACACTTTCAGTAACAGAAGAAATCGTTTCAGGCTCACCGTTACCGGAAAGTCTTACCATAACAGCAGGAGATACAACCGGTGCGATAACGTTTGGTGCATATTATAATGATGTAGCAATGAATTATGGCACATGGCAAGTGGTTGTATATGACCCGGAAAAGCTTCCTGTAAGTATGCTTAAGCCAAAGTTGGAGCAAAATATCCTTGGATTATTTTTAACTGTTGGAGACAGCGCAATGCCAAATTATGATGCTCAAAGTGCTGAATTAACAGCCGAAGAAGCTGAACAATTTGATTTGATTTGGCAAGTATGTTCACAGGCTCCAACTACATCATGGGGAACCCCGACTTTCGGAGAAGAAAATGAATATTTAAAGGTTGATCCGGCTACTGGCTTAGTAACAGCTAAGGCTGAAATACCTGAAGATGCAAGTTATTTGTACAGAAATGTTTATCTATTTGCAGTTAGAAAGTCAGACAGTTCCAAAACTCAAATGACAAGCTATACGGTTACTGTATATCCTGTTGGAACAGTTTTAGTTGAAGGCGTTACAGTATCACCTGAAACACTCGGCTTAATTCCTGGTGGTTCTGCTGAGCTTACTGCTACACTTTTCCCTGCTAACGCTGAAGGTAACACAAACTTCGCCTGGAAAAGCAGTGATGAAACAATCGCAACAGTAGACGAAAATGGTAAAGTAACAGCTGTTAGCGAGGGTTCTGTTGTTATTACTGTAACACACACAGACAGCGGAAAAGAAGGAAGCTGTAATGTTATAGTTTCTAATAACACCATTTCATTAGCGCAAGCGACAATTACCACTCCGGTGGCTGATTCTACTCCTGATATGAGTATAAACGTGCCGAAGGATGAAAATTATATAGCATCTATTGAATATTGGTGTGTAGAAGGTCAAGATGAGACTCCTCTAACAGGTCTTGACACATTTGAATCCGGAAAAACATATAATGTGTGTATTAAATTTACAGCTACAAACGGTTATCTGTTTACGGAAAAAACACATTTCTCATTAAACGGACAAGAAGTTACTACTGAAAGCACAAACGGAACAGAAGCTATTATTTCTAAAACATTTGAGTGTTCCGAGGCAACAACAGAAGTGCTATGTGGCGATGTAAACGGTGACGAAAAAATAACAATGGAAGATGTTGTTTTGATTCAAAAAGAAATAGCAAAGCTTGTAGAGTTAAAAGATAATGAAAAATTAGCGGCTGATGTAAACTTTGATGAAAAAATAACAATGGAAGATGTTGTTTTAATCCAAAAATACATCGCAAAACTAATAAGTTCTTTTGACAAAAAGTAACTACACCTTAAAGCGAGGGTGATAAAAAATTTATTTATTGTCACCCTCCTTAAGATAAAAATTTTTTAAGGGGGAAACCTAAATGAAGAAAAACAAAATTTTAGCACTAATCCTAACATTCCTTATGATCTTTCCGCTTGCTGCATGTGGCGGAGAAAAAGATTCAGGCGATCCGAACCTAGTAACAATTGGAGATTATCAGGCACTCCACACCGGTAGCAAAATTGTACAGGATTACGATGGTAATGATTGTATCGCTATTACCTATCAGTACACAAACAATAGCAAGGAAGCAGAGTCTTTTGAGTGGTCATTTTATTACACTGTAAAGCAAGGTGATGCTGAGTTAGAGTATGCTCCGGTATTTGTAAGCGAAGATTCCTACGATATGTTAGATGATGGCTTAAGTGAAGAAGTAAATCCAGGTGAAACAAAAGAAGTTACAATGACCTATATGCTTAACGACCTAACAACTCCTGTTGTGTTGGAATTTTCTGATCTGTCAGGTGACGAGACAGATACCCTAACGGTTGATGTAGCTACACTAGAAAAATAAGAATTAAGTTTTAATATTTTTAATGAAGGAGTAAATTAATATGAAAAAAATATTAGCATTATTAATGGCAACTGCTATGATCCTATCATTAGCAGCTTGTGGTGACGATAAAGAAGTTAACAGCAAAAATGAAAGCAAAGTAACTTCCTCTAAGGATGCATCGGGTGTTGCAAAAGGATCAAGTACTATCGAGACAAAATTATGGACATTAAATTATGATTCATCTGTTTGGACTTATGCAGAAGATGATTTTGAAGATGGTGAGGAACAATCAAAAATTATCTTAACTATTCCTGATCCAGAAGAAGAGGATTCATACATTTTAAATGCAGAAATTCGTGTTTCTATTGACGATCCCTATACTTTCAGAGGTTACTTGAATAGTTATGGTTTTGACCAATATGAATATAAAGTAAATAATGCATATGAATTTACTAAAGTTGGCGGCGTTGATTGTTTGATGCAAGAGGGTAACTATTGGGGAGATCCTTGCATAAGATATTTTAACCGTGTAGAAGGTGCAGGCGCTACTGTATTTATCGAGATTATCGGTGATAAAGAAGATACACGTATAAATGAATTACTTTCAGGACTTACTATCAATTTAACAGATACCGGAAATGTAGACGGTCCTTGGTACTGGGATGGAACTCCATTTAGCACAGAAGACAAAGAAACACTTGTAGGAACTCATAAGCTTAATACTAAATGGATTGCAGCTGATGAAAGCATAATAACATCAGAAACTTTTAAACACAACGTAGCTGTAGTTGGTGACAAAGTTTATATGCTCAATGACGGCGTATTAAATCAGTATTCATATGATGGCAAAAAGCTTACTTTCGATAAAAAAATAGAACTCGAAGATGAATACGATTACATACAAGCAACAGAAGATGGTTTTATTTGGCTATCTGCACATATCAATCCATTAATATCTCTTAAAGACGGTGTTCAAACTGCATCATATGATGGAACTAAGTATGTAACTATGGATCCTTCCGGAAAATGGGGTATTAGCTGGTTTACAGGTTCTGAATGTGAGAAAATAACAATATCTGATGGAGCACTTACTTCAGCAGCACTTCCATTAGAAGGTGTTGATAGCATTAGCTATATATTCATAGATGATAAATATATTTATGCTTGTGGTTCAGCAGCTGATGATAGTGGTCACAAAGTCTTTGTATATGACAAAGATGGTAAGCTTCAAAAAACACTAGCAGATGCTGATGGTGAAGGATTAGGCAGCATTACTTTTGTAACTTCAACTTCTAACGGATTTATCGGATTTGACGGAAATATGCGTACAGTTGTCCTTTGGAATAAAGACGGAGCATATATCGGCGAAGCAGATGATGCAGACTTATTTGGAACATCATATCCATGGTTTTGCGCTAGTGCAAAAATGAAAGATGGTAGCATATTTACTATAATGACTGAAGAGCGTGAAGACAAATCTGCTGATGAAGTTATCGCATTTTGTCTTAGCGGTTTCTGATTATAGATTTGTCTAATATTTCTAACTTCTAATATATAAATACCCAAAATGCCAAGTAAAACTCAATTTACTTGGCATTTTACTCTTTTATTTGCACTAAAGTACGATGTGCAAAAACAGATGTTTTGTTATAATATATACTGTAAAAAAATAGATTTGCACTATAGGAAGGTATTAGATATGAAAAATATAAAGAAAATAACTCTCCTTCATTCTAATGATATGCATGGCGATTTTCTTGCGGAAGAAGTGGATAATAAATTGATTGGAGGAGTATCAAGACTTTCCGGATATATCAATAAAGTGCGCTCAGAGCAGAAAAACACGCTATATTGTATCGCAGGTGATATGTTTCGTGGATCAGTAATTGATAGTGAGTTTCAGGGAGTATCTACAATTGAAATCATGAATATGCTTTCACCGGATGTAGTTACAATTGGAAATCATGAAACGGATTATGGCATTGCACACTTGTTGTTTGTAGAGAAATGTGCCAAATTCCCGATTATTAATGCAAATTTGCACATAAAAACTAATAATGCACGACTTTTTAAGCCGTATCACATTATTGAAATCGATGGCATGAAAATTCTTTTTATTGGAATTTTAACTGAAGAAGTAATATCACAGACTAAAAATGATGGCTTGATAGGTTCCTTTGTTGATATTTATGAAGCAAGTCATGAAGTGGGAAGAATATGTAATGCATATAATGCAATTGATATAGATCTTACCGTTTTACTTACGCATATTGGGTTTGAAGAAGATAAAGCATTAGCTAAGCAACTTGACCCTGCATGGGGAGTAGATATTATTATCGGTGGCCATTCTCATACTTTTATCGAAAAACCTGAAAAAGTAAACGACATACTAATCGTACAAGCAGGTGTAGGCACAGACCAAATCGGTAGATTTGATATTGAAATTGACACTGACAATAACTGTGTACACAATTATGAGTGGAAAACCATACCGATTGATGATACACATTGCCCGGTGGATACAGAAATAGATAGTATAATTACATATTATAAAACTCAGACAGATAAAAAATATAATCGTTTAGTTACGAGGTTTAGACGACGACTTACTCACCCATCACGATATTGCGAAACTGAGCTGGGCGGACTTTTTGCAGATATTATGCGAGAAAGCTTAAATCTTGATGTTATGCTTTTAGGCTCGGGAAGTGTGCGAAACACAGAGATGGGACCAATAGTATTATTTTCAGATTTAGTTGAATGTTTCCCATATGATGAGCCTGCTTATATGTTACAAGTAACAGGAAAACAGCTTAAAAAGATGATTTTGTTTATGCTTCGTGATGAAATGTGGGAAGGCTCACATAGCGAATTTTATCAATTTTCAGAAGGAATGCATGTAGTTTATAATAGGGAAACTCATTCTTTTAAGGAGTTTATGCTGCATGGAAAAGAAATCGAAGACACACAACTTTACAAAGTTGGTATGCAACATTTCCACTATAAAAATGTAGAAGCATTTTTATCAGTTAGCCCTGATGAAATATTGAAAAACGGAAAGGTTAGAATGGTATCTACATCTTGTAGAGAAATTATTGATGAATACTTATCATCTCATCAAAATATTGATAGACAAGTTAGCGGAAGACTTGTTGTTGAGTAATAAATCAAATATAATTAGGAGGCAAAAAAATGTTTGAAGAGAACAAAGGAATAGTATTAGAGTTAGGAAACACGGCACAAGCTCCTGCTGTACCCGCTACAAAAGAGGAAGAGGTTACTTATTTACCGGAAGTTGAATTATCTGAGGCTGAACAAAAAATGGTTGACGATTTTTCAGAAAAAATTGATTTAAATGATTCTGCTATTGTACTTCAATACGGAACAGCTTGTCAGAAAAAAGTTGCTGACTTTTCAAATAATGCCCTTGAGGGTGTTCGCACAAAAGACTTAGGCGCAACCGGTGATATGATTACAGATCTTGTTACTGAGTTAAAGGGTTTTTCTGTTGATGAAGAAGATAACGGATTTTTTGGTTTGTTTAAAAAGGCAGGAAATAAAGTTTCACGCTTAAAAGCAAAATATGACCGTGCAGAAGTAAATGTTGATAAAATTACCGCAGAATTAGAAGGACATCAAAATCAATTGCTAAAAGATATCGTAATGCTCGATAAAATGTATGCGGCTAATCTTGACTATTTTAAAGAGCTTACAATGTACATTTTAGCAGGTAAGAAGAAACTTGAACTTGAACGAACAACTACACTTGTGCAGATGAAAGAAAAAGCAACAGCATCAGGTCAAGCACATGATGCACAGGCAGCCAATGACTATGCATCAATGTGTGATCGTTTTGAAAAGAAGTTATATGACCTTGAATTAACAAGAACTATCAGCGTACAAATGGCACCGCAAATAAGATTGATTCAAAATAACAACGCCTTAATGTCAGAAAAAATACAGTCAACAATAAATAACACTATCCCACTCTGGAAAAATCAAATGGTTTTGGCACTTGGACTTGAACATTCAAGACAAGCAATGGAGGCACAACGCAGTGTTACAGATATGACTAATCAGTTGCTTATGAAAAATGCTGATGCACTTAAGCTTGGAACTATAGAAGTTGCAAAAGAAAGTGAAAGAGGCATTGTTGATATAGAAACTCTAAAATATACCAACGAACAGCTCATTGGCACTCTTGATGAGGTGATTCGCATCCAAAGTGAAGGTAGACAAAAACGTAGAGAAGCTGAATCAGAACTTGCACGTATTGAAGGTGAGCTGAAAAATAAGCTTCTTGAAATTCAAAACTAAAATATAAAAACAACTATTTATGAGGAGTAGATTTAAATGGATAATAAAAACTCCGGAAAATCGGGATTAATTAGTCTGATTGTTTTTGCACTCATAATCTTTGTTTCGGTCAAGCTGTTACCAGATTTAGCGAAGGTGCTATTAATTGTTCTCGGTATTGTTGTTGTTCTTATTGTAGTTTTAATAGTTCTAATCATTGTGTTTTCCGTAAAAAAGCCGAAAGAAAAAGGGAATAAATCAGATAATGCTTCTATGCTTGATAATGGACGAGCAGTTTTGCTGGAACTACGCAAATTAACAATGCGTGTAAAGAATTATCAGGTACGTTCAAAAAGTAACGAAATATGCACAGTTACCGGTAAAATTCTTAGCACAGTGAAGAATCAACCAGAAAATATCTCCGATGTTCGTCAGTTTCTGAATTATTACTTACCTACAATTGAAAAAATACTTAGAAAATATATCATGCTTGAGGAAAGCGGAGTACCGGCAGATGAAGTAATTAATAACACTGCCTCTTGTCTTTCTGAAATTAAAGTTGCATTAGATAGACAATATGAAAACCTATTTGAAGATGACAAGTTAGATCTCTCTGTAGAAATGGAAACATTAAAAATTGCTTGTAAACGAGACGGGTTATTGGTAGATGAAGATTTTAACTTTCAAAAGGGAGACAATAATAATCCATTAGAATTATGATACGACCCGGTTCCTGTTTCTGCGGAAGAGTTTTTTGGGATGGACTTATCTCTTATCTGTAAGGTAAGCTTAGAGCATTTTTAATAGATGAGCAAAACAATAGATTTTAGTTATATGTCTGTCACACAGAAAACATGGTGCAAGTACAATACGCTGTACTTGCACCATGCTTTTACTAAAAAGCTGCTGTATTATTTTTTTTGTTATTTTATGTGGCGTATATAGGAAAGCAAGTCTGACTTCAAAATACGCCATCGCCCTTTTATCATAAAAGCTTCAATATCGCCTTCATGAATTAAATCAAGTGCAGAATTCTTTCCGATCTTTAATATAGTCTGCACGTCTTTAACAGTTAGAATATCATTATATTCTTCAAGCATAGTAAATATCTCCTTCCTAAAACAAGCCTTTTGGGGATTGTTTCGATATATTATGGTTTATATTATTGTTTGCCTAAAGGAGAAAAGTTTATATAGGAATTAATAAATGGTGGAAGCGATTTTGAGTGCGATATAAACTAAGAAAAACAATTGCATGCTTTTACATTTAAAATATTATATGTAAATGTAAATTAAATACTTAAAACATCAAAGAGTACAAATAAGTATACCACCTAAGAATTGACTATTTATATGTCTTTTTTATTCTGTGCCATAGTTCCATAAAAATTAAAATTTAATTTATATCTCAAATATGAATATAGCATAAATACTGAATACTACAGCAAAAATTGACATGTGGAAACAGTGTAACAAGGGAGTATTAGTGCGATTTTTCGGGAATATGCTTTTGTATTCCATTGTTCCATAGGCAAAAAGTTTGTAAATATTTCACCTAATTAATCTATATAACATTTTGCCTCTTTCGTATATAATCTTCTTTGATCTTTCTTTATTCTGCTTATTAAAACTTTATATGTTTGGAACTGTGGAACGATAAATATAAAGCTTTTCTTTACGTTTTGCACAGAGTCCAAAATTGCGTAAAATCAAAATAGCATTAGGGCGTATGAGACGGTTTTTGTCTCATACGCCCTTTTATGATTGATCTGAGGTTAGTGTTCTGCATGCACGGGGAAATCATAGATTAGCTAATAAAATAGAAGAAAACTTTAATTCTATTGAGTTTTTATGAAAGTAACCAATCTATTAAATTAATGGATTTAATGCCGTCATAGGAATTAATATAGTTTCTGTCCATTGATAAAACTATTTTTTCATAATTGTCCGGTATCATACGTAAAGGTCTTAGTTCTCTTTCTCTTGTTTCCGGGGATTGCATGCTTTCTGTTACCTGAATGTATATTTTGTCATCGGGTTTTTCAGCTACAAAATCCACTTCTGTATCTCCAATTTTTCCTATATATACACGGTAGTCTCGTCGAATTAGTTCTAAGAAGACTATGTTTTCAATTATATGTCCCCTGTCCGTATCACGATATCCGAGTAGCATGTTACGAAAACCAATATCAATAATATAATTTTTACCAAGTGTTTTTAGGAGCTGTTTCCCTTTTACATCATAACGGCCCACTGAGTAAAATATAAACGCACTCCGTAGCATATCAATATATTTATTGACGGTTTTGCCTGCAATATTTTTTTCTTGTCGCACTTGATTTTATATATTAATTATTTACTAAAATAGCAAATAGTCAATAGTTTCCGACTTTCAAGTTAGAAAAGTTATAAATGGATACATTTTTAGAAAATAAAACCCTAAATATTATCATTATGTATCACTCTACTGTAGCCTAGTATAATGTTAAGGTAGTAATATTTATGTAGGAATCCCTACTTCTTTACTTAACTCATCAATTCCATAGATGAACATATCTTACTTTGCAAACGCTTTCAATAGCGAAACCATTTATATAAAATATTGACATACCACAGTCGCTATATACCAAAAAGTGCCGAGCAAACGTGTTGCCCGACACCATTGTGCGGTTAGATCATCCAGATGGGAAGGATATAGTTTTCAGAATTGATAGCTGACAACTTAGGACGCATGCAGAGGATAGCACCGTTCCCGTGAGGAATGGAAGCTCTATCCAACAGATTGAAGGCACTGATCAGTTCGCTGCCGGGATTGACCGAACGTTTAATCTCCAGTGGACGGAGCATGCCGTTGCTCTCGATAACCATGTCGATTTCGTTGGAGTTGCTGTCGCGATAGTACCACAGCAGACATTCCTTGGCATTGTTGTGATAGGACTTTAAAAGCTCGGCGACAACAAAGTTTTCTAAAATAGCACCGTTGATTGCACCATTTGCCAAAATCTCAGGAGAGGAATAACGAGTGAGATAAGCAACCAAACCGGTATCAAAGAAATACATCTTAGGAGTTTTAACGGTACGTTTTAACAGGTTGTTAGAATAAGGACGCAGGAAGAAAATCACATCAGACTTCTCAAGAATCTGCAACCAACGTTTGGCAGTATCATCTGATACGCCGACATCTTGTGCGATATCGTGTAAATTCAGCATTTGTCCGGCACGACAAGCGGCAGCGCGAACAAAATCACGGAACAGAAGTGGATCGGCAAGCTGTACCTGCTCTTTAACGTCGCGATCAATATAAGTCTGCAAATAGCTGGAGTAGAACACATCGCGGTCAGAAAGCTTGCCACTAGCAAGACCGGGCATAGAGCCCTTCCAGATGCGGTCATAGATTTCAGCAATATCGGCAGGCGCATTGGTCTTCTCGCGCTCTTTCAACGCACCTAATTCCAAAGTGAAGGGTGTACAATTTCCAGATCCGTGAATTTCATGCTGGGACAGACTGGACATGTGTAAAATGGCTACACGGCCTGCAAGAGACTCTTGTGCTAGCTCCATGAGTTTGAACGCTTGCGAACCAGCGAGCCAATAGGTACCGGGAGCAGTGCCTTTATCTATCTCCATCTTAATATAGGAGAAAAGCTCAGGAGCATATTGCACCTCATCAATCATGATGGGGGCGGAGTGTATCTGTAGGAACATAGCAGGGTCGCGCTTGGCAAGACTGCGCTCATCCATATCATCCAACGTCACATACTCACGGTTATCGTCCATGAGCTGACGTAAAACGGTGGTCTTGCCCACCTGACGTGGACCTGTGATTAAAATACAGGAATACTCTTTAGAAAGAGAAAGAATCTTCTCCTCAATATCTCTTTTGATAACCGGAGATGATACTATTAGAACTTAAGGAAAGTGCAAAACAAAGAAGCAATAAAAATTCATTGCAAATTTGTCTTTGCAACAAATTACAGAATTCAGATCGAGGGAGACGAAGATGGAAATGTTGCTTTTTGGAATCGAATGGTATATGCTCCATTTGTCAACAGTATAGAGGAAGAAAATCAGGACAAAGGACTGCCTGTTGATGAGCAAAAGCTGTTTATATCAGCCTTAATGGAAAATCCAAAATTACTTTATAAAGAGCAACTGCTTTTGTCTCTATACACTGGTGCAAGAATGGGAGAAATTAATGCTTTAGAGGTATCTGATATTAATTTTTCAGCCCAAACTATTAGCATAAATAAAACTGTTACTCGTGATGGCAATTATCAGCCTGTTATCGGAAGCTCTGCTAAAACTAAGGCAGGAACACGTATTTTACATATATCAAAGGAGCTTTGTAATTTATTGGATGAATATCTTAAAAATCAACAGATAACAAGCGGACGTATTTTTAGCACGAAGAACGGAAAAGTAATTAACATTTCGCAAGTTAACTTAGAATTTAAGCGTATATGTCAAAAATATAATATTAACAAAGGCTATAATGTAAATCAGCATATGTTAAGGCACACATACGCAACAAGGTGTATTGAATCGGGTATGCCGGCGCACGTATTACAGAAGATTTTAGGACATACCGACGTTTCAACTACCATAAACACATATACAGACATTCTCTCTGAATACGAACGCAAGCACACCGACCAAACTGAGCGGTACTTCAAATCGATGGATTTGAATATATAAGTGACAATGTTAAGATAAATGAGTGAATACAGTATTAAATCAGGCTGTTGCTAAAGAGTAATACTTTTAGCGATAGCCTGACTTATTTGCTGTACTTATTATGATTTTTAAATGAGTAATATTATAGATGATGTGCGTTATTTTTTTGATTCATATACGTAAAATAAAAAAGTTTGATTATTTCATTCTTTAATTCTGAGTGTTTAAAATATTAAAACCAAAGAGATTAAAATTTAAAAAAATAAATTAAATTTTAAAAATCTTGTAAAAATATTAAAAAAACAATGAAAAATTTTAAATTATAGAAGAAAAAATTAAAATTAACTTGACGTTTCTTAAATTTAGATTTAAAATTTTAAACAAAGGATCGAAATAAATAGTCTGGGTAGATTCTATGGAAGAGTTATTTTATATAATCTTGGAAAAATTCAACCTTTGATAGATCAGAATAAGATTGGTATGACGATACCTGACAGACCATCAAGCTCAAAACAAAAGTATTTTACAATAAGATAATCTAATTATGTATTTATGTTCATACTGCGTTGCAGTAAAATAGCAGTATGAACTCTAAAAAAACAGTCCCACAGCGGATTTATGCTGTCCGGGCGGGCCAAAATAGAAGATTCTAGTCGAAACTTGTCTTTTTCGGTTATATAATTTGCGGGGGTTAAGATGACGAATAATAAAAGAAACAATAGTTTGGATTTATTGAGATTACTTTCAACTATAGCAGTAATACTGTTACATATTAATGCACCGTATCTTTCTGTATCTGATGGCTGTGGTATAAGTAGGTATGCTGTGCTATTCGTAAATATTATTACCAGATTCTCGGTTCCCAGCTTTGTTATGATTTCTGGAGCATTTAATCTACATAACGAGAAGAATAGAAACTTTAAAGAATTCTATTGCAAATCATTTTATAAGACGTTTTTACCTGTAATAGTGGCAATCTTTCTGTTTGCTATTTTAAGTTTAGTAAAAGGAAATCAAATAATATCAGTGCTTTATTCGATTGGAATAGGCGATTTTTATAATCTATGGTTTATGTATATGCTATTTGGATTGTATCTATTGACTCCTTTCATATTAATCGTAAAAAAATCTGTATCAAAGACATTATACCGTAACGCGTCGTTTATTTTTCTTTGTATAGCATGTATTTCACAGTTCTTTTCAACATATAGAGCTTCATACGCGATTGGTGTAGTATTCTGCTATCTGTCTTACTACATTGTAGGAAACGTTATTTATGAAGAATCGTTAACAACTAAAGACATTAGGGAAAACAACAGGAGGCGTTTTAATCCATTTATCTTGTTATTAGTGTCTATTGGTTTAATGTTTATTACATTAGCTTTCAGACTAAAGGGGTTTGTTTATTATTCTGTTGATCCATATGTTAGCTTTTTTTCTCCGACTATCGTGGTTGCGTCAGTTTTAATTTTTATTGCATTCACCAAATTGAATTTAAAAACGAATGTTAATAAAATAGCCGGATTTACTTTTTATATTTATATATTTCATACTATTTGGCATAGAATTATTATGGGAGTATTAACAAAAATTTTCCCAACGGGTGAATTATTCTTGATTCTTATTGGTACGGTTCTGACTTTTATTGTATCTCTAGTTAGCGCATATGTTTACGATTTGTTTTGGAGGTTTTTAGAAGTTAGCCTAGATGTCAAAAATAAATGGTATAATTTGAAAGCTTGGAAATAAATATTTTTATTATGAACAATATTAATAGGATAGGTTTTATTGAACCATGCATTAAATCAGATGATGAAAAAGGATATAGGGGTAGCGGATACAATGTTGATATACCCAGAATTTAGATTTTATCTTTTCTGAAGAACGGGGGTTCGAATCCCTCCGGGCGGGCCAACGGCGAGTCGCCGCACCCAAGTTGCGCTCAGAGTAATTCCGAGCGCGATTTTTTTGCACGCGGAAAGTTTTTTGCGATTACGAGTGATAATCCCATATAAACTTAAAACGAGGCACTCTCAGTATCATATGAGGGTGCCTCGTTTTATATTAAGAAGCCACTTTGTTTTTTGAGTGCCTTGTCAACAGTTTGGAGGAATTGAATTTCAAAAAAGAGTGGTAATTATAACCCTTTAAATGCAATTAATGTCTACTGAAAACTCAAAAAACCATGTGATTACTAGGATTTTGATTATTCAGTAGACATTAACTTATTTTTTATAAAATTATAGAGTTATCTTCTATGTTTTATAATTATTAATTTTTCTCTAATGGTGAAGTTTCTAGTTTTAAAATCGATTAGTTGTGTATACGAAATTATCTATGAGCCTGTGGTTCTTCTGTGTTGGGTGTGTCGTGTTGTTGATTATCAGGTATGAATTCAATAATATCTTCAACCCTGCAAGCAAGAATGTTGCAAAGGTCATTAATTTTCATAGTGGTAATTCCGTTTCCTTTTTTTATACGGTCTATCGTAGCACTGCTTATATTATGTTTGTTAATAAGTGCATAAGTAGTAATACCTTTAATTTTTAAGGTATTCCAAAAAGGCTCATAACTAATCAACTAATCACCACCCATTATAAGCATAAAATATTATCATATACTTGACAATAGTCATAATTATGACTATAATCGTATTATATTTAAATCAAGTGTATACTATGCAAAAAGGAAGTGTAAAAATGAGGTGAAATGATTATTTAAGAAAGAATGGATTAATTTGTAAATTAGATTAGTTTATGTGGAGGAAAAAAGGAAATGAAAAAAGGTATGAGGAAGTTAACAGCGTTAGCATTAGTAATGCTAATGGTTTTAAATGCTTTTGTAGTCGTACAAGTTAATGCAATAGAAAAAGATGCCCCCAAAAGCGGATATTCAATACCTAGCGAATCTCAATTTATCAATAAATTAAATCAACTCCGTACTAAATATCCTAACGGTGGTACTTATTCCGGTATATATTATGAAGATGGTCGGGAAAAAGCAAAGTCTTGTTATGGATATGCTTGCCAAATGATGTTTGAAGTGTTTGGTGCAAGATTTTATGCAGATGGTTTTTACAGTAAAAAAGATTACACTATGGGCACTATATATGCGGGGGACTTTGTAAGATTAGATGCTGGAGATGGTCCTGATACACACAGTATTTTTGTAACCAAAGTAACGAGCGACCACATATATTTTACAGATGCAAACTTTGATTATAAAAACGGAATAAGATGGGATTGTTACTACACTAAATCTGATTTTACAAATAGATTTACTTATAAAGTTCATATACCAGGTAACACTTTAACAGGTAATGGCACCCACACCCACAGTTATGATACATATGCGTATTACTGGAAATCTCATCCGCACTACGAATGTTATAAGTGTAGTTGTGGAAAGATTAAGGAAGACACAAATAAAAGAGTGGTGCTTGATACTTGTGATCAGTGTTTGGCTGACTATAAAGCAGTGCTTAAAACAGACAAAAGTAAATATGGTATAGGTGAAAGTGTAACAATTGGCTGGGACGCAATACCTGGTGCAACACACTATAATTTATGGTTATATAAAAAGAATAGCGATGGTACATCGCAATTAGTATCGAGAGATGATTTATTAACAGATACGAGCATTACTTATTCTAATTTGTCTGAAGGTAATTATTATACTTATTTTCAAACGTATAATAAGAATTTTTGGACACAGGACAAATCAGACTGGTTTCATTCACGAGCAGAAGAAATTGAGTTTGAAGTTACAAATAAAATTTTGCCAGACAAACCGATTTTAAACGTACGTGCAGAGACATCTGCTGAGTATACTCAATTTTATTGGGATCCAACAAATTATACGGATAGCTATACATTGCACATCTACGATGAAAAAGCAGGGGAAGAACTACCGTTAGTTGAGAATATTAAAGAGCTTAACTATCAAGTTAGCTTACCAAGCGGAGATTATACTGCATTTTTAGCTTCAATAAATGATAATTTAAAGGGTACCGATTTATGGTATACTATAAGTGATAGTGTTTCATTTACGGTTACAAAAGGAGAATTTAAACCTTTAAATAGTATTATTTATGCAGATAAAAAATATGAGATTTATGATATTGCAATGCCTTGGACAGAAGCGAAAGCAAAGTGTGAAGAATTAGGTGGGCATCTTGTTACTATTACTTCTCAAGGGGAGATGGATATAGTAAGAATTCTTTTAAAGGATGGTGCAAGAGCTGCATATTGGATGGGAATATCTGATGAGGCTTCGGAAGGCCAATGGGAGAATATAACCGACGAAGAATTTTCTTTTACAAACTGGGATGACGAGGAACCAAACAACTTTAATGGTGTTGAAAATTATGGAGCAATTATTAATAAAGGTGAGTATTGTTGGAATGATGTAATGAATATGTATTCAAATTGTTCCATTGGTTTTATCTGTGAGTATGAAGATCAGAATAGTGACACGGTGACAGACAGCGATACAAAGGCAACTGATACTGATATATCAACTGATACTAACGACACAGACGAACCAAAGGGTATAGTTGGTGATGTTGATGGTGACGGAGAGATCACAATGCTCGATGTTGTAATGCTTCAAAAGGCAATTGCAAATCTTATTGAGTTTACTCTAAATCAAGCAGTTTTAGCTGATGTAAACGCTGATACTAAAACTACTATGGAAGATGTTGTTTTGATACAGAAATACATAGCAAAGCTGATTACTAGTTTTGACGCGGCCAAAAGCAATTAAAACTGAATATTAAATTCAGAAAGGGTTTGCCCCACTTCATAGTGAGACAAGCCCTTTAGTAGTTTTTACATTAATTGCATTTTTTACAGATCTAGTTCATTTAAATATTAAGCATATTTGTCGGAGGTAGACAAGCATTACCCTTACATACATAATAGGTTGTGCGAATATTTACAAGCTGGTATTCCTTGCTTTCTGATACGATAGATATATTTGATAAAAAAGGTAGCTTGTTTCGTGTTTCTAACAAATCTGAGTCGTGTGCAGGCACAATTTTAATACTTACCGGTGGGTTTTCGTGAATCATCTTTGCTAGTAAAAACATACTATGCCCAGATGGATAATCTTGTGCTTGAGCAGATAAATAGTCTATTTGCTTTTCTAAAAGATCACTATATTCATCCTTGTTTGTAAGCTGATAAAGTCTTACAAGATTATATGCCATGATAGAGTTGCCACTTGGAATTGCTCCGTCATAAGTTTCTTTCGGATTTATAAATAACTCGCTATTATCAATTTCACAAAGATAAAAACCACCATTTTTACTGTCTGAGAATCGTTTTACCGCCTCGTTGCAAAAATCTTCTGCCTTGTTAATATAGATATTATCAAGAGTTGAATTGTATAGCTCAATAAGTGCTGAAATATAGAAAGCATAATCATCCAGAAATCCACGTCCGGAGCGTTTTTCATTGCGAAAGCTTGTATAAAGCTGTAAACCATCACATAAATGCTTTTCGATAAATTCCTGCGATTTTTGTGCTGCTGTTAGATACTCAGTATTTCGTGATACTCTGTAAAGCATAGATAATGCCACTATCATCATTGAATTCCAAGATATAAGAATCTTATCGTCTAGGTGGAGCTTTGCACGATTTTTTCGGTACGAATAGAGTTTTTGGATTTCCTCTGTAAAATCAGCGTTTAAATTATTGCTTTTAAGAAGATTTGGAATGTTAACTCCTTCAAAATTACCGCCGGAGGTGATATCAAAAACTTTGGCAAAAAGAGTGCCTTTTTCTTTACCTAAAATGTCCGTAATTTCATCGAAAGTAAATGTGTAATACTTACCTTCAACACCTTCGCTGTCGGCGTCTTGAGCACTGTAAAATCCGCCATCTGAAAATGTCATTTCACGTAGAACGTATTTTGCAGTTTTTTCAGCTGTGTCTAGATAAAGAGGGTTATTTGTCAAACTGTAAGCTGATGTATATGCTATTATCTGCAAAGCATTGTCATAAATCATTTTCTCAAAGTGTGGTACAAGAAAATATTTATCTGTAGAGTACCGTGAGAAACCATAACCTATATGGTCGAATATACCGCCCTTTCGCATTTGTATAAGCGTTTTTTCTGCCATTTTTAAAGCATCTGTGTCTCCGCTGATTTTTGAATAATACATTAAATACATAAGGTTATGTGGAGTTGGAAACTTTGGTGCAGAGCCAAATCCGCCATTAACACTATCAAAGATATATTTAAACGTTTGTACAGCTTTTTCTGTTAGATCTATGCTATTTTCACGGCTTGTTTCATAGCTTCTCTCTTTTATATTCTTAATGATTTCTTCTGCTGATTCTAAAAGCTCAGAACGGTTATGGTTCCACTGATTCCAAATTATATTAAGTAAATCAGAAAATCCCGGCATACCATATCTCGAACGCAGAGGAAAATAAGTGCCGGCAAAAAACGGCTTTTTATCCCAAGTCATAAAAATACTTGTAGGCCAACCTCCACTCCCTGTAAATGCTTGACATACGGACATATACACACTGTCGATATCGGGACGCTCTTCACGGTCAACCTTTATTGAAATAAAGTGTTCGTTTAGAATTTTAGCTGTTTTTTCATTTTCAAAGCTTTCATGTGCCATTACATGACACCAATGACAGGTGCTGTAACCAATACTAAGAAAAATTGGTTTGTTTTCATTTTTTGCGATTTCAAAAGCTTCTTCGCACCACGGATACCAGTTTACAGGATTATCTGCGTGTTGTAGTAGATATGGGCTTGTTTCGTTTATAAGATTGTTGCTCATTGTTGCCTCCTTAAAGTGCTTATTTTAGTTAGTATATCCTTAAAAAAAGAAGAAATGCTATATATAGCTAAAGTTTAACTTCGGAGGAAATATATTGTTTAAAAAAAGCTATTTTAAAGGATGGTATTTTAAATGCAGTGACAATAACAAAACTGTTGCTTTTATTCCTGCCTATCATCAAAGCGATAATAAAAAAACAGCATCATTGCAAATAATCACAGATGATGCTGTTTTTAACGTGCCTTTTGATTCGCTCGAATTTAGTGAAAATCCATTAACAATAAAGATTGGTAATTCTATATTTTCTGAAGAAGGGTTGTTTTTAAACATTGTTGATGACAAAATAGCTATTAAAGGAAAACTTAAATTTCATCAGTTATCGCCTATAAAATATGATATAATGGGGCCGTTTACGATGGTGCCGTTTATGCAGTGCAGACATAGTGTTTATAGCATGAAACATAAAATAGACGGACAAATTATTATAAATGGGCAGTGTTTTGATTTTCGTGATGGTATAGGCTATATTGAAGGCGATTGTGGGCGATCTTTTCCCAGTCGCTATATCTGGACACAATGCTGTTTTGAAAACGGTTCACTTATGCTATCTGTTGCAGATATTCCGCTTTTAGGTTTTAGCTTTACCGGGATAATTGGTGTAGTTTTAATTGGAGGAAAAGAACATCGTATTGCAACCTATTTGGGAGCGAGCTTAAAAGAAATCGGAGAAAATACGGTTACTGTTAAGCAAGGGAACTATCTATTTACAGCAAAGCTTATAAAAAAGAACGGACAACCCTTATATGCACCTAAAAATGGCAATATGAACAGAACAATTCACGAAAGTGCATCTTGTAAAGCTTATTACTGTTTTTCTTATAAAGGAAAAACTATATGCGAATTTACAAGCGATAGAGCAAGTTTTGAATTTGAATACAAATAATTATTGTTTATTATTTTTTTCTAAATTTTTACTATTGTTGTATTTACAACAGACTTTTTGTGTTTGTTATGATATAATAAAATCACAACAAGGAAATAGTTGACTAGGTAATTTTATTATATTAAGAAAAATTGTTGAATGTTTAAATTTTTAATGTTATAATAGATTAAAGCTAATAGATGTAATTTGTTATGACGATTTCTGACAATATTAGATTTATTGGCGATTTCAGAGTGCGATGCACTTACTGATGATATCATTTGTCCTCTGTGTAAATACACAGTTGTTGACTTTTGAAAAATGAAATAATTTATATTGGAGGAATTATTTATGTGTGAAAACAGATTTTTTATTTGTGAGCATTGCGGTAATATAGTAGGAATGATCCATGATGCAGGAGTTCCGCTTATGTGCTGCGGGCAGAAAATGAAACAACTTGAGCCTGGAACAACCGAAGCAAGTGTTGAAAAGCATCTTCCGGTTGTATCAGTTGAAGGCGATGTGGTTAAGGTTTCTGTTGGATCTGTAAACCATCCAATGACTGAAGAACACAGCATTACTTGGGTTTATTTGCAAACCAATCGTGGTGGTCAGCGTAAGTGCTTAGCTGCTGGTTCAGATCCGGTTGTGACATTTGCATTATCAGATGAAAAGCCTGTTGCAGTATATGCCTATTGTAATCTTCACGGTTTGTGGAAGACAGAAATTTAATTAAAACTAACGGAGGTAAAAAGACTTATGAAATATGTATGCGATGTATGTGGATGGGTTTATGACGAAACAGTTGGTGATCCCGATAACGGCATAGCACCCGGAACTAAGTTCGAAGATCTACCTGATGACTTTGAATGTCCTATTTGCGGAGCAGGCAAAGAAGATTTCAACAAATAAGACTAAAGGTTGATAAAAAATAAACTTCCCACATTAAACACCATTTATTTAGGAGTTTAAATGTGGGGAGTTTTTTTAAAGGAGTTATTTATTAAAATTGTATTACTTACGGCTCTGGGCGTTGGAGGAGCAACTGTAATAGGGTCTTTGATAGGATTTATTTTTAAAAAATATCTCATAAGTTTTCGGATAATTGCAAATTATTAGATTCTATGTGCCTTTTGGTAATACCCCACATGGCTTATATGTTAGTGGGTTTCTTTGGACATTGAGATAGATATTTGTTTGTTATTTAGTCTGTGATGTGATTTACAAACTAAAGTTTAAATATTATTAGCAATTCGTAAATTTATATAAAATCATATTGATTTATACAATAGAAGTTAGTATAATAAATCTAAAGAAACAAATATTATCTAAAAGACTTTGCAACATAATCAGCAATATATTGTATGTACAAGGAAAAAACAATGGTAAAGGAGAACATAACATGAGTAAAGCAAAAAAACTATTAGCAATCATCTTATCAGCTATTATGGTTTTATCGTCATTGGCTACAGCAGGGGCTATGCAGGAGGATGAGCCAATAAAAAGCGTAACAGTTGGCACAAAAAAATACCATGCCACACCTCGTGGTGAAGCAGAGGACGACAGCGGAAGCTGTGGAGAAAATCTTACATACACATTTGACAGTGCGACGGGTACCCTAACAATTAGTGGTACAGGGGATATGTACGATTATTACGATATTGCAGAATTGTGGTCATCTTATCGTTCAAGTATTACAAGTGCCATAATTGAGTCAGGAGTTACAAGTATAGCTGCTGATGCTTTCATATCTTGCACAAATTTAGAAAGCATAACAATTTCAAACAGTGTAACAAGTATAGGTTTCAGAGCTTTTGCAGATTGCAATAAGTTAAAAGAAGCAACAATACCAAATAGTGTAATAGCCATAGACGGTTTTGCTTTTTATAATTGCAGTGGTTTAGAAAACATAACTATACCGGATAGTGTAACAAGTATAGGTTATAGAGCCTTTTCAAATTGTAGTTGTCTAGAGGATATAATTATTCCGGACCACGCAATAAATATAGGAGAAGATACCTTTACAAATACAGCATATTATGAAAATGAAAACAATTGGGAAGATGATTTATTGTATATTGGTAAACATTTAGTTAACGTAAAAGAAACTGTAACATCTGTACAGGTAAAGGAAGGTACACTAGATATATCTAGTTCTTTATTTAGTGATTATAGTAATTTAACAAGTGTAATACTGCCGGATAGCCTTGAATTAATAAACGATTTTGCATTTTCGCACTGTAGTAAATTAGAAAGTATAACAATTCCTAATAATGTAACAACCATAGGAAACTCTGCATTTTCCGGTTGCAGTAAATTAACAAGTATAATGATACCTGACAGTGTAACAAATATCGGTAAATCTGTATTTAGCCATTGCGAAACTCTTAAAAATATTGAAGTAGGAGTTAATAATACAGAATTCAGCTCATTGGACGGTGTGCTATTTAATAAAGATAACACTACACTAATTTGTTATCCTATGGGTAAAACCGAAACAGAATATTCAATTCCTGATAGTGTGACAAACATAGGCATTTGGTCTTTTTACAATTGTGACAGTTTAATAAATATAACAATTCCGGATAGCGTAACAACCATAGATGATTACGCTTGTTATGATTGTAGTAACCTAAGAAATATAATAATTCCTAGTAGTGTAACAAACATAGGTATTTATGCATTCAGGAATTGCGAAAAATTAGAGAGTATAGTAATGCCTGATAGCGTATTAAGCATAGGCGCCGATGCATTTGCCTGTTGCTATAATTTAAAAAGTGCCACAATTTCAAAAAGTATAACTAGTATAAATGCAGGCTTATTCGGTAGTTGCAGTAGTTTAACGAGTGTAATAGTTCCCGATGGCGTGACAAGAATAGGGAATGGTGCGTTCAATGGATGCAGTAGTTTAGAAAGCATAATAATCCCAAGTAGTGTGGCAGATATAGGAGATAGGGCATTTCTAGATTGTGTTAGCTTAACAAGTGTAACAGTACCAAAGGGCGTTACAAGCATAGGGTTTAGTGCATTTTGCGGTTGTGATAAATTAACAACCATAACAATTTCGGATAGTGTAAGAAGAATAGGCGGAGATGCATTTATAAATACAGCATACTACAATGATGAAAAGAATTGGAAAGATAGTATGTTATATATTGATAAACATTTAATAAAAGCAAACAAATCAATCACTTCTGCGGAAATATTAGAGGGTACATTAAGTATAGCTGATGACGCCCTTCGTGGATGTAAAGAATTAATGGAAGTTACAATTCCTAATAGTATAACAACTATAGGCAGTGCATCATTTAACTCTTGTGTCAATTTAACTGATGTAAAAATCCCCGACAATGTAACAGACATAGGCGCCGGTGCATTTTGGGGTTGCAGTGGTTTATTAGGTATAATACTCCCAAGAAGTATAACAAGTATAGGAGAAGAAGCCTTTGGTAATTGTAGCAATCTTATAATTTACGGTTATGTTGGTTCTTATGCAGAAAACTATGCAACAGCAAATAGCATTAATTTCATAGACATAGAGAAACCAATAGATACAGAAACAACAGACAGTGACACAAAGCCGACTGATACTGATACAGCAACAGATAGTGACACAAAACCATCAGATACGGATACAATCACAGATACAGATGATATAATTATTATCCCTGGTGAAAGTGATACTGATACTTCTACAAACACCGACCAACCTACAGACACCGACACATCAACTGACGACACCGACACAGACGAACCAAAAGGCATGGTTGGTGACGCTGACGGTGACGGAGAAATCACAATGCTTGATGTTGTAATGCTACAAAAGGCAATTGCAAAGCTTATCGAGCTTACACCTGATCAGACAGTTCTATCAGATGTAAACGGCGATGGAGTGGTTAATATGCTTGATGTAACTACGATTCAGAAATATATAGCAAAGTTGATTACGAGCTTTGACGCTACCAAAAGTAATTAAAAACAAATTTTAATTTCATGGGTTGCCTTGTTTTAATTAGCAAGACAGCCCATTTCTTTTATGATTGATTTGGGGTATAATAACAATTGTAAAATAACTATATAGCAAAGATATTCTAAGTGGATGGCATAAAAATTTGTAAAACTATTGCTTTTTTTGCATATGTTATGTATAATAGACAAAATGGAAGTCAGTGTTTATGATTTTCAAAATATTTAGGAGGGGTACCAATGATTACCGCAGGAGATTTTAGAAACGGCGTTACATTCGAAATGGATGGTCAGGTTGTTTCTATTATAGAATTTCAGCATGTTAAGCCTGGTAAGGGCGCAGCTTTTGTTCGTACAAAAATTAGAAATGTTATCACAGGAAGCGTTGTTGAAAAGACTTTCAACCCTAACGATAAATACCCTACAGCTTTTATCGAGAGACGTGATATGGAGTATCTTTACAACGATGGCGAGCTATATTACTTCATGGATAATGAAACATATGAGCAGATTCCGATTAACAAGAATGTTTTGAATGACAACTTTAAGTTTGTAAAGGAAAATGAGATCTGTAAGGTTCTTTCTTATAAGGGCAATGTTTTTGGTGTAGAGCCACCTAACTTTGTTGTTCTCACCGTTACAGAGACTGAGCCTGGCTTTAAGGGAGACACTGCAACAAATGTTCAGAAGCCAGCAGTTCTCGAGACCGGTGCCGAGATCAAGGTTCCGCTTTTCATTGACGAGGGCGAGAAGATTCAGATCGACACAAGAACAGGCGAATATCTGGGTCGTGCTAACTAATAACATATAAGCACACCTTTAGAAAGGATTGATTTGTTATGACTCTTACAGAGAAGATGGCATATATTAAAGGCTTGGCTGATGGCTTAAAGCTTGATGCAAACAATGACGAGGTTAAGGTTATTAATTCTATAATTAACTTTATGGATTCAGTTACCTCAGAAATCAACGAACTTAAAAAAGCACTTGCTGAGTCTAACGAGCATATTGATTCTGTTGATGAAGATTTGGCAACATTAGAGGACGATTTCGATGATCTTCTATATGAGCTTGACGAAGAGTTCGGCTATATTGATGATGACGAAGAAGATTTCGATGACGATGACGATCTCGAAGATGAAGATGATATCTATAGCTTCGGAGACGAAGAGGAAGAAGATTATGAGGACTATGATGAGGAGGAAGATACAGACGAACTTGATGATTTGGATGTAGATGATTCCGACTCTGATGAGTTTTTTGAAATAACTTGTCCTTCATGTGACGAGAAGATTTACGTGAGTGAAGATGTTCTCCTTGAAGGTGAGATCAAATGTCCTAATTGTGGCGAAAATCTAGAGTTTGACTTCTCTGATTCGGACATAGAATATGACGAGTCGAATGATATGGAAACTGAAAACTAATTAGCACTCCTTTCTTTTTGGCAACTGATGTTTTGTATGACATCAGTTGCCTTCTTTGTTTTACCTTGAGTAATAGTTGGTTAATATAGGTTTCAGATAATATTTGAAAAAATGATAATGTTAATTATAAGAGAAATGGTAAAAAATGGCGTTATTTTGAATAAAAATATTTAAGATAACAACGATTTCTTGCTTGACTTTGCATAAAAAATGATGTAAAATAATGGTGTGGAAGAGTCCATAAACGTATAAGTTACATATAGGAGGGATTTTTGATGAGAAGGATATTTAAAAAGGTAGCACTATCAGTCTTGTCGCTTATGCTCGCATTAGGAATGGTAGCAACAGCTCCGATTGTCACAGCAAAAGCAGCTGAAAAGAATGAGACAAAGGTTGAAATCGCAACGAATCAGGCCCTCAAAGAAGGTCTTGGTAGCTATTTTGATATCTTCAGTGGTATGTTTGACAGCGATTTTCTCATGGATTTAGTGCAGGTGGATTGGTCTAAGTTGTTTAACTCTGACTATGACTGGGAATCGGTTTTCAATGGAGATTTGTCTTTCGATGAGCTTCAACAAACTGAAGAATGGGATGCCATAATAGACAATTTGTTTGATGTTATAGGTGAAGTTGATCTTAATGATCTCCAATCGCAATATCTAGGTAGCTTTGTTGAGAATAAGTATTACACTGTTTTTCTCGAAACACTTCTCGAAAAGATTGAAAAAAGTCTTAAGGGTGATTATAACGAGTATTACGAAATTCTCAATGGCGACTACACAGCATTGCAGGAGTTTTTCCAGAATGTCGATATAAACAAAGAGATTGACCGTCTTCTTGCTAACGGAAATATCAATTGTGATTTCCTAAATGGCGATTATTCAATTATTAAGGATATCATTGGTGGCGACTTCTCTTATATCACCGGATTACTAAGTGGTGACTATAGCTGGATCGAAGATGTTATCGCAGAAGAGAATGTTAATCTTGAAGCATTGTTTGATGCTATCAATAAGAGCGATTTAGACGAGCTTACAGAAGAATACATAGGCGAAGATGGCAAGGTGCTTGAATTTATTGACAAGTATTATGATGACATAGTTGCACTTTGCAAAGGAGATTACACATTTGCAGAAAAAATAGAGAATGGCGATTATTCCGGTATGCTCGAACTTGTGAAGGATGTTCTTGATCTCGTTGGCGTGGAATATAACGGCGATATTGAAGGAATAATGGCACAGCTCTTGTCATTAAAAGATTCTAAAATAGAAAATATCGTAAGAACGATAGTTGTTATGCTATATGATGTATTGCCGGAAAAATATCAGAAAATTATGACACGTCTTGAAGACCTTAATGATAAGCTAGATGAAATAGGCGATACTATCGATACAATAATCACTGTTTTAGGTGATCTTGATGCTGATGATATGATTTCTCTCACAGATGTCGTTATAGTGCAAAAGAATCTTGCTAACTTGTTTGAGCTTACAGATGAGCAACTTAAGTCTGCTGATGTGGATGGCGACGGCAAACTCACAATGTCTGACGTAACACTTATGCAAAAATGCGTAGCAAAGCTTGTTACATTCTGATCAACTGAATAATGCAAATTAAAAGAGCAGTGGCATATTGTGCCATTGCTCTTTTCTTGTGCAAAAGCATTGACTTGATTTGTCTATCTGTGATATCATTACTATGGATTTGTTGTAAAATTTATTTGTGATGTTTGGAGTGAATAGTTATGAAATCATTGAAAAAGAGTGTGTCTATCGCTTTGATTTTTTCTATGTTACTATGTTGCATTTGCAATAGCTTTTATGTAAGTGCGTTAGGCAGCTCAGAACCTGACGAACCTAGCTTAGGCACAGTATATAGTCCTGAAATGACACTAAATCCTACAACAGGATATATTAATGTAGATTACACTGCAGAGAGAATATCAGATGGTGACAAATTAAGCAAGAGAGGTGCTACTCTTCCGGAGAGCTATGATTCACGTGAACTCAATAGGATTACACCTGTGCTTAATCAGGGAAGTTCTTCGTCCTGTTGGGCATATAGTGCCATAACTGTTTCTGAATCAAGCTTGATTGCAGATAAAGGCTATACCCTAGATAATATTGATTTATCTGAGTTACATATGATCAACTATTCTTATTCGCACGCCTACGACCAGTTTGGTATGCTTGATGGAGATTATTCAGAGACAGCATATGGGCCATATAGAACCGGTGGTATGCATTATATGACGTCTATGGCACTTGCTAGATGGACAGGCGTTGTAGATGAAAAGAAAAATCCTGAGTTTGCATATTCAAATATGTACTCAGAGTCTAATTTGTTTGAAAATTCAAAAGCATATTCTGTGAATGAAGCCCTTATGACCGAAGCTCGCTGGATATCTATGAAAGATGCTCCACACATTAAAAAGAATATTATGGATTATGGTGCAGGTGTATTGGCGTATTATTCCAGCAGTTCTTACATTAACAATGCAACAGGAGCTTATTATTACAATGGTACAGCAGTGGCAAACCATGAAGTGACAGTTGTTGGTTGGGATGACAACTATCCTGTGGAGAACTTCCGCTCAAGATGTCGCCCTACAGAAAAAGGCGCATGGCTTGTAAAAAATAGCTATGGTACAGAATACGGCAATGATGGTTATATATGGATATCTTATGAAGATAAATGCCTTGTTAGAGAAGATGCTTGTTTCTTTATTTATTCTAACTTAGACGATTATAAATACAACTATCAGTATGACGGCACAACTGCCTTTACAGATTACGCAGAAAATGCATCAAGCAGTGGTATTTATGGCGGAGCATCTATGTCTAATGTTTACACAGCCAGAGGTGATCAACAGCTCAAAGCAGTTTCTTTCTTCACGCGTCAGGCAAATGTAAGCTATAAAATCGAAGTTTATACCGGTTTATCCGAAAATGCACAATCACCAACAGAGGGAAATCTAGTACATACAGAGACCGGAAAAACCACATATTGTGGCTATCGCACAATAAATCTCAGCAAAGCTGTAAATATTGCTAATGGTGAAAAATTCTCTGTAGTGATCAGCCTTACAAAAGGTGAAAATGCGAAGGTATCTTTCCTTTGCGATATCACAGATGATATGAACTGGATAAAGTTTTATAACAAGGCAAATGCTGGCGAAAGCTATTTTAGCAGAGATGGCAAAACATGGGTAGATGTAAGCGAGAAGCAGGGAGTAAACTTTCGTATAAAGGCTCTGGCTGTAGATATGCCTGAAGATACTACTGATTCAGACACAGATTCAGAAAATAAGATATATTTTAAATATTATGGTAATGGTGGACTTACAGCAGACGGTGAGTCGGTGATAACAGATGGACCTTTTAAGCCATACACAGATGCAGAGGACGGAGATACCATAACTGCTATAAACAATTCATTTGTACGAGAGGGATATTCCTTTGTAACATGGAACACAAAATCAGATGGCACAGGTACAAATGTATCTGAGGGCAAAAAGGTAATAAGTAAAAGTAATGTGAGCTTGTATGCTATTTGGGAGAAAGTAGAATCTGATTCAGAAGAAAACACCGAACCTGATACCACAACCGATACTTCTTCTGATACAGAAACAGACACTGACACTATAGTTGATACTGAGACTGATACCACAACCGATACTTCTTCAGATACAGAAACTGACACTGACACTATAGTTGATACCGAAACTGATACTACAACTGATACAGCTACAGATACTGAAGACACCTCAACAGATGAACCAATTTCCTATACTTTGAGCTATAACCTTAATGGTGCATTGGGCGAGATAGCATCTCAACAAAGTGACGAAAATGGAAGGGTGACCATAACGGGGATTACCCCAATTTACCCTGGATATATCTTTATGGGGTGGGGTGAAAAAACAGATGATGTTTCACCGACATATAATCCAGGTGATGAGTTGGAACTTAACGGTGACGTTACTCTTTATGCAATATGGAAAACCGATGATATGAGCACAGACACAGATACATCTGATGATGTAATCATTATAGACGGACCGGAGGATTCAGATGACTCTGATGATATCCTGATAATGGACGATTCTGACACAAGCACTGATCCTAAACCTGATAATACTGATTCAGATGATAAGGACACAGAGCTTTTACTTGGCGATGTTAATGGTGATAACAAAATTAATATGGAAGATGTAACGGCTTTGCAAAAAATAATTGCTCTGCTTACAACTCATGAGAATTATGGACCAAAATCGTTGCGACAAAGTGATGTTAATCATGATTCTGAGGTAAATATGATGGATGTTGTCACAATACAAAAGTATTTGGCACAGTTGATAGATAGCTTTAAATAAATTTCATATTTATTTTAATAAATTGTCCGAAAAATCAACTTAGAATTGTTTATATTATAAAGACAGCAAGGAAGTGAGCTTTTGCAGACTACTAATAGCACATTATATTCTGATTCCGAAAAGCTTGTAATGCTGTACCAAATGTATAAGGGCAAGTTATTTGCTATAGCATATTATTATTTGCATGATAAATATGATGCCGAAGATGCCTTGCAAATAACCTTTGAAAAAATTATGAAAAATATGCATCTTGTGGGAGAGCCTGACAGTGTGCAGACCAGAGCATTGCTTTCTGTTATGGTGAAAAATAATTCTATAAATATTCTCAACAAAAAGAAGAAAACGATGTTTATAGATGATGATAGCTATATATTGCAGATGTCTTCAAAAGACAATGTGGAAAGGCAAGTAGAAGGTGATATAATTAAGCAGAGTGTTATCTCGGCTATTAATGAGCTTCCGAGCATCTATCGAGATGCACTTATGCTAAAATATATAAACGGCTTTGATATCACAGAGATTGCTCAGGCACTTGATTCTAACTATCACACAATGCAAAAAAGATTAAAGCGTGGGAAAAATATTTTGATGGAAAATTTGAGAAAAAGGGGGATTGCAGATTATGAATAAAAACTCAGAATTAAAAGATATATTCACTCAGTCATTTGAGCAAAGCTGGGAGAGTATAGACGATTCTGCTGCAATGCCCTCAGATGAACTTGAAATGCGAATTCGTAGCATTGCATTTGCCAATGAGGATAGACAAGATAATAAGAAGATAATAAGATTTAATAAAGACTTTGGCAGAAGATTTTTGGTGGCTTGCATTGTGCTCACGTCAGCGATTATGATTTCTATGATCACGGCTCTCGGCACAGGAAGCGCAACTCTTGGCTGGAAATTCGAACTAACTCCATTTAGCCCAAGGATAGTTGTTGCACCAGTGTGTGATACCGATATCATAGACACAGAGGTAGAATATGGCGATATAAACGATATTGAGGATTCACTGCATAATGGAGGTATCGGTATAAATCCTGATATGTCTGATAAACAGCCTCAAACCGGCTCATCAGACCAAGAAACTGATTCTGCTATGTCTTCATCTGAGGGAGATATCTATGAAAATGACGACTGTGATACTCAAGTTGATTTTGATATGGTAGTGAATTCTGATTTAGAGTGCGCCCCACCTGATGGAAGTAGTGCTGAATCGTACTATGAAACTATTGAAAATACATATGTGCTCAAAACATTAGATAATTATGATCGTACATATTTTTATTCAAATGATTATGTGGTTATGATGGACTACGATTTGGAAACAGGAACAATCTCCTTTGCTCAAAGAGTTACATCTGTAAGCGAGTATGACTTTAGCGACAACACTATCAATTATTCAAAGATTGTAAAAGATGGAATAGAATATCTCTGCTGTGAGGGAAGGAGCAATGTGGTGCTGTGGAACTGCTATGGATATTCATTCTCACTTAGCTCTGAATCTTTCAGCTGTGACGAGCTGATAGAATATTCACAAAGCTTGGTCCGCTCTGAAGGATAATTTAGGATAAGAAGTTTTAGTTAATAAGGAAGGAACGCGGTATCATTAAATATTTTATCACCGTGCGGCAATTGGTATGTTTTTTAGGATAAAAAAAGTTGCTGTATCGGTACTTGCTATAATAATCTCACTTGTTTTTCTGCTGATGCCCGGCTTGCAGGCATCGGCAGAGGAGCATACACATATATTATCCCAGAATAAGTTCTCTCGTGAGACATTTGAAGAAAGCTACAGATATTATGGCGATCTCAATGCTGATGGAGTGGTAAGTGTTCTGGATGTGGTGATAATGCAGAGAAAGATAGCAGGATTGATACAGTTCAAATATGAAACATGGAGAGAAGATTTCTGTGTGTCTGATTTGAATAATGATGCACAAGTAAATATGGAAGACGTAGTGCTATGCCAAAGGCGAATCGCTTTACTGATAAAGCGGTTTCCTGTTGGTGTGCTTTTTCATAAATTAAGATAAATATACAGGAAGGATAAAAGATAATATGGATCAATCAAAAATAACAAGGATAAACGAGCTTGCAAAAAAAGCAAAAGCAGAGGGACTTACAGATGCAGAAAAGGAAGAGCAGGCAATTCTTCGCCGTGAGTATATAGACGCTATGCGTGGCTCACTCGAAAGCACTCTTAGCAATACTTATATTAAATCTCCGGATGGTAGCATGAAAAAGCTGGAGAGAAAGGGTAAGGACGAATAAAAGCTTAATTGCTTAATCTAGGGGCTGTTGCACCAGAGGCAATTTGCACAATTTAGCCTCCCTCTGATGAGGGAGGTGGCAAAACGAAGTTTTGACGGAGGGAGAGAAAAGATAAGAATCCTGCAAAAATGCAGTTTTTCTCTCCCTCAGTCTCGTTTCACTCGACAGCTCCCTCGTCAGAGGGAGCTGATTTTGATAACAACCTCGTTTATTTGTGCATATTAACCTTAATGCGACAGCTCCTTTTTTATTATGAATGGACAGCGTATATTTTTCATATTATTTATAGGTGATGAAAAATGTACAAGGTGAAAAAAGCAAGTTTGGTTGGAATTATAGCAGGCTTTTTATTCTGCTTTTTGTTTGGATATGGGATTATCGTGTATCCTCAAAGAAGCTATGACGGAGCATATGAGGCGTTGATCAATTGTGGCAGGGTGCTGATACCATCATTATTTCCGTTTATGGTGCTGTCGCAGTTTGCGGTGTATTCAGGAGTGGGCGATAGATTGTCACGTTTGTTCAAAGCGCCTGTCAGGATATTATTTAAGCTTCCGGAGTGTTGCGCTATTTGCATTATATTGAGCTTTATTGGTGGTTATCCTGTGGGTGCCAGAATGATACGCACAATGTATGCCAGAGGCGATATTACACGTGAGCAGGCAGAGAGGATGTCCTATTTTTGCGTGGGAGCAGGCCCTGCATTTGTGATGGGCATGGTGGGTAATATACTGTTTTGCAACCAAATGGTGGGTGTCGTTATATTTGTGTCACAGCTGGTGGCATCGCTGATTTTGGGTATTGCTCTATCTTTACGTTCAAAATACATACCTTCGGTTAGCACTAAGGTGAAAAAAACTGAGTCTTTTGCAGATTCAATTGTCTATGCTGTGAGTGATGCTTCGCAAGGCATGACTATAATGTGTTTTCTTGTAATATTGTTTGGAAGCGTTCTTGCGTTGCTTGATGGTGATTGGTTAGGCTACATTGAGGGTGCGTTGCATATGGATTTGGATAAGGTTAAGATGGCTATCTCCACAATTCTTGAGGTTACAAATGGATGCATATCTTGCTCTAAGCTGGGTGGTAGCGCAATTCTTGCCTCTTTTGCAGTTGGTTTTGGTGGATTGTGTGTTCATTTTCAAATTTTTGCTTCTTTGAGTGATCTGGAGTTGAACAAGGTTAAGTTTGTGTTATGTAGGTTTGTATCAGGAATATTAAGCGCGTTCTTCACATATATTTTATTTAAATTCTTGCCATATGATACGCAGGTGGCAGTTGTGTTTGGAAATGAAACAAAATTCACATCTGCTTCAAATTTACTTGCAGGGGTATCGCTCATTTTGATGGTGGTGATATTCTTAGTGTCAATTGGCGGAAAAAATAATGGGCAAAGGAGAATATGATATATGTGTGGTATAGCAGGATGGCTCAGTGCAAACAAAGATTTGTCACAAAAAACAGGTGTAATAGAAAAAATGAGCAAAACTTTGAAAAGACGAGGACCTGATGAGAGTGGAGTATATCTGGAAAATAATGTGTGCTTAATGCACCGCAGACTCACCGTAATAGACCCTGACGGCGGAAAACAGCCTATGACAATAAGCTATGGAAATGAAACCTACACAATAGTATATAATGGCGAGCTATACAACACCGAAGACATAAGAGATGAGTTGAAAAAGCTTGATATAGCTTTTAAAGGTCACTCCGATACGGAGGTGCTACTCTATACTTACATATGTTACAAAGAAAAGTGTGTAGATAAGCTAAATGGTATATTTGCATTCGCTATATATGAGCATAACAGCAAGCGTTTGTTTCTTGCACGTGATCATGTGGGTGTTAAGCCACTGTTCTATTATCAAGGTGGTGAAGATTTTCTATTTGCAAGTGAATTAAAGGCTATTCTTACAAACGAGATATACACCGCACAAATAGATAATGAGGGATTGTGTGAGCTTTTCTTTATGTCGCCGGGCAGAACCTGCTCCAATGGTGTGTTTAAAGGTATCAAAGAGCTTTTGCCGGGAGAATGTGCATTCTATATTAATGGCAATCTGAAGCGAATGAGATATTTTTCGCTAAAAGCTCACGAACATGAGGACAATCTCTCACAGACAATCGAAAAAACACGTTTTTTGATAAAGGATGCCATAGAGAGACAGTTAGTATCTGATGTGCCGTTGTGTACATTTTTGTCCGGTGGGCTGGATAGCAGTATTATCACAAAAACAGCCTCTGATTATTATAAGGAAAAAGGACTTGGAAGGCTGTCGTCCTACTCTGTAAACTATACCGATAATAAGAAATATTTTACAAAAAGCCTATTTCAGCCCAATTCTGATGAAGAATATATTTCGCTTATGGCAGAATTTGCAGACACAAACCACACCGAGGTGGTGCTTGATAATGAAGAGCTGGCAGATGCTGTGATAGATGCCACAATAGCCCGTGATTTGCCTATGATGGCAGATGTGGATTCTTCTATGTTACTGTTTTGTCGTGCTATGAAGAAAAAGCACACAGTGGCACTTTCAGGAGAATGTGCAGATGAGCTTTTTGGAGGGTACCCATGGTATCACAATAAGGAAATATTATTTGAAGAGTGTTTTCCGTGGTCGAGAAGTCTGGATATCAGGCGAAGTATATTGAAAAAGGGATTTTTGCCACAAGGCGAAGAATATGTGCATCAAAGATACCTTGATGTGGTGAACGCTACAGACTATCTACCCACAGATTCACCACTCGAAAAAAGAATGAGACAGATGTATTCGCTCAATTTTTATGGTTTTATGCAAAATCTTCTTGAGCGCAAGGATAGGATGTCTATGTATAGCGGTTTTGAAGTGAGAGTGCCATTTTGCGATAAAAGGCTTGTTGATTATTCTTTCAATATGCCATGGGGTTTTAAAGCACTTAATGGTAGAGAAAAGGGTATAGTGCGAACAGCGGTGAGCGATATGTTGCCATATGATATCGTGTGGCGCAAGAAAAGCCCATATCCCAAGACACACAATCCTATATATATGAAAATAGTGAGTGAGCGTGTTATATCAATCTTTAAAAATGGCACGCCGATCGAAGAATATATCGACTTTGACGGAGTAAAACAGCTGATAGAGCATCCTGATGCCATATCCTCACCATGGTATGGTCAGCTGATGAGAGCACCGCAGGTGCTAGCGTTTATAATACAGCTGGATTATTGGTTTAGAAACTATATTTTATAAAGGAAAAAAATGTCAAAATAAAAAGATTACATTTTGTCACTTTTGACAGAATGTTAAATAGTTTTTTGGTTATGTTGTATGTCAAAATAAATAATCTTTATATTATTTACTACAAAAAAAAATGCAAATCGCCAAAATTGGCGACCGAAAAGAGATTTAGATTGACTTTTTTGCAATAAAGCGATAAAATGTTAGGCAGAATAATCGAATGGAATTATTCAAAATTAATTTTGGAGGTAAATCAATGAAAAAGGTAATAGCACTTATCCTTTCAGTGATGATGTGCGCTTCTGTTCTTGCTGCTTGCGGTGATAAAGACACTGACAGCAAGGCATCAGGCACATCAGATGGTTCTAGCTCAAGCACTCCGCTTGTAGTTGGTTACAACCAATTTAACGAGAAATTCAGCCCATTCTTTAGCGAGTCCGCTTATGATATGGATGTTGCTTCTATGACACAGGTTGGATTGCTCACAACCGACCGTGCCGGTGGTATCATCTATAATGGTATCGAAGGCGAAGAGAGAGAGTACAATGGTACAAAATATACCTACAAAGGCATTGCAAATGTTTCTGTAGAAAAAGGCGATGATAAGACAGTTTACAACATTAAGATTAGAGATGACATCAAGTTTAGCGATGGTCATGTTCTCGATGCTGACGACGTTATCTTCTCCTACTATGTATTGCTCGATCCTGCTTACACAGGTAACAGCACATTAAACTCACTTGACCTTGTAGGTTACAAGAACTATCTCTACAACAACTCACTTGCAGATACAGTTGAGATTTCTGATGATGAAATTAAAGCTGCTATCGAAGGCAACGATGAAGTTAAAGCAATAATTGCTGACTACAATTCAGCTCTCCTAAAGGCAGAGTGGGATTGGGCTGCAAGCGCTTATGAGAGCTATGGCATGGAGTCACAGAGAGCTCTTTATGAGGCAGCTTACGGCACAGAAGGCAAAGATTATTCTTCACTTTCTGATGAAGAGCTCGTAGACGCTATCATAGAAGAGTATGGCCTTGACTTTGAAAAACTTGGCGCAGCTTATGGCGCAGACCTTAGTGCAGATCTCAATCCAAAGATCGTTGAGTTCCTTACAAACGCTAAGCTTGCAGAGTTGGGCGGCGATCCAGTAGGCAATATCGCTGGTATTGAGAAGCTCAGCCAGACAGAGATCAGAGTTACAACAAATGGTTATGGTGCATCTGACATCTATCAAATCGGTAACACTGTTTCTCCAATGCACTACTATGGCGAAGAGTCAAAGTATGACTATGAAAACAATAAATTCGGATTTGATAAGGGCGACCTTTCACACGTTGAGTCTATGACAACAAAGCCAATGGGTGCTGGTCCTTACAAGTTTGTTAAATACGAAAACAAGATCGTTTACTTTGAGGCAAACGAAACATATTTCGACGGCGCTCCAAAGATCAAGAACGTACAGTTCAAGGAAGTTGAAGACGCTGATAAGATTCCTGGTGTACAGACAGGTACAATCGACCTCACAGATCCTTCTTTGAGCCTTGAGAGTTCAAAGCAGATCGGTGAGATCAACGGCAACGGTGACCTCAATGGTGACGTTATCACAACAAGCCTTGTTGATAACCTCGGTTATGGTTACATTGGTATCAATGCTGATAAGGTAAAGGTTGGTAAGGAGCCTAACTCTGACGCTTCTAAGAACCTCAGAAGAGCATTTGCAACTGTTCTTTCTGTATATCGTGAAGTTGCTATCGACAGCTACTATGGCAACACAGCAGAGATCATCAACTATCCAATGTCAAACACATCTTGGGCAGCTCCACAGAAGTCTGATGCAGGCTATGAGGTAGCATATGCTAAGGATGTAGATGGTAACGATATCTACACAGCAGATATGTCTAACGAAGACAAGTATGCAGCAGCTAAAGATGCAGCTATCGGCTTCCTCAAGGCAGCAGGTTACACATTTGATGATGCTTCCGGTAAGTTCACAGCAGCTCCAGAAGGCGCATCAATGACATACAAGGCATCTATCGGCTCCGGCGGTGGCGGAGACCATCCAAACTTCCTCGTTCTCACAGAGACAAGCAAGCTCTTCAAAGAGATCGGCATCGACTTCATCGTAGATGATATCGAGTTCGCTACACTTTCAGAGCTTATGAACACCGGTGAACAGGAGATCTGGACAATGGCATGGGGCGCTACAATCGACCCGGATATGTATCAGGTTTACCACAGCTCAAATGCTGGCCCTGGCGCAGGTTCTAACTACTATTCAATCAGAGATAACGAGCTTGACTCCCTCATCCTCGAGGCAAGACAGAGCGAAGACCAGTCTTACAGAAAGGCTGTTTACAAGCAGTGTCTTGACATCATCCTTGATTGGGCTGTAGAAATCCCTGTATATCAGAGACAAAACTGCATCATCTTTAGTTCTAAAAGAATTAACACAGCTACAGTTACTCCGGATATCACTCCTTTCTATGGCTGGATGGCAGAAATTCATAATATGGAAATGAAATAATAAAAAGTCCTTACGACTTTTGTAACTAAGTTTGGGCTCACCTTATTTCGGTGAGCCCCTAACTTGTTACAAAGGGAGGAACAGCTGAATACTGAGCAAAAATTCATTTCCTTCCTGAATGTTTTTTGCTCAGTACTCAACGACTTATCCATATTATTTGGATGTTTAGGTGTAGGAAAAATAAAATAGGAGGTTTTATTTTGAAAAAGTTTATTTTGAAAAGATTGCTAATGGCAGTTATGATTCTTTTCTTTGTATCGTTTATAATATATGCACTTATGAGATGTATGCCTATGGACTTTGTTACAGCACTGGCTCAGAAGAAGGCTCAGAGTGGTGCCGGTAAGTCTGTGAGTGAATGGATAGCTCAGCTAAATGCTGTTTACGGCCTTGATAAGGGCCTGCTTCAGGGTTATGGAAGCTGGATTGCAAAGGCAGTTACCGGTGACTTCGGTGAAAGCTGGAAATACACTATCCCTGTTACCGAAAAGTTTGGTAGTGTTATTTGGTATTCATTTGTATTAAATATTATTTGCTTTGTACTTGAGATTGCTATAGCTATCCCGCTGGGTATATTGGCTGCAAGAAAGCAGTATAGCCGTACCGACTACACTATCACTACATTTGCTTTGATGGGTATTTCACTTCCATCATTCTTCTTTGCAACAGTGCTTAAGCTTATCTTCTGCGTTAAGCTTGGTTGGTTCGACCTCTTTGGTGTTGTTAGCAAATATCACGAAACCATGACACCATTTATGAAAGTTCTTGACATGGCACATCACTACATTTTGCCTGTAATCACACTTACAATAGTAAGTATTGGTTCTCTCATGAGATATACACGTACAAATATGCTTGAGGTTCTCAATTCTGACTATATCAGAACAGCAAGAGCCAAGGGCTTGTCAGAAAAGGTTGTTATTAACAAGCACGCATTCAGAAATACACTTATTCCTATTATCACACTCGTTGGTGGTATGCTTCCAGGACTTTTCTCCGGTGCTATGATCACAGAGACACTCTTCGGTATCCCAGGTATAGGTTATATTTCATATCAGGCAATGGTAGAAGGCGACATTCCATTTACTATGTTCTATATGTTGTTCCTTGCAATGCTCACACTCTTAGGCACATTGCTTTCTGATATACTTTATGCTGTGGTAGACCCACGTGTTAGAGTACACTAATAAAGGAGGAGCGAATAATTATGGCAGATAAAGATAAAATAATGAAAAATGACGATAATGAGAACGCTTCTCTTAAGAGTAAGTCAGATTTCACAACAAATGAAAATGAGATGAACGAGGATCAAAGAGTTAAGATTCTATCACCGGGAATGCTCGTTATAAAGCGTTTTATACGCAATAGACTTGCTATAGTAGGTACTATTATTCTTGTAGCTATGATGATTTTCTCATTTGTGGGCGGACTTATCAGCCCTTATAAAGAAAATCAAACATTCTATGAAAAGACTGATATTTCTAAGGATTATGCATCTGCATCTCTCAGCACTTCTTATAGCTTCTATTATGCAGAAGGTGTTACTCTGGAAAGCTCTTTGGTTGAGCCATCTTTCCTTAAATCTCTCTCTATGGGTGACAACTTTGCTACTGATAAGAAAGGTTCTTTCCTCTATACTATCACAGAGCAGAGCGAAGGCTTTTACACAATCAGCAGAGCTACCTCTTTAGGTTCTGTAACTCTCAATGATGATGGCACAGTGAACGAAAGCGAGTTTGGTGCTGAGCTTCAATCATCAGACAAACTCCAGTCAACCTTGCTCACAGCTATTGAATCTAACGAAGATAGCGTTGAGGTTGATGGCAATGTATATTCAGTAATTTCAACTAAGAAAAACAACTACACACTTTGTTCCACTGAGAAAGTTGGCGTTGCAACCAACAAAATAATTTCTCTCATTGATGAGAATGAAGCAGTAGACTACGAATTTGTAAATGCTTTGGAAGCTGCTTTGGCAGAGGATAAAAAAGAGCTCGACTATAACGGCGATTCTTACAGACTTGAGGAGAACGAGAGCTTTGATATTCTCTATAAAGGCGAGAGCGAATTTGCTTGCATTTCTGAATATAGCATGAACTCCGAATCAGGCGAGCCTCTCACTATCGAAATGAGAACAGAGATTCTTAAGGCTATCACAGCCAGAGAAAAATCCTTTGAGTATGAAGGCAAAGAATACACACTCAAAAACAAAGATAAATCATACACTATCTCAACTCTTACAAAGAAAGAGTTGCTCAACAGACATGCAGCACCAAGCAAACAACACTTGCTTGGCACTGATAAGGATGGTATGGACAACCTAACAAGACTTATGTATGGTGGTCGTATCTCCCTATTTATCGGCTTTATTGTTGTTATCATCGAGTTGTTTATCGGTATTATCCTTGGTGGTATGGCTGGTTATTTCGGTGGCTGGGTAGACAACCTCATCATGCGTTTAGTTGATATCGCTATCTGTATCCCTGCAATGCCTATCTACATCATCTTAGGTTCAATTATGGATACCAACAATATAGATGCTCAGTTCCGTATATTCTATTTGATGCTAGTGCTTGGTATTCTTTCATGGCCTGGTATCGCAAGAATGGTAAGAGGTCAGATTCTCTCACTCAGAGAGCAGGAGTTTATGATTGCTACAGAGGCTACAGGTATTGCTGTAAGACGTAGAATCTTCAGACACCTTATCCCTAACGTAATTCCTCAGCTTATCGTTATCGCAACTATGGACTTGGGTAGTATTATTTTGACAGAAGCAACCCTTAGCTTCTTGGGACTTGGCGTTAAGTTCCCATATGCTTCATGGGGTAATATAATCAACGCTGTAAACGACAGCTTTGTTATGACACACTATTGGTACGAATGGATTCCTGCAGGTTTCCTCATTCTGTTGACAGTTTTAGGCTTCAACTTTGTGGGCGACGGCTTGCGTGATGCGTTCGACCCTAAGATGAAAAGGTAGGTGAAATGCTATGGCTAAGAACGACGGATATATCTCTGCTAAAGAATCCCGCAGAATTTCCAGAGAAAACAGAAAAATCACCTCCGCAATGGAGAAAAAGAAAAACAGAAAAAGAGTTGATCCATCTGAATACGAAACCAGTATGAAAGATAGCAACAACATTCTTGAAATAGATGATTTGCATACATTCTTCTTTACTGATATCGGTACTGTTAAGTCTGTAAACGGTGTTTCATTTGAAGTGCCAAAGGGCAAGACAGTCGGTGTTGTAGGTGAGTCAGGCTGTGGCAAATCTGTAACCAGTCTTTCGATCATGCAGCTTGTTCAGCGCCCACAGGGTCAGATCGTAAGCGGTTCTATCCGCTTTGATGGCGAGCAAAGATGTATTGATATTGCAAAGGCTACCACAAGTGTTATGCAAGAAATCAGAGGTAAGGAAATCTCAATGATTTTCCAAGAGCCAATGACAAGCCTTAACCCTGTATTCCGTATAGGTATGCAGCTTAACGAGGTTTTGGAGCTTCACAATCCTCAGATGACAGCAGAGCAAGTTAAAGCTCGTACAATTGAAATGCTTGAGCTTGTTGGTATAGCAAACAGTGAGGGTGTTTATAATATGTATCCTCACGAGCTTTCCGGTGGTATGCGTCAGAGAGTTATGATAGCTATGGCACTTTGTTGTGACCCATCACTTATCATTGCTGACGAGCCTACCACAGCTCTTGATGTTACTATTCAGGCACAGATTCTTGACCTTCTCAGAGGTCTTAAAGATAAAATCAACAGCAGTATTATGCTTATTACTCATGACCTTGGCGTTATTGCAGAAATGGCAGACTATGTTGTTGTTATGTATGCAGGTAAGGTTGTAGAAAAAGGAACAGCAGCAGAAATTTTTGCTAACCCAATGCACCCTTACACAATTGGTCTTCTTGCAAGTAAACCGGTTGTAAACAAAAAGGTTGACAGACTATACAGCATTCCCGGTAAGGTGCCTAATCCTGTTAATATGCCGGATTATTGTTACTTTAAGGATCGCTGCGAGATGTGTGTAGAAAAATGCTCAGGTCCTTATCCTGATATGATCAAGGTTTCAGACACTCATTTTGTCAGCTGTTATAGATATTGTGATGGAGGGGATAAATAATGGCAAAATTTGAAATTGAGAATAATTTTACCCCAATTGTCCATGATGATAAATATATATTAGAGGTAAACAAGCTTAAGAAGTACTTCCCTATAAAGGGCGGTCTTCTCCAAAATACAGTAGGTTATGTTCGTGCAGTTGATGGAATTACATTCAACATTGAGCGTGGTACTACAATGGGTCTCGTTGGTGAGTCTGGCTGTGGTAAGAGTACTGCAGGCAGAACCATACTCAGGCTTCTCGAAAAAACAGGCGGAGAGGTTCTCTTTAATGGTCAGGAGGTTCACGACCTCAGCAAAAAAGAGCTTAAGAAGCTTCGCACAAAGATGCAGATAATATTCCAGGATCCATATTCCAGCTTGTCACCAAGACTTCCTATTCACGAAATCATTGGTGAAGCTGTGCGTGAGCACAATATAGTTCCTTCAAACGAGTATAACGATTATATCGACCAGATTATGCGTAACTGTGGCTTGCAGCCATATCATAAGGATAGATATCCTCATGAGTTCTCAGGCGGTCAGCGTCAGAGAATTTGTATCGCAAGAGCTTTGGCACTTAATCCTGAGTTTGTTGTATGTGACGAGCCTGTATCAGCACTTGACGTTTCTATTCAGGCACAGATAATAAACCTCTTGAAGGATCTTCAAGAGCAATACAACCTCACATATCTCTTTATTTCTCATGACTTGTCAGTTGTTGAGCATATTTCTGATACGATTGGCGTTATGTATCTTGGCGATTTGGTAGAGTATGGTAAGAAAGAGGATATCTTTGCAGAACCTCTTCACCCATATACTAAGGCACTTTTCAGTGCTATTCCTGTACCGGACCCAACTGTTAAGATGAACAGAGTTATCCTTGAGGGTAGCATACCATCTCCTGCAAATCCTCCAAAGGGATGTAAGTTCCATACACGTTGCCAGTATTGCAAAAAAGGCTTGTGTGACGAGGTTAAACCAGAGATGAAAGATCTTGGTAATGGACATCACGTTGTTTGCCACTTATATAATGATAAATAATTAATCAATTAGATTCGCACAAAAATTGTATTTTCAACTTTTGTGCGAATTGTGTTAATGAGGTGTTTTTATGGCACGTGAAAGAAAAAAATATGATGACGATGATGGCCGTGTTATAGCCAACATGGATATAGAGGGTATGCCCTGGAACAACGGCTATAATCGTTGGTTTGGCGGTATCTATAAAAAGAAATACAGACGTGATATAGAAAAGCAGATGGCAGAACAACAGCAAGTTGAACCACAAGACTTGAAGCTTACAAAAAGAGAGACACGTATGCTTGTTCTAAATGCTTTAGCGGCAGTTCTGCTTATTGGTGCGGTTTTTGCACTTGCAGGTTTTCTTTTTATACTTTTCTGCACTAAGGTGTGGTTTAGATAACACATTTTACACTTGATTTGAGTTACCTGATGTCAGGCTTATGGCTTGTCATCGGGTAATTTTTTATAGTCTTAAATTAACCTCTAAGCATTGACAAAATTCGCAATTTGGGTTATACTTTAAAGCACAAAGCGTGAACATGGATGATTTCTGTTTTCATGCAAATATATGACCACCCTTGTGTGTTTTTTATCACAGGGTTAAGCCCATACGGACAGGCGGGTCAGCTGCCGCAGACGATAATTTGTATCGCATTATTGATTGAGTTAAGTCTCAAATTTTATAAGATGATTACTTTATAATCAGTGTGCAAATAGGCACTCACTTGTGAAACGGTCAATAAGAGTAGTAACAGTATATTTGCTATATAGACTCTGAAACGGAAATCGGATTTGAATATGGGAACGGTATCGGTAAGATTATAATTCCTTATTTTGTCAAAAATGATTAGCAGGTGATGCATATTTGTATCATCTGCTTTTTTATTGGGGGATTTTCCTATGTACAAATACAATCAGCAAAAGGCACCGCTTTACGATGCACTTGAAAGATTTAGAAAAAAACGTGTAGTGCCTTTTGATGTGCCGGGACACAAGCGAGGCAGAGGCAATCCTGAGCTTGCACAGCTTTTGGGAGAAAGATGTGTTGGGCTAGATGTAAACTCTATGAAGCCTCTTGATAATCTTTGTCATCCTGTTTCTGTAATACTGGATGCAGAACAGCTTGCAGCAGATGCATTTGGTGCAGAAAACTCTTTCTTTATGGTTGGTGGCACCACATCGTCAGTTCAGAGTATGGTGCTTTCTGTGTGCAAGGCTAATGATAAGATAATTTTGCCAAGAAATGTGCATAAAAGCGTTATTAATGCTCTCGTTCTTTGCGGAGCTATCCCTGTTTATGTAAATCCGGAGGTAAACACTCATCTTGGTATTGCTCTTGGCATGGAGATTACCCAACTGGAAAAGGCTATTAAAGAAAATCCCGATGCAGTAGCTGTGTTTGTAAATAACCCAACCTATTATGGAATTTGCTCTGATTTGCGTTCTATCGTAAAACTCGCTCATGAAAATAATATGATGGTTCTTGTGGATGAGGCACATGGAACACACTTCTATTTTGAAGACAGTCTGCCACTCACAGCTATGGAGGCAGGAGCGGATATGTCTGCCGTTTCGATGCACAAATCGGGCGGAAGCCTAACCCAAAGCTCTATTTTGCTTACAAATAAAGGCGTTAATGCAGATTATGTTAGGCAAATTATTAACCTCACCCAAACTACCAGTGCTTCTTATCTCTTGATGTCGAGCCTTGATATTTCGAGGAGAAATCTTGCACTTCGTGGTGAAGAATCCTTCAAAAAGGTTATCAAGATGGCAGAATATGCCAGAGACGAGATAAACGATATAGGTGGCTATTACGCTTATGGCAAAGAGCTTATAAACTCAACAAGCGTATATGATTTTGATACTACAAAGCTTTCGATATACACACGTGATATAGGTCTTGCAGGAATAGAGGTTTACGACTTCCTTCGTGACGAATATGATATTCAAATAGAGTTTGGAGATATTGGAAATATTCTCGCATATATCTCTATCGGCGATAGAATACAAGATATAGAAAGGCTTGTGGGTGCGCTTGCAGATATAAAACGACTCTATCAACGTGATCACGCAAAGCTGTTTAGTAAAGAATATATTAACCCTATAGTTGTAGCCACACCTCAGCAGGCTTTTTATGCTGATAAGGAATCCTTGCCACTAGAAGATACTTGCGGTCGAATTTGCAGTGAGTTTGTAATGTGCTATCCACCGGGAATACCGGTTTTGGCACCTGGTGAAAAAATTACATCAGATGTTATTGATTATATCAAGTATGCAAAAGAAAAGGGTTGCTCTATGCAGGGCACAGAAGACTCTGCTGTAGAAAGACTTAATGTTTTGAAATGAAAATTTTAGGAGGATGCAAATGGAATTTTGGTTTTCAGAGCCTCATACAAACAATGTCGAGCTGTCTATCAGAGTAGATAAACAGTTGTTCAGTGAAAAAAGCGATTTTCAGCAGATAGACGTTTTTGAATCTGTTGAGTTTGGGCGTTTTTTGACATCTGATGGCACTGTCATCTTTTCAGAGAAAGATGAGTTTACATATGATGAGATGGTGGTCCATGTTCCTATGGCAGTGCATCCTCATGTTAGAAAGGTGCTTGTAATAGGCGGTGGCGATGGAGGAGTTGCCAGAGAGCTGTCTTATTATGATGAGATAGAGGTAATAGATGTAGTAGAGCCGGACGAGCTTTTTGTTGAGGTTTGCAAAAAGTTCTTCCCTGACAATGCTAAAGGACTTAACGATGAGCGTGTTAATATTTACTATCAGGATGGACTAAGATTTTTGCGCTCAAAGCATAACGAATATGACTTGATTATAAATGATGCCACAGATCCCTTTGGTCATACAGCAGGACTGTTTACAAAGGAATTTTATGGTTGTTGCTACAAAGCTCTCACAGCTGACGGTATTATGGTGTATCAGCATGGAAGCCCGTTCTATGATGAAGATGAAGAAGCTTGCCGTGCCATGCACAAACGTGCTTTCAGGTCATTCCCGATAAGCAGAGTATATCAGGCGCATATTCCTACGTGTGCTGCAGGATATTGGCTGTTTGGATTTGCATCAAAGGTGTATCATCCAATCAAAAATCTAGATGCAAAAAGATGGAACGACCGTGGCATAAAAACATGGTATTATACTACCAACCTCCATGCAGGAGCTTTTATGCTTCCAAAATATGTGGAAGATTTATTAATAGACGAAGAAAAAGGAAAATCAAACCTTTAACCTAAAAGAAAGGAAATATAAAGATATGAGCAGATTATTAATAATAGGATGCGGAGGAGTTGCCTCCGTTGCAATAGCAAAATGCTGTCAGAGAGATGATATCTTCACAGAGATATGCATCGCCAGCAGAACAAAAGAGAAATGTGATGATGTAAAAGCAAAGCTTCAAGATAAAACAAAAACTGTTATCACCACAGCAAGGGTGAACGCAGATAGCAAAGAAGAGCTTGTAAATTTGATTAACAGCTACAAGCCACAGGCTGTTCTCAACCTTGCACTTCCGTATCAGGACCTTACCATAATGGATGCTTGCCTTGAAACTAAGGTTGATTATATTGACACAGCCAACTACGAGCCGGAAGACACAGATGACCCAACATGGCGTGAAATATACGAAAAAAGATGTAAAGAAAAAGGCTTTACAGCGTATTTTGATTATTCATGGCAGTGGGATTATAAAGAAAAATTCGAAAAAGCAGGCATCATGGCATTGCTTGGAACAGGCTTTGACCCAGGTGTTACAAGCGTTTTCACTGCATATGCAAAAAAGCATTATTTTGATGAAATACACTATGTAGATATCTTAGACTGTAACGGTGGAGACCATGGCTATCCATTTGCAACTAACTTTAATCCAGAGATAAATCTTAGAGAAGTATCTGCAAATGGTTCATATTGGGAGGATGGACACTGGGTAGAAACAGAGCCAATGGAGATTAAACGAGAGTTTGATTTTGCACAGGTTGGCAAAAAGGATATGTATCTGCTCCATCATGAGGAAATAGAATCGCTTGCAAAGAACTATCCGGAGATAAAGAGAATTAGATTCTTTATGACATTTGGTCAGAGTTATCTCACTCATATGAAGTGCCTGGAAAATGTTGGTATGCTTTCTACATCGCCTATGATGTTCGAGGGTAAGGAAATAGTACCTATTCAGTTCCTTAAGGCATTGTTGCCGGATCCTGCATCATTGGGCCCTCGCACAAAAGGCAAAACAAATATAGGATGTATCTTCACCGGTATTAAGGATGGTAAGAAAAAATCTATATATATATACAACGTTTGTGACCATGAGAAATGTTACAAAGAGGTAGGCTCACAGGCTGTTTCCTACACTACCGGTGTTCCTGCCATGATAGGTGCAGCTTTGGTGCTTCAGGGTATCTGGAAAAAGGCAGGCGTGTTTAATGTAGAAGAGTTTGATCCGGATCCATATATGGAAGACCTCAACAAGTATGGCTTGCCTTGGGTAGTAGACGAAAATCCTGTATTGGTGGATTAATCAATGAAATTTAACGAGTTATCAACTCCATGCTATGTGGTAGATGAAAAAAAGTTAGTAGCAAATCTAGAGGTGCTTGAAAAACTGCAAAATGATACGGGCTGTAAGGTTTTGTTAGCACAAAAGGCATTTTCTATGTATTCGCTATATCCTCTTATGAGCAAATATCTCTCCGGCACAACCGCCAGCGGATTATATGAGGCTAAGCTAGGTTATGAGCATTTTGGCAAGGAGACACACATCTATTGTCCTGCTTTTAAAGAGGAAGATTTTGCAGAGATTTGCAAAATGTGCGGGCATATCGTGTTTAATTCATTTTCTCAGTTAGAGAAATATAGAAACGTGTGGCAAAGTAGCAACGTAAGCGTCGGAATAAGGCTCAACCCTCAATTTTCTACACAAGATGGCCATGAAATATACGACCCATGCGCCTTTGGCTCACGTCTTGGAGTGACTAAACAAAACTTCAGAGCAGATTTGCTTGATGGCGTGGAGGGATTTCATTTTCACACATTATGTGAGCAAAACTCCGATGCGTTAGTAAGTACATTCAAAGCAGTAGAAGAGCAATTTGGCGAATATTTTTATAACGCTAAATGGATAAATTTTGGTGGAGGACACCATATCACACGCCCGGATTATGATATAGATGCACTAAAGGATTTGATATTATATGTCAGAGAAAAGTATGATGTTGATGTTTATCTTGAGCCTGGAGAGGCAGTTGCACTTAATGCCGGTTATCTGATAACTACTGTGCTTGAAAAAGTGTCTAATGGTATGGAGATTCTTATTCTTGATGCATCAGCGGCGTGCCATATGCCCGATGTGCTTGAGATGCCATATCGTCCACCTCTAAAAGATAGTGGGCTTTCAAATGAAAAGAAGTTCACTTATAGATTATCATCATGCACCTGCCTTGCCGGTGACATAATCGGCGATTATAGCTTTGATAATGAGGTGCTGATAGGGGATAGACTGGTGTTTGAAGATATGGCGATCTACTCTATGGTGAAAAATAATACTTTTAATGGTATGCCATTGCCGGATATTGCAGTTATGCACACAAATGGCGAGTGCGAAGTGATAAAAAGCTTTTCGTATGAAGATTTTAAAATGAGATTATAAAGGAAAATAACAAATCATTTGGTGATATAATGATAATTAACAATAGCTTACCAATAAATGATGGCTTCTCTATGCCTGCTGAGTTTGACAGGCATAGAGCCACAATTTTAATATGGCCCGTTCGTCCGGGTAGTTGGACCTATAACGCTAAATATGCTCAACAGGCTTTTAGTTTTATGGCAAATGAGCTTTCTAAGCACGAAACAGTTTATCTTCTCACAAATAAGCGTGATTTTGAAGATGTAAAGGAAAGGTTTGCCACAAATAACAACATAAAGGTCTTGCAGATAGAAAGTGACGATTCTTGGGCAAGAGACACTGCACCTACATTTTTAAAAAATGATAGTGGCGAGCTTCGTGCAGTTAATTGGCAGTTTAACGCATGGGGTGGTAGCTTCGATGGCTTGTATGATGATTACGAAAACGATAACAAGCTTGCAGGCGCATTTTGCAGGCAAATTAACGTAGATTATTATGATGCTACTCCTTTTGTGCTGGAGGGTGGTTCTATTCATTCAGATGGAGAAGGAACTATCATCACTACAGAAGCTTGTCTTCTGAGTGAAGGAAGAAACCCGACGTTGTCAAAGGATGAGATTTCTCAAAAGCTTATGAACTATCTTGGTGCCAAAAAGGTTATCTGGCTTCCAAATGGCATATATAACGATGAAACCAACGAGCACGTGGACAATGTATGTGCTTTTATAGCTCCTGCTGAGGTCGTGCTTGCATGGACAGATGATAAAAATGATCCGCAGTATGCGCTCTCAAAGGCGTGCTTAGATGTTTTGGAAAACAGCACCGATGCAAAGGGCAGAAAATTTACAGTTCACAAGCTACCTATTCCAAAAAAGACTGTTTGTATTACGCAGTTTGACCTTGATGGGTTTGTATTTGAGGCTGGTGAGGCTGAAAGAGTTGTGGGCGAAAGACTGGCCGCATCTTATGTTAATTTTTATTTTGCAAATGATATTATATTGCTTCCGCAGTTTGGCGGAGAAAATGAGGCTAGCGATAAGCTTGCTTTGGATATTATTTCAAAGCTATGCCCAAATAGAGTTGTGGTTCCGGTGGATGCTATCAATCTGATAGTAGGCGGAGGAAATATACACTGTGTAACACAGCAGATTCCCGAATAATTAATTTTAATAGATAAAAACTATTATTTTCCACTTACAATTAATGCTGGTTGGTGATATTATGATAAATAAGATAAATGTAGCAGCAATCCAAATGCGTTGCACTGATAATGTTCAGGAAAATATAAAAAAAGCAGATTCAATGGTGAGAGAAGCCGCTCAGAAAGGTGCCAATGTTATTCTCTTGCCTGAGCTTTTTGAGCGCCAGTATTTCTGTCAGGAACGCAGATACGAATATTATGATTTTGCAAAGACTGTTGAAGAAAACGATGCCATATCTCATTTCAAGGCAGTTGCAAAGGAACTTAATGCAGTGCTTCCTATCAGCTTTTATGAAAAAGACGGCAATAGACTTTTTAATTCGGTATGCGTTATAGATGCTGACGGAGAAAATTTGGGAGTTTACAGAAAGACTCATATTCCGGATGATCACTATTATCAGGAGAAATTCTATTTTGTGCCGGGTGACACCGGATTTAAGGTGTTTGACACAAGGTTTGGCAGAGTAGGTGTTGGTATATGCTGGGACCAGTGGTTTCCTGAGACAGCCAGAGCACTCACACTCAATGGCGCACAGATAATATTTTATCCCACAGCCATTGGCAGTGAACCTATATTAGAATGTGATAGCATGGAGCATTGGAGAAGATGTATGCAAGGACATTCTGCAGCGAATGTTGTTCCTGTGGTAGCTGCAAATCGAATAGGTATCGAGAAAGTAACGCCATGTGAAGAAAATGGTAACCAGTCGTCAGAATTGTGCTTCTATGGTTCATCATTTATGACAGACGAAACGGGCGCAATAGTGGAATCAGCATCCAGAGACAAAGAAGAGGTGCTGATACATTTATATGACCTAATGGAAATAGAAAAAAGCAGGTTTTCATGGGGAATATTTCGTGACAGACGTCCCGACTGTTACTTTGATCTGTGTGAAAAATAATTATTAAAGAGCAAAGGCGGCGATTTTATGAAGAATAGAATTATTTCGGTGTTAACAGCGTTTTTACTTGTGTTTACATCATTGCCATATATGACGGTTAATGCTGCCACCGGCGATCCCATTACGGTAGAAATTACAACATCAGGACATGGCACAGTAAATCCATCCGGCAAGATTAATGGTAAAAATGGAACTCCTTTCCAGCTTGCAATGTATCCTGATGAAGGCTATATGACAGAGAGTTTTACTATCTATACTGACTATATAGATGAGAATGGCGAGACGAAGACCGTAGTAAAAATATATAGTGAAGACACTCTTGGAAAGCCTGTTGCCACTGCTTATAATATTACCCTATATGGTGATAGCAGAATATATGTCAACTTTGTGCCTACAACAGCAGAAATGCGTGAAATATCCATAAATCATATGGGCAGTGGATTTAATCAATCAGGCTCAGAGGGATACATGGCAAGAGAAGGTTCACATCTCAGAGATATTGTGTGTGGATATGATAACGGATTTATTCCATTTGCTGTATTTATCAATAATGAGCTTGTGTATAGCGTTCTTAGTCCTAACAGCTACAAGATGCTTACATGGCATGAGAGTACATCTACTTTTAGTTTTAATGATGGATATAATATCATTTCTGAAGATATAGAGATAGATGTTTTTTATAGAGAAGTTCATGATACTCAGTATGTTGCCTCATATTTAATTGATGGCAATGGTACGTGTGAGCTTAATGGCGGATATATGCTCGTATCATTTGCTGATAGAGATAATTGTGAAAGTATGCTGTTTAGAGAGTCAGAAGGCTTGACAGCTACTATAAAAGCCGATGATGGATATGTTATTGAGAGTCTTACTATAAATGACTTAGATATTACTTCAGCTGTGGGCAGAGAAGATTTTAGCTACAATGTTGATAATCTTACTAATGATGTAAACATAAGAGTATCATTTGTGATGGAAAATATCAGCATAACTTTGAGTAGCTCAGGCAACGGCAGACTCAGCCATGATGTAGGCGAACATAAGGTTAGCAAAGGTGAAGATTTTACTGTAGAATTTATTCCTGAGGATGGTTATGCTATCGAGAAAGTTATAATAGATGGCAAGGCAAACGATGGTGCGAGAGCGGCAGGTTTTTACACTTTCGAGGATGTTTCTGAGAGTCATAGGCTTTCTGTTGTTTTCTCAAACGAGAAAGTTGCACAATACACTGTTGCAGTGTCGGGCGGTGGCAACGGAACGGTGCTTCCTTATGGCAAGCTATCAGCCATGAGAGGCAAATATATCACTTTTTCAATTACTCCTGACCCAGGATATATGCTTGGGTCAATTCAGATAAATGATTCTGATGTGGAAGCACCATATGGAAATTCATTCTTCCTCAGAAGTGTCTCTCAGGATACAAAGATATATGTTGAGTTTAAGCCTGTGCCAACAGGAAATGATAAACACACCGACTCAGACCCTATAGTAATCCAACCAAGTTCTAACTATGGCGATGTGGATAGCGATAAAAAAATAACTATGTCTGATGTCGTTTTATTGCAAAAACATATTGCAAAGTTAATCGTGCTTGATGATAGTGCGTTGAAATCCGGCGATGCAGATGCAGATGATAATATCACTATGACAGACGTTGTTTTGGTGCAAAAATTTATTGCCAAATTGATAGATAAATTCCCTGCTGATGATGGTAGCACAGGTGATGACAGTGCAGGTGATGTTATAGTATCTTATGATACTTCTGATGATGATGCAGAGGATATCATGGATTTAAGAGAGATGATAAAAGAGATTCTCGAACGAATCGATTATGATTGGTCTGATTTTTATGAAGACGAAGAAATGTATAGCGAATATTCATATGCATATTTTATGTCTGCTCTCTCTAATGCCAGATTTTCTCTCAAAGATAACTATGCAGGATTAAAGCAGTTGGAAAGGGTTCTTTCTGAGCTGGATAATGCATTGCAAGCCCTTGAATATAATGCTGATGAAAGTACATTTGACGAAGCTATTATGTTTTTGAATGTAGCATTCACTAACTTTGGAAATGCAACTAACGACGACAATAAATATACTTTGGATAGCTGGGCTAGATATCATGTGGCTCTTGAAGAAGCCAAGGAAGTTAAAGCACAGCCGGATGTATTTACAATTCAAGAAATATGGGATGCACAGTCTGCACTTGGATCTGCATATTTGACATTAAGATACGAGATACTCAATGCGGATAAAGACACTGCCTATGAGTTGCTAAAAGAGCTACTTGATGACTACGCTTATCTAACAGATGGAATCGAGAACAATGATAGCGTAACGTATCGTAAGTTTATAAAGGCATACAGTGATTGTCAGCATGCCTATGAAAACTACTCAAGCTACACTCTTGAGCAAATAGATAAGGTTTATGATAACCTTCAAGATCTAGCTAATCGTGTAGTTTTATTCTTCCGTTTTTAAAGAATATTTATATATCAGTGATGCTTTTCTATTGACAAAGAAAGCTTATGTTGATAAAATAAAAAGGAACCAAAATTGAATTATTCTTATCAAGAGAGATGGAGGGACAGGCCCTGTGAAGTCCGGCAACCTACAAAGTAAGGTGCTAAATCCTGCGGGTAATCCGAAAGATGAGTTTTCATGGCCTTTCAAGAGATACCCTCTTGAAAGGCTTTTTTGGATGATAATATCGAATATTTCGATTGGGTTTTGAAGATTTTTATAGATAAGGAAATGATAAAATTGACAAGACATCTTTTTACATCGGAATCCGTTACAGAAGGACATCCGGACAAAGTATGCGACTGCATATCTGATGCAGTGCTAGACGCAATATTGGAGCAAGATAAAAATGCCCATGTTGCTTGCGAAACAACTGTTACGACCGGTATGATACACGTAATGGGCGAGATTTCAACCGATTGCTATGTAGATATTCAGAAAATAGCTCGTGAGGTTGTAAAGAACATTGGTTATGAGAATCCTGATTGTGGCTTTGATGGCAACACCTGCGCAGTGCTTACTTCTATCGACTCTCAGTCGGATGATATAGCACTTGGCGTAAATCAGTCGTACGAGCATAAAGAGGGATCGACAGATGAAAAAGGCTTGATAGGAGCTGGCGATCAGGGCATGATGTTTGGATATGCCTGTGACGAAACTCCTGAGCTTATGCCATTGCCGATATCTTTGGCACATAAGCTTGCTATGAAGCTCACAAGTGTGAGAAAAGACGGCACTCTATCATATCTGCGTCCTGATGGTAAAACTCAGGTTACTGTAGAGTATGAAGACAAAAAGCCTGTCAGAGTAGATACAGTTGTAATTTCATCACAACACTCAGCAGACGTTTCACTGGAGCAAATCAGAAGCGATATCGAAAAATACGTAATCAGATCAGTTATAGACCCTTCTCTGATTGATGAAAATACAAAGATATTTGTAAACCCAACAGGAAGATTTGTAATAGGCGGACCTGTTGGCGATAGTGGTCTTACAGGTAGAAAAATCATAGTAGACACATATGGCGGATATTCACGTCATGGTGGCGGTGCATTCAGTGGAAAAGACCCTACTAAGGTGGATAGAAGTGCTGCATATGCTGCAAGACACATTGCAAAAAACATAGTAGGAGCAGGTCTTGCTTCAAAGTGTGAGGTTCAGATTGCTTATGCTATCGGTGTAGCAAAGCCGGTTTCTATTATGGTAGACACATTCTCTACCGGCGTGGTAGAAAACGACAAGCTTGTAGAGGCTGTAAATGCTATATTTGATCTTCGTCCAGCCGCTATTATTGAAAACCTCAAGCTAAAAGAAACTAAGTATCTTCCGGTGGCTGCTTATGGTCATTTTGGCAGAGAAGAGCTAGATGTTCAGTGGGAGAAGCTTGATAGAGTTGACGAGCTCAAAAAATATTTGAACATTTAATCATATTATCAAGAATATGTGTTGCACCTATAAATACCACAAAGCATAAAATAACAGTAAGTTTAAATATTTTATGCTGAAGGGAGTTTTGAGGGGTGTATAGATATGTTCTTGAAGGAAGAAAAGAGCTTCGTGGAGAAATCAATATTCAAGGAGCAAAAAACAGTGCATTACCCATTCTTGCTGCCACACTGGTAGTGAATGGCGAAAGCGTGATACATAATTGTCCGGTTCTCACAGATGTAGAAGCATCTGTGAGAATACTGCGTTATTTGGGCTGTAGAATAAAAAGAGAGGGTACCACGATAATAGTCGATTCTTCGAATATTTTGAGGGATGATATACCAGCAGAGCTAATGCGAGAGATGCGCTCATCAGTCATTTTTTTAGGAGCACTTCTGTCTAGAACAGGCCATGCTAGGATATCACTTCCCGGTGGATGCGATCTTGGGCCACGACCGATAGATCTTCATTTGAAGGCACTTCGTAAAATGGGTGTTGTTATTAACGAATTTAGAGGGAATATCGACTGCATGGTGACAGATGGTATTGAGGGTTGCCAAGTGGCGTTGGGATTTCCGAGTGTAGGTGCAACAGAGAATATTATTTTGTCTGCTGTTATGGCAAAGGGAACTACCATAATCACAAATGCGGCTGCTGAGCCTGAAATTGTAGATTTGTGCGATTTTCTTAATAGTTGTGGAGCTAAAATTACAACAGGAGAGTCCGGTACAATTATAATAGATGGTGTGGATAGTCTATATGGCACGCAACATTCTATAATTCCGGATAGAATAGTGGCGGCGACTTATATGTCTGCTGTGGCTGTGAGCACAGGCTGTGTCACATTGCACAATATCATCCCATCTCACCTAAGTTCAATTATACCGGTGTTTGAAGAAAGCGGGTGTAATGTGCAAACTAGTGGTTTAGATCTCACTATTACTGCGCCGCGAAAACTGCGTTCACTGCGACTTATCAGAACTATGCCTTATCCCGGATTTCCAACTGATGCCCAGCCTCCGCTAATGGCTATGGCGACGCAGGCGGATGGTACCACTGTCTTTGTGGAAAATATTTTTGAAAACAGATACAAGCACGTGGGTGAGCTTATCAGACTTGGAGCAAAGATAAGTGTTGAAGGTAAGGTGGCAGTAATAGAAGGTCCTACCGAGCTTTATGGCACCGATGTGTATGCTCAAGACCTGCGAGGTGCGGCGGCGCTTGTTGTGGCAGGTCTTGCGGCTGAAGGCAAAACAACTGTTTATGGTGTGGAATATCTTGAAAGAGGATATGAAGAATTTGATGTGGGATTGAGCCTTTTGGGAGCATCCATCAGAAAAATCTGAATCTGCATTTGATTTTTATGGTAAAGGAAGAAAAAAATGGCTGAACATAACAACAGACGTTATCCATATGATAAAAACAAACAGCGCTTTGAAAATCGAAATGGTGTAACACCGCCAAGGAGAGATAACCCTCGTGTTGTAAGACCAAACGAGAGCGTGGAGTCATTAAGAAGAAAAAAACCTCCGCAAAACGCACAGCCTATAAGACAACGACCTCCTCAGGCACGTGGCGACTCACAGTTTACACGACAAAGACCATCTCAGATGCGCGGTGAAGAACAATCAAGAAGGCAAAGACCACCTCAAATGCGTGGTAACGAACAGCCAATAGGCAAAAGGTATGCTCCGTCACAGCAAAATCTGAAAAATCAGAAAAAACAGCCTAAACAACGCCAGATAAGAGAAAACTCCAGACCAAATACATATGGCGATGGTTTTGATGGATTTGAGCGTGAGTATAAACCATCTAATAGACGTGCAATATCACCAAAGGCACGCAAGGCACGTAAGGCGATGACACTCACACTATTTGTATTTTTTGCCGGAGTGGTCGGCATAGTGCTGTGTCTTACGGTTTTCTTTAAGACAGATAAGATTAGCGTGAGCTTCGAAGAGGGTGTCACACCCAAATACACCGTGGAAGAAATAGTGGCAGCCTCAGAGCTTTCTGTTGGTGAAAATATGTTTTTAACAGATAAAAAATCTGCTACAAAAAAGGTAATATCTGCTTTTCCGTATATTGAGAATGCAGAGATAAATATATCATTGCCTGATACGTTGAATATCGAGGTTGTTCAAGCAGAGCCTACATATTATGTCGAAGCAGGCAAGAATAATTATTTGGTATTAGGCAGAGATGGAAGAATTTTGGAACAAAATAAAAAGATAACATATAGCATACCTCTTATCAAAGGTGTAAAACTAGAGGAAAAGGGCATAGGCGAATATGTAGAGTTTTCGGCTAAGAGCTTCAAAAAAATCTTGGATTCTGTTATATCTGTTGCAGAAAGCAACGAGTTGTCTAATTTAAATGAGATTGATTTAACTCAGATTTCTGATATTAAGATAAAATATGACAAACGCATATTGATAGTGCTTGGCACTAACGAAAATCTGGACTACAAGATGAGAACAGCACTTAATATCATCACCAACGAGCTTTCAAAGAAGGACATAGGTACTCTCGATGTTTCTTTGTGCTGTGAGGGTAAAAGACAATCTAGCTTTTTGCCTGATAATATGGTGGATGCAGCCAACAATCCTATAGTTTCAACAGATACAGACAAATCCACCGATGAAAACTACGAAACAGACACCGATACATCATCACAAGATAACAATGAAGATAATACTTATGATGATAGCTACGACGGTTACGATGATTTGAGTAATGATGGCTATAGCAACTACAACGACTACACATACGATGACAGTTATGACTATAGCGATTACAATGACAACACATATGATGACAGCTATGACTATAATGATTACAATGATTACACATATGACGATAGCTATGATTATGGCTATGATGGCGATTATAATGGTTGATATTTGTCGCAAAAAGTCTTTTGTTTGTCTATTTATTACAAAAAATTAACAAAAAAACTGTAATATCGAATTAATATAATGTTTTTGGAAATTATTATTGAAATTTGCGGATTACTATGATATCATATTATAAGATTGTGGCATCTAATATATGTAGGCTTATGCATTGATGTTGGAAATAAAGTTAAAAATACAGGAGGAATTGAAATGCCGTTGGAATTAGCGAAGGATATAGGCGAGATCCGCAGAGTGATTAAGGTAATAGGTGTTGGCGGTGGCGGCGGTAATGCTGTCAACAGAATGGTAGAAGAGAATGTTTCCCGTGTGGAGTTTGTTGTTCTCAACACAGACGACCACGTTTTACAATTTTCAAAAGCCGATAAGAAGATTCAAATAGGCGAAAAAATAACTCATGGTCAGGGCGCAGGCTCTAAGCCGGAGGTAGGATGTCAGGCAGCAGAAGAAAGTGAAGAAGAAATCGCCGCTGTTTTACGTGACACAGATATGGTATTTATCACAGCCGGTATGGGCGGTGGCACAGGCACAGGCGCTGCTCCGGTTGTAGCAAGAATAGCTAAAGAAATGGGTGTTCTCACTGTAGCTATCGTTACTAAGCCTTTTAACTTTGAGGGTAAAAATCGTATGGCTCAGGCTGAGAGTGGTATTCAAGAGCTTAGCGAGTATGTCGATTCACTCATCGTTGTGCCTAACGAGAGATTAAAGAACGTCAGCTCAGAGAGAATCACACTCAAAAACGCATTCTCTATTGCAGATGACGTGTTGCGCCAAGGTGTGCAGAGCATATCAGATCTCATCCTCATTCCTGGTTATATCAACCTCGACTTTGCTGATGTAACCACAGTTATGAAAGATTCCGGCTATGCTCATATGGGCGTTGGATTTGCAGAGGGTAAAGATAAGGCTACAAAGGCAGCCGATATGGCTATCTCCAGCCCATTGCTCGAAACTGACATTGATGGTGCCGCAGGTGTTATTATCAACTTCACCACATCACCTGATGTTGGTCTTGATGAGATCGATTCTGCCGCTACACTTATCAGTAGCAGAGTTTCTGATGAAGCTAAGGTTATCTTTGGTGTGGCATTTGATGATGCTATGGAAGATGCTATGAAGGTTACAGTAATAGCAACAGGCTCTCTCAAAGGCTCTAAGCAGATGGACAGCACTGTTACAGTGGCTGCTCCTGTTGCTGCAGATGATGAGAGTGTAAACAAGCTTGCTGAAAACATGAGGAAGGATCCTGATGATGACGATACCTTCTATGATATCATGGAGATATTTAACGGAAACAGATAATCCCGTTTAAATAAAATATAAAAACTATTGACAAACATTGCATATTGGTGTTATAATACTACAACGTGAGTATGCGAAAAGGAGGTTAGACAAGTGCCGAATATTAAATCAGCTAAGAAGCGTGTTAAGGTTATTGCTGTTAAGACTGCTAGAAACAAAGCTACAAGATCAGCTTTGAGAACATCTGTTAAAAAGGCTAACATTGCAATAAATGACGCATCCGCTAACAAAGAGGTAGCAGTTAGAGAAGCAATCAAATCTATCGATAAGGCAGCTGCAAAGGGCATTATTCATAAGAATACTGCTGCAAGAAATAAGTCAGCTCTCGTTCGCAAGCTTAACGCTGCTCAGTAATCTTAATATTTACAAAAAGAGCCTTATTCTCAGTTCTTTGAGGATAAGGTGTTTTTTTATGCCTCTTTGTCAATCGTTGATATAAAAGTTAAAATAGAGTAAAAAACAGCAAGTAGTCACTATTAGGTGACTGCTTGTTTGATATTATGTTTTTGATGAGAGAAGATATGTAGTATACGATTTCTAAATCTTCTAAGATTCTTGTAATCGTAAGTATTTCGCCTGATTTCCATTTTAATGGATTTTTCCAAACATGCTCTACTTTTTTATATTTTTTATTAAATTCTATTTGGTTACCTCAACATTTATTATAAAGCCACAAAAAATAAACACATCACAAGGTTAAAAAACCAAGTGATGTGTTTATCTATTTATTATTAATATGTAATCAGGCTTAATAAAGCTTAAATTACTTGTTTAACGCACCATAAACTGCAACTGCACAAGCAACTGTAGCGCCAACCATTGGGTTGTTGCCCATGCCGATAAGTCCCATCATTTCAACGTGAGCCGGAACAGATGAAGAACCTGCAAACTGTGCATCGCCGTGCATACGGCCCATAGAGTCTGTGAGACCATATGAAGCTGGACCTGCGCCCATGTTGTCTGGGTGGAGAGTTCTGCCTGTGCCGCCGCCACTTGCTACAGAGAAGTATTTAACTCCGTTTTCAAGAGCCCACTTCTTGTATGTGCCTGCTACCAAGTGCTGGAATCTTGTTGGGTTGGTTGAGTTACCTGTGATAGAAACATCAACGCCCTCATGACGCATGATAGCAACGCCTTCGAGTACGTCATTTGCGCCATAGCACTTTACAGCTGCTCTCTCGCCATCAGAGAATGCTCTCTCTTCTAATACTTTGAGTTCGCCTGTGTAGAAATCATAATCAGTTTTTACATATGTAAAGCCGTTGATTCTTGAAATGATATATGCTGCATCTTTGCCAAGACCATTGAGGATAACACGTAATGGCTCTTTTCTTGCTTTGTTGGCTGTTCTTGCGATACCAAGAGCACCCTCAGCTGCTGCAAAGCTCTCGTGGCCTGCGAGGAAAGCAAAGCACTTTGTCTCGTCTCTGAGAAGCATTGCGCCCAAGTTACCATGACCGATACCAACGTGTCTCTGATCTGCTACAGAACCTGGAATACAGAAAGCTTCTAAGCCAAGGCCGATAGCTTCTGCTGCGTCAGCTGCTGACTTAACACCTTTTTTGAGAGCGATAGCACAGCCGAGTGTGTATGCCCAGCTTGCATTTTCAAATGCGATTGGCTGAACACCCTTAACGATAGAATCCGGATCAAATCCATGCTCAAGGCACATTTCTCTTGCAGCCTCAAGACTTTCAATACCATATTCGGCAAGACATTTCTCAATCTTAGCTATTCTTCTGTCTTTACCTTCAAATTTTACATTGTTAGCCATAAAATTAAGTCCTCCTTGCCTTATTCTTCACGTGGGTCGATGTACTTAGCAGCACCATCAAAACGACCGTATTGACCAATATTCTTCTTGTATGCCTCGTCTGGAGAAACACCATGGCGGATGTCTTCGAGCATCTTACCGAGCTTAACGAACTGATAGCCGATAACTTCGTTGTTCTCATCAAGAGCTGTCTTGAGAACATAGCCCTCAGCCATCTCCATATAACGAACACCCTTTGCCTTGGTGCTGAACATTGTGCCAACCTGTGAGCGGAGGCCTTTGCCTAAATCCTCAAGAGCAGCGCCTACAGGCAAGCCGTCTTCTGAGAATGCAGTCTGGCTTCTACCATATACCAACTGCTCAAAAATGTTCTTCATAGCCATGTTGATAGCATCACAAACCAAGTCTGTGTTGAGACATTCGAGCAATGTTTTGCCTGGAAGAATCTCAGCAGCCATAGCAGCTGAGTGAGTCATACCAGAGCAACCAAGAGTCTCTACAAGAGCCTCTTCTACAATACCATCTTTTACGTTTAATGTGAGCTTACAAGCACCCTGTTGAGGAGCACACCAGCCGATACCATGTGATAAGCCAGCTATGTCCTTAACCTCATAAGCCTTTACCCATTTACCCTCTTCAGGTATGGGAGCAGGACCGTGATGTGGTCCCTTTGTTACAATGCACATATTTTCCACTTCATGTGAATAGTTCATTTTAAAAGTAACCCCTTTCCAAATTGATTGTATGAACATAAAAACACCATACATACGTGAATATTATAAAATATTTTGGAAAATTATTCAATACTTTATCAAAGTTTATTTTGAAACATATAGATATTTTTCTAAAAGTTTTTTATATGCTTATAAAAATGAATATTTAGAGGTGTTTGTCCATACATATTAACATAACGAATAAAGAATATGGAGTGATAGTATGCAGAATGTAATGAGTGAACGTTTTATGAGTGCGATTAGTGTGCTGTCCAGTGATTTGCACAAACTGTTGTCGTGTATTGATCCTAATGTCAAGGCAACTGCCAATGAAGTTAGAATAAGAAGCTCAAAGCCGGTCATTATAAGGTGTGGCAAAAAAAATTACTATATCTCCAAGGATGGAACAATTACCAATGAGCCTTGCGATCAGAGTGTTATTGTAAATGGCAAGATAATGAATGAAACCTTTCAGCGATTATGCGGTTTTTCGGTTTATAGCTATCAAAAGGAGCTAAGGCAAGGTTACATAACAATAAGAGGTGGTCATCGTGTGGGTATATGTGGCACAGCTATCATAAACAACGGTGAGGTTATCGGAATGAGAGAGATCACCTCTATGAATATAAGAATTTCACGAGAGATAAAAGATTCAGCAGCTAAGATATACGAAAAGCTAGGTACAAATCTGAAAGGTACTCTCATAGCAGGCATACCATCAAGCGGAAAAACGACGATTCTACGTGACTTTGCAAGGAGGATATCTCTCAGTGGTAGGTGTGTGACTGTAATAGATGAGCGTGGTGAGTTATCCGGAACATATGGCGGAATGACGCTCAATGATTTAGGTTTGTGCGATGTGCTTAATGGTTATCCCAAGGCTTATGGCATAATGCAAGCATTGCGCTCTATGTCTCCTGATGTAATCGTCTGTGATGAGATAGGCTCGAAGGAAGATTGCAATGCCATTGCATCTGCTGTTAATACCGGTGCTGTGATTGTTGCAACTGTTCATGCAGAATCGCTAGAGGGCCTATATTCTCAGGAGAAGGGCAAGTGGCTTATCTCTACCGGCGCTTTCGACCATATAGTTATGCTCAAAGGCAAGGACCATCCGGGAGAAATAGAGGGAATCTACAAGCCAAATCAAAGATAGATTTATGAAAAAAAGTTCCGGCAATACTAAGGAAAAATTAAATTACGCTGACATTTCACAGTCGGCTTGGTGGTGAAAAGTATGATTAAAATTATAGGTGCATTTTTATTAATAATATCAGGCTTTAGTGCCGGAATGATGATGGCACAAGGGCTAAAAAAGAAAGTTTTGTTCTACGAGGATTTATTGTCATTTTTAAGTGAGCTAAAATCCCTTATCAGTTATACATCACAGCCACTGTCTGATGTTTTTGGAGAAAATACTTTTAATGGTGTATTTAATGAGTTTTCAAATGCAGTGCATCTCTCTATGCAATGTGAAAACACATTTGAAGATGCATGGAAAAAAAGCCTTTCTGTACTGTCAGATGGTGTTCCGTTAGAAGATGATGATATTAGTCTTATAAGCGAGTTTGGCAGAGGACTTGGCAAGACAGATATAAGCGGACAGATAGCACTATGTGAGCTTATTTCTGCAAAAGCGGATAGTCGACTGCAGATGTGCCGTAAGGATAAAGAATCCAAATCACAAATGTACAAGACTCTTGGAGTTCTCGGAGGTGCTGCAACGGCACTGCTGATTATTTAAAGCATAAGGGAAAGGAACAAAAGCTATGGATGTAGATATGATATTTAAGATAGCGGCTGTGGGAATTATTGTGGCGGTATTAAATCAGGTGCTAATACGCAGTGGCAGAGAAGAACAAGCCATGATGACCACTTTGGCAGGACTGATAGTAGTGCTTATGATGATTGTAACAGAAATTAGCAATCTGTTTACTACGATAAAATCGGTGTTTGATCTATGATGGACTACATAACTATATGTGGATTATGTGTGGTATGTGCAGTGGTGTCGCTCACATTAAAAAGATACAATCCTGAGGTATCACTGTTGGTTTCTATAGCTGCTGGTGTTGTGATAGCATTACAGGCGATTACAATAGCAAAACCTGCACTGGAAAAAATTACATCTTTGCTCACGCTTACCTCGCTTGAATCTAACATCACAAATATTCTGTTTAAGTCGCTTGGTGTGTGCTTTTTGTGTCAGTTTGCATCAGATAGCTGTGAAGATGCAGGCGAGAGGGCATTGGCATCTAAGGTTCAGCTTATCGGCAAAATATCAGTGCTTGTGATGTCATTGCCGCTTGTGGAAAAAATATCAGAGATAGCACTAGGACTGATTCAAAGCTAAAACAGAAAATGGTGATGTTTAAAATGAAAAGGACAGTGATTTTACTTTTTACTTTTGTCTGTATATTTTTTATATATCCTAATTGCACAGCCTTTGCAAATGACAACGATAGAATAGAGGATATTGCAGGTGCAGACGAGATTTTATCGGTTATCCCTGATGAAGCTAGAGAATATATGTCTATCACAGGAATAGATGATTTTGATGGTGGTGTTGTGGATGATATTCAAGGAGATAGATTTATATCATCACTTATCAAAGTTGCACAGGACGTGATGGAAGATGAAAGATTGCCCATATCAATGCTCATTGGTATTATCCTTCTCTGTGCATTAGCAAGTACGCTCAAAAATTCGCTAGTTGCAAGTGAACAGCTGTTTGATATAGTCGCTGTGCTGTGCGTGAGCGTGTGTGTTGCATCGCCTATAGCATCATTGATAGATCAAGGTACAACTACGATAACAGATGCTTCTTCATTTATGAAGATATACATACCTATTATGGCAGGACTAATGGTGTCTTCAGGGCAAACGGTGAGCGCAGGCTCATATTACACACTTATGATGACAGCCAGCCAGCTTTGCTCGCTTCTTTTTACAAAGGTGATACTACCTGCTATAAATATTTTTTACGGTGTTTCTATAGCATCATCAATATCACCACAGCTAAATCTATCTAGCATATGCAATATGCTTTACAAAGGTGTAAAGTGGTTTTTAGGGTTTTCAATGAGTATATTCGCATCGCTTTTTACGATTCAGGGCATTATTGGCACATATTCGGATTCAGTGTCATCCAGAGCAATGAAATTTGCAGTGAAAAGCTTTGTTCCCGTGGTGGGAGGGGCTTTGAGTGACGTGTATCTATCTGTGGTGAATAGTGTGAAGATGCTAAAATCAGGTGTGGGCGTGGTGGCTATCATAGCTGCAATATTTATCTTCGTACCCATCCTGTTTAAGTGCCTTTTGTGGCTATTTATGCTAAATCTGTGTAATGTAGGTGCAGAAATATTTAATTTAAGGGCAGTGTGTGTGCTTTTTTCTGTTTCTTCTAAGGTTCTTAGCTGTTTTGTTGCTGTTATATTCTCGATTATGTCTATGTTTGTAATATCTACAGCAATAATCCTGCTCGTGGGGGTGCAGTAATGGAAAAAATAAGTGCTTACGCAGTAATAATCAGTATGGCATCTATATGTGCCGGCCTTATGAACATTATTTCACCTGATGGTGCTATGAAAAAGGTTTTCAGATATGTTCTCTCGCTGTTTCTGATTTGTGCGATTGTGATTCCATTTAAAGATTTCAAATGGAGCGATATACAATTTTCGTTTGATCAGGATTTGCCCAACACAAGCTTTGAAATCAGCTCAGAGATAGATGAGCTAACAAAAAGTAAACTTGATGAAAGTGTGTCGCAGATAGTGCAGAATGAACTTGAGTCGGTAGGCGTGTCTGATGCTACCATAAAAATAATTATGGATATTGACTCGGACAACTGCATATATATTACCAGAGCAGAGGTATATATCAAAAAATCATATGTCAATCTTAAGCAAACTATTAAAAATAATATAAAAACCAACATTGGTATAGATGCAGATATATATTTAACAGGAGAATAAATCAATGGACAAAACAAAGAAATTTGAAAAACTTGATTTTAAGAAAAAAATAGTTTTAATAGCCGGCATAGTAGGTATAGCACTCATACTATTTTCAAGCTTTTTCTTGTCAGCTCAAAAGCCTGAACAAACAGGACAGAAGGAGACCTTTGATACCGATTCATACAGAATAGAGCTTGAAAGTCGACTGGCTGATATTATATCTCATATAGACGGAGCAGGCACCACAGGCGTTATGATAACTCTTGATACGGGCATGGAATACACCTACGCACAAAACAGCGAATATTCTGAGTCTTCAGACAGTGACAGCAGAGAGATATCACGCTCAGGTGAATATTACACAGTAAAATCATCTCAAAATATAGAACAACCTATACTCATAAGGGAATCACAGCCAAAGGTGAGAGGTGTGATAGTGGTGTGTGAGGGAGCAGGTAACGAGAATGTAAAAGAGGCGATTATTAATGCTGTTTCAAGCATATTTGACATATCAAAATCAAAAATAAGTGTTAATAAGATAGCAAAATAATATGGTATTTACAGGAGGAATTTTTTTATGAAATTAGGAAAGAAACACATAGTACTTGGAGCATTACTTCTTGCATTGGGAGGATCTGTATTTTTGAATTGGCAGTTTAACGACAACAATGCGCTATTAGCGGCTACATCCAGTCAAGGCTCGGTCAAAGAGCTTGGCAAGGCACAGTATGCCAATGCCACTGCATCTGCAACAGAAGATACATCCTCTAAAGATACAGAGCCGGTTGTAATGAGTGCGGAGAGCAAAAGCTACTTTGAAGAGGTGCAAAAAACTCGAAACGATACACAGCAGCAGATTGTGGATATGGCGACAGAAATCCTTAAAAGCACAGAATCAGATGATGCCGCACGCACACAGGCTGTGATATCTGCATCACAAATAGCTTCTGTAATACAAAAGCAGACCAATGTAGAAAATCTCATTAAGGCAAAGGGCTTTTCTGAGTGTATGGTATATATTCAGAATGATGAGTGTAGCGTTGTGGTGAATAAAGGCGTGCTAACAGAGGCGTTGGCGGTGACTGTGAGAGATATAGTTAATTCTCAGGCAGGCATAGAATTTGATAAAATCAGCATCACTGAGGTTTAAGTAAAGCTTATTTTGATGAATATTTTTAATATATGATCTTTTTCTCTTGCTAAATAAGATGATAATGTGTATAATAAAATTGTATATTTTCGAGAAAAAGAAAGATTATTCATATATGAAAATCAGGAGATGTTTGAATGAAAAGAAATAACATATTAAAGAGGATAATTTCCTCTGTGTTGTGTGCGTGTTTGCTTTTTGGCGTGGCATATAGTAGCAGGTCTGTTTCTTTTGCAGATGTAACTCAGGAGGATATAGATGCAATAAAAGATCGCCAGAGCGAGCTGGAGTCTCTCGATAGCGAGCTGGACTCTAAAATCGAAGTTGCCAGAAAAGACATCACTAAGCAAAAAGAGCTTTGCAAGGCAATAGAAGAAAAAATAGAAAATCAGCAGAGCGAGATAGACTATGTTTTGAAGGCTATCAATTTGCTTAACAATCAAATATCAGAAAAAGAAGAACAGATAGCAGGTGTGCAAGCAGAGATAGATAGCGACACTGAGAGACTTCGCCAGCGCATAAAGGCACTCTATCTCTCAGGTGATACCACCACACTTGAAATAATACTTGGAGCAAAAGATTTTGATGACCTGCTCGACAAATCTTATATTATACATGAGATGGGCGAGGCTGACGCACAGATCGTAGATTCCCTCAATGCTAATATGGATTCTATCCGTGAGGAAAAAGAGTCTATCGAGGCTGATAAAGACGAATTGCTCGATCAAAAGGCAAAGCTTGAAACAAAAATGATGGAGCTTGATGCCTTGCAGATGGAGTATAATGGCATATTGGCAGGATTAGAGGGCTATGAGGAAGAGCTTTTGGCAGAAAAAAAGGCTAATGCTGCCGAAAAGGAAAATCTTATGGATGAGCTTACTCAGGCTGAAGCAGAGCTTGCAGCTCAGCAAGCGCAGCAGAACCAGTCAAATTCCTACACAGATCCTTACTATTATGTAGCATCCGGTAGTGGCTATTGCTGGCCGGCACCTCAATGCACTATCATAACATCGTATTGGGGCGATGGCAGAGGTCATAAGGGTATAGATTTGGCGTGTGCAGGCAGTGCATACGGTCAGCCTATCGTGGCAGCACAAAGCGGAACGATCACCATAGCTAACGGCTCAGATTCTTGGGGTAGTGGCTGGGGATATTATATCCAGATAGATCATGGCAATGGCTATGGCACACTATATGCTCACTGTAGCTCGGTTATTGTGTCACCCGGACAGTATGTAGAGAGAGGTCAGCTTATTGGATATATAGGCAACACAGGCAATTCTTACGGTGCTCATCTTCACTTTGAGTGTTGGTATAATGGTGTTAGATATGATCCGATGACAGAGTTAGCCTGATTATAGATAATAAAATACCTCATAAAAGAGCAGTGATAGATGATTTTTTCACCTATCACTGCTCTTTTACAGTTTATAAAATTTAATTAGTTGTACATAAATGAGTTGAGATCAGCTATTATCTGATTAGCTTCATCAGAGGTAATTTCTTTGTCAGAACCATCATAATAGCCTTTTGTTATAGGGCAGTTGTTTTCTACAGAGAATTCATAATCAATATGCAATACTACCTTGTTTTCTGAATTGTAGTAGGTATCTCTAGAGCGGAAAAGCTCGCCGTTTGGATCTTTAGCATATTTATATTTATTCGTAATCATTACATTGCCATTGCCGTCTTTCATCACGATTTGATCCAATAAATTATTGTCGTTATATGTGTTTTCGGTTTCGGCTGCCAATTCTCCGCTATCGCTTTTATAAAAATGAACCTTAACTACTCTGTTTTGGTCATCATATTCATAGTCCTGTGTAAATCCACCATCAACTACGCCATCATCTGATTCTGTATCGCTGACGTCTTGCAAATCAGAATCATTACTTGATATTTCAGATGCAGTAGCACTTATTACATCATTTGGTGTTGCACTGCTTGCATCCGTGTTTTTATTGCCACATCCTGCAAAAACAGAGAGTGAGAGCAATAATGTGGCTGCAATTATAATTATTTTCTTCAATTTAAAACACTTCCATTCATAATTTATGGATAATCATCGTGACCATTTATCACTCAGAGTATCAATTTGATCGGCGAACTTGGCGATATCTTTATTTGCCATGCCTTCGCATCTACGGGCAACCGAAAGAAGTCTGTTGCATGATGCCAAAAGACGGTTAAACACAGCTGCACTTCTGGAAGAACCTGTGCTGACCACGGCTTTCTTGATCTTAATACCCCTTGTTTCTTTTTCCACTTCGCCGGTGATAAGATCAAAAACAGTTCCGCTAAATGGGGCATATGAGTTGTAGCCATATTCATCATGCAGACATTTAGTGAACTCTGTGCATACGCTGTCTTCACCGTGATTTACAAAGACAACATCCGGTTTTTTTTCAAAGGAATTTATAAACTTAAGCAAGCCGTTTTTATCAGCATGGCCACTGATTCCATCGAGAAATGCTATCTCAGCGTTTACTGCAATTTCTTCACCAAAAAGCTTTACAGCAGGCACACCGTCAAATAGGTTTCTTCCTAATGTGCCGGCTGCTTGATAACCTACAAAGAGGATAAGACATTCCTCACGCCATAGATTATGTTTCAGATGGTGTCTTATTCTACCGGCTTCGCACATTCCGCTGGCAGAGATTATTACCTTTGGTTCTAAATCGGAATTGATAAGCTTAGATTCATCGCTAGACACAGCTACCTTAAGTCCGGGGAAAGTAAGAGGATTGATTCCTCTATCTATCAAATCGCGGGTTTCATCATCAAAATATGCTGTGTTGCAGTTTAAAAATATATTAGTGGCCTCGATAGCAAGAGGGCTATCAATATACACAGAAAAATTATCATGATCTTTGATTAGCTTTTCTTGCTTTATCTGACGGATAAAATAGAGTATTTCCTGTGTTCTGCCCACGGCAAATGACGGAATTACAACATTTCCGCCTCTGTCAAAAGTTCTTTGGATATATTCTGTTAACTTTTTTATATAATCAGGTCGCTCGGGGTGATAGCGATTACCATAGGTTGACTCCATAACCACATAGTCTGCACTTTTGGTGTATTTAGGGTCTTGAAGAATTGGTTGGTTAACATTACCTATATCACCGCTAAATACAATTTTCTTGGTTATACCATTCTCAGTGAGCCATACCTCAATGCTGGAAGAGCCAAGCAGGTGACCGATATCTGTGAAGGCTACTTTTACCCCATCAAAAATCTCAATCTCAGTGTTGTATTCACATGGAATCAGCTTTGAGATTGCACCCTGAGCATCATTAATATCATAAACGGGCATATACTCGCCGGCACCGGAACGTTTTCTTTTTCTGTTTCTCCATTGTGCTTCAAACATCTGTATGTGCGCACTGTCCATGAGCATTATTCTGCTTAGTTCGCAAGTGGCTTTTGTGGTATAGATGTGACCTCTAAAGCCGTTTTTATAGAGTAATGGCAGATTGCCCGAATGGTCTATATGTGCATGAGTTAAAAGTACACAGTCAATTTCGGACGGATTTACAGGTATTTCCTGATTTTCAAATATATCAGCACCCTGCTCCATTCCACAGTCTACAAGTATTTTTTTGTCGTTTACTTCTATATAGGTACAGCTTCCTGTTACCTCGTGAGTAGCACCCAGAAATGTTATTTTCAAAACAAATCACCTTCCACAAAATTATTTAGTTTTCTTTCCGACACTTATGTTTTTATTGCTTTTTCTATTATGATTACTTAAATATTTGTTTCAATAGGATTATCTCTTAAAGAGATATTTCTGCTGGTATAATTATTCTAAAATCAATTATCGTCATGATTTTTTAAAGTTAGGTCTGTTTATTATTTCTTCTATGCTTTACTTTATAAAGCTTGCTAATAATCATATCGCTAAACATAACAAACGGATAAAAACCTGTTTTATAAGCCAATTTATGCAAAATGTTAATCTTGCAATTACACTTTTTTAACGTGGTTTTAAATTCCGGACTTCTTAAAATTTTATGACAGCTTTTTATTCGCTCTGATTTGCTTATAGTAAAATCGTACTCTACTATACCACGCATTGTGCTTTCAAAACGATAAAAGCTTGAGTTATAAGCTTTTTTTATTTCTTTTTCGTCAAGATTCCATTTATAGGCATATGACACCAAGCTATTGTTAATAGTATATGTAAAATCAGCTCTATTTATATGATAGATATGTGTCAAAGACAGCTTTAGAGCACAGACATACACATACAAAGGCTTATCGATATATATGATTTCGGTGTTTTTAACGCAATCAAGATACTGCATTCCAAATACAATATCTTCACCTAAATTCATACCCTCTTTCATAAGGATATTATTCTCAATTAATATGTCGCGACGATAAAGCTTGTTCCAGCAAGGCTGTGTAATATATTTTTCAGCAAGCGTCATATACATATTCCGGTTTAACTTGGAATAAAGTTCTGATGAAAGAGCGTCAGCCGGACTATAGTCAATATTTTTGTAGCTGCCTGTTTTTTGGTATGAACACCATATGTTGTCGTGTTCAGGATAAATTTGTGTAGCATTTAAAAAAACTTCCAGATAGTCGTTTCTAATGTAGTCATCACTGTCAACAAATACAATAAATTCACCTTTAGCGTTCAAGATGCCACAATTCCTCGCTGCTGATACGCCTTTTTTTGTTTCATGAAGTAGATGCACACGGCTGTCTTTATCGCAGTAGCTTTTGCATATTTCCACGCTTCTGTCGGTGGAGTTATTGTTTACTAACAGTAATTCAAAGTCTGCGTATTTCTGTGCCAAAATACTGTCTACACATATATTCAGAAAATCCTCACTGTTATAGATTGGCACAATGATGCTAAATTTTGGCATAGGATTGCTCCTTTAACATAATATGAATCAGTTTTTAAAAACCAATTCCCAACAGACATTCAAAGCGACTTAATAGCTCAAGAGTGACAGGATTTTGCATTAACCTAAACCTTATGCGATACTTTTTTTTCATACCGGATATATCTTTTTTGCTCAAAGTAATATCTTTAAAATAAGTTTTAATAGTATTTTTAGCGGCTTTTTTTTCATTTCCCTTTAGCCATTTTGTCGATGCTTTATACGCATAATAGCATGACAGAAAGAAATTTATTTTGCCTATATGTGCAATATCCGAATAGTTTTTCTCTAAGTATGTTTGACGTTCCTTTTTTGCCTTTAGTGCATCGAGACGTTTTAGAGAATACCCAACTCCCATAATACTTCCTGGGCGCTGGAGATAAAAATACATCTTGCTATCTACTTTTACAATTTTTTTTGCGTTTCCAAACACACGATATGTCCAAAATTCATCCTCGTTGCAGGCTCCTTTTTCAAACAAAATATTTTCTACAACCTCACGCTTATATAGTTTGTTCCATACGTGTTGGTGAAAAGCACCATCGTTCATTAGTTCAACAAGAGCATCTTTAGCGGAATATGTTTTTTCACTCGTTATTTTAGAGATATCATGCTTATCCTCAAAATCAGGGTTAACCTTAAGCACCCCACATTCAACTATATCACAGTCGGTTCTTTTTATAACATCAAGCAAGGTTTGATAAAAGTCAAGACTTATAAAATCGTCGCTGTCGATAAAGCTTATATATTTACCGGTTGCAATCTGCATACCTGCATTTCTGGCATCACTTAGTCCACCGTTCTTCTTGTGTACTACCTTTATGCGATTATCATGCTTTGCAGCCTCGTTGCATATATCCCCACAACTATCGGGTGAACCATCATCCACAAGTATAATCTCCAAATCTTTGTATGTTTGGTTTACAAGAGAATCTATGCATTTTATAAGATATTCTTCCACTTTATAGATGGGTACAATTATAGATACTAGGTTGTCCATAATATTGTAAACTCCTTGTGTATATTATAAACTTAAAAACATATCCTCTGCGGATTTTACGGTGTTCTTAGTGCTGAAATATGGCGCACGTTCGAGAGCCTTTTTGTGATAATGCTCAAGCAGACCATCTTCTGTTAACATTCTTTTTATTCCGTCATAAAGAGCCTCTTCATTGTTTTCTGTAATGATGCCAAATTCATCATTTTCGCCCAGCAATTCTTTCATTCCGGAACAAAGGGTGGTTACTACCGGTGTGCCAACTATAAGAGCCTCTGTGACCGCTGTGCTTAGCCCTTCGCTAATTGATGAGCATACAGATAAATCACAAGCTCTTATATATTTATATGGATTTAACCTATAACCTGCAAAAGTAAATGTGTCAGCTGTGCCATTCTCAATATTCCACTTTTCAAGTTCATCCTTCAACGAGCCAACACCAAAAATGTAAAAATGATTATTTATACCCTCTGATAAAAGCCGTTTATGAATGTGTGTCAACCTATGAAAAGCTTTAACAGGAATTATTTTTCCAACAGAACATATGTTAAGGCAGTTTTTATCAAAATTAATATCATCGATAGGCTCAAGAGATTTTTTTTCAATTAAATCAGTTTCTATTGTATTATAAATAGTCTTAATCTTACCTTTAAAATCAAGAGCCTTGATAAATTGATCCTTTACAGAGTCTGACACACACGCAGTGATATCGAATCGATTATAGCACTTCATCATTTCATCAATATTTCTAAATGATTTAGCAGCCTCCTTTTTATCTTGATAGGTGCAATGTATCCAAGATACCAGCTTGGTATCGTTGTCGGTACAACCGCTCACTATACGGGCAGTGGGTCCCTCAAGATAAGAGACGATTATATCATAATGCTCTTTGATAAAATATTTATATAAGGCTTTTGGCGTAAAAAGCTTCATTATTATGCTATTGCCGCGTACTACTTTTTTGAAGCAATATTTATATTTTATATCTCCAGAAAGAAACTGCTTGTTTTTTCCAACATCAAACAATGTTTGAACAGTAATATCAAACTTAGATTTATCCATATTGTTCACAAGGTTTACAAGAACTTTTTCTGCACCGCCATGCGAAAGATTTGGATTTAGAAATAGAATCTTTTTCATTACGATTGTTTTCCTTCCTTTCACTAAACAGGATGTTTAATCATATCTAGTGAAATTATTCTTATAATATATTATTTTGATTATATCATAAAGCAAAAAAAAATCAAATGAAAATTCAAAATATTGATTCTGTTTTCTACAAATAAATATAAACAAATATGTATAGAATATTGACAAATATGTATAGAATATTGACAAATAATAATTGACATATCTTGCATATCTTATTATAATATACGTTGGTGTAAAACGAACATATTATTGAGGTTGTAACACGATAAACCCCAGTGAAAAGGGAACAATCGTTTCGGCATCTATGATATCTACCAAATTTTTTTACACAGACTACAGATTGCGTTACCGCAGATTAACAAATCTAATATCCTAAATCTATAATAGATTACTGCGTGAAATAGGGGAAGGAGGCTTACTTACCATGAAAAAAACATATATAAAACCTGCTATTGAGATGGAATCAATTTTCTCTCGTGATGTTATTGTGGCATCAAGTGATGTTACTAGTGATATGCCAGACACAGATACTGCAAACCAAAAATCATTCGATAATCCTTTGGATTTTAGTGCACTGATGGGTAATTAAATATAATAAGAAAAACTAACGTCTGATCACATCGGTCGGACGTTATTTCTCTTTATACGAAAAATTCCCTCCTCAAATCAATGAGAAGGGAATAATTTAATTTTAAATATTTGTTTGCTTAGTTATTAGCCGAGCTCTGCAAAATATTTGATTGTTCTAACCATCTGGCTTGTGTAGCTGTTCTCGTTGTCATACCAGGATACTACCTGTACTTCATAGAGATCATCAGCAATCTTAGCAACCATTGTCTGTGTAGCATCAAAGAGAGAGCCATATCTCATGCCGATAACGTCGGAAGAAACGATTGGATCTTCGTTGTAGCCGAAAGACTCGCTTGCAGCAGCCTTCATAGCAGCGTTGATGCTTTCTTTTGTAACATCACTGCCCTTAACTACAGCTGTGAGAATTGTTGTGGAGCCTGTTGGTACAGGAACACGCTGTGCAGAACCGATGAGCTTGCCGTTAAGCTCTGGGATAACAAGACCGATAGCCTTAGCAGCACCTGTAGAGTTAGGCACGATGTTAGCAGCGCCTGCTCTTGCACGTCTCATATCGCCCTTTCTGTGAGGACCATCAAGAATCATCTGATCGCCTGTGTAAGCGTGGATTGTAGACATGATACCACTCTGGATTGGTGCATAGTCGTTCAAAGCCTTAGCCATAGGTGCCAAGCAGTTTGTTGTGCAAGATGCAGCAGAGATGATCTGATCATCCTTTGTGAGTGTGTCTTCGTTTACGCTGAAAACAACTGTCTTAAGGTCGTTGCCTGCTGGAGCAGAGATAACAACCTTCTTTGCGCCTGCATTGATGTGAGCCATGCTCTTATCCTTTGAGCAGTAGAAGCCTGTGCACTCTAATACAACGTCAACACCAAGCTCACCCCAAGGAAGCTCAGCAGCGTTTGGCTTAGCATAGATTGTGATCTCCTTGCCATCAACAATGATAGCACCCGGAGTTACAACGGTCTTGCCATCCTCTGCATAAACAGCGCTCTTTACGTCTACAGTGTGAAGACCTTCGCCTATTCTTCCGCAATAACCACCTTGAGCTGTATCATACTTAAGAAGATTAGCTAACATTTCTGGTTTTGTTAAATCGTTGATAGCAACAATTTCGTAGCCCTCTGCACCAAACATCTGTCTGAATGCAAGACGACCAATACGGCCAAAGCCGTTAATAGCAACTTTAACTGACATTTTCATTACCTCCTATATTTGTGTTGCTTTCGTGCAACACACTAGTATTATTGTAATATATTTCTTGTTAAAATACAAGCAATTAAGAAAAATTTGTTATTTTTTTCCGTAAAAAAACACGGAAATAATATAAAAGTATGAATATTGCATATTGTTTCTTTGGCGTTTATGCATTTAGGCATCCAAGAAGCACTTGTTAAAATAAACAAATATTAGCTTCGGATATTAATTTGTAACAAAAAATAATAAATTTTTATATAATTTTATAAATTTTTTGCTATAAAGACTTGCAATTAAATCTATTTTTGAGTAAAATAGTTATAACTTATTTTGTGAAAAGTATTTAATTATATACGAATCAAATTAATTTTTTTGAAATGAGGGATTGTTATGTCAAACAGAATGTTCCAAAATATAGTCAACCAGCTATATGAGACAGTTAACAAAACAATAGGTATAATTGATGAAACTGCCGTTATCATTGCTTGTAGTAATGCAGACCGTATAGGCGAGGTAGTAGATGGCATTACAAATGAATTTTTTGTTGCTATGCAGCCACTCGTTGTAGAAGGTAAAACTTTCTACCCAATAGGCGGTAATGGCACACGTGCTGAGTATGCTGTATTTGTAGATGGATATGATGTGGAATCCTTGCAGTATGCTAAGGTACTCTCTATTTCCTTTAAAAATGTGAAATTGTATTTTGATGAGAAGTATGATAAGGGCAACTTCATCAAAAATGTAATAATGGATAATATTCTTCCGGGAGATATTTATCTAAAGTCAAGAGAGCTTAGATTTAAATCTGAGGCTACAAGAGTTTGCCTTCTTGTTAAGATTACATCTAGAACAGATATCTCTGTATATGATGTGATTCAAAATCTCTTCCCTGATAAAGCAAAGGATTTTGTTATTAACATAAGTGAAACCGATATAGCAGTTGTGAAAGAGGTTAAGCCTAATGTGGCATCTACCGATCTTGAAAAGCTGGCAGGCTCTATAGTAGACACACTTTCCAGTGAATTTTACACCCACTGTATCGTGGGCATAGGCACAGTTGTTTCAGGTGTTAAGGATCTTGCACGCTCCTTTAAAGAGGCTCAGATGTCACTAGAGGTAAGCAAGGTGTTTGATACAGAAAAGACAGTTGCAAACTATGACAATCTTGGTATTGCACGTCTTATCTATCAGTTGCCTACCACACTTTGCGATATGTTCCTCAGAGAAGTTTTCAAGAGAGGTACTATCGAGTCGCTCGATCAGGAAAACCTCTTTACAATTCAGCGTTTCTTTGAGAATAATCTGAATGTTTCCGAAACTTCAAGAAAACTGTTTATTCATAGAAATACATTGGTGTATAGACTTGAAAAAATTAAGAAAATAACAGGACTAGATTTGAGAGAGTTTGAAGATGCTATCGTATTTAAGGTTGCACTTATGGTAAGAAAGTATCTCACATCTTCTCCGATGAAGTATTAATTGAAGAATAACTAAGAAAGAAGGAAGTGTGACAATGCAATTTCTCAAGTTGTATGCCTGCATTTCCTTCTGCTTTCTCTGATTTTTTTTAGTTATTGTGCCGTGTGGAAGGAAAGGTAGACTAAATGATTCAGTTTAAAAATGTTTCAAAAACGTATGAGAGCAATACGGGAGAATCACATGCCTTAAACAATGTGAACATCACTATAAATGATAAAGAATTTGTGTTTATACTTGGTGCATCCGGAGCTGGCAAAAGCACTTTTTTAAAGCTGATTATGAGAGAAGATGTGCCTACAGAGGGCGATATTATCCTTGATAATCAGAGTCTTGCAACTATGAAACGCCGTAAAGTGCCATATCTAAGAAGAAAGATGGGCATAGTTTTTCAGGATTTCCGTCTTATCGAAAAGATGAATGTGTTTGACAACGTTGCATTTGCTATGAGAGTTACGGGTTATCCATCAAAAAAGATAAAAAAGAGAGTGCTATATGTGCTTGATCTTGTTGGGCTTCGCCACAAGGTAAATAGCTTTCCTAGTGAGCTATCAGGCGGTGAAAAACAACGTGTTAGCCTTGCAAGAGCACTTGTGAACGCTCCTGATATCATAATCGCTGATGAGCCTACGGGTAATATTGACCCGGAGATGTCTGTTGAGATTATGACTTTACTTTCTGAAATAAACAAGAACGGCACCACCGTAATTATCGTTACGCATGAGCATGAGTTTGTGCAACAGTTTGGCGGTAGAGTAATCGTTCTTGATAAGGGCAATGTCGTGAGCGACAGTGCAAATCTCGGAGGTGAAGTATGAGGTTAAGCGGTTCTGGATATCTGATAAGAGAAGGATTAAAGAATATATGGCACAATAGAATGATGTCAATAGCATCTATATGTGTTCTTGTATCTTGTCTTACGCTCACCGGCTCAGCTATGCTGGTGTCATATAACGTTTCATCATTTGTATCAAAGATAGGCTCTGACAATATGGTTACTGTTTATCTTGATGATGAAGTAGGCGATGTGGAGGCTGTGATTGAGATTGGACCTCAGATCAGAGAGATAGAGAATGTATCTGATGCGGTGTTTGTGTCAAAAGAAGATGCTATCAAAGACTATAAAAAAGATTTGGGCGAATGGTATGAGGAAATGACCGGAGAAGGAAACCCTCTGCCAAATGCCTTTCGTGTGACAATGAATGATCTTGCACAATATGAGCAGACGGTCGATCAGATAGCAAAAATTGACGGCATACAAAAGATAGGCGATAGAAGCGATATAGCCAGTAAGCTGACGAGTCTTAACAATCTTGTAAAGGTAATTGGATTCTGGATTGTTGTTATTTTGGGAATAGTTTCGTTGTTTATCGTGTCTAATACTATTAGAATGACAATGTATAGCAGGCGATTTGAAATAAGCATAATGAAGTCTGTGGGTGCTACTAACACCTTTGTTAGAATACCATTCTTTGTTGAAGGTATGTTTTTAGGACTCATAGCAGGATTGATTACATCAATGCTGATTTTCTTCTTATATGAAGGTGTGACTACTGCAATTCGCAAAGTTGCGGTTTATCTTGAAGCCATACCATATAGCACGTTTGCACTGCCGGTTTCATTAATATTTGTGTGCTGTGGTATGATAGTAGGCGCAATCGGAAGTATTATTTCTATGCGTAAGTATCTGAAAATAGAAGGAGGAGAAACTCTTGGCTGGTAATTTGTTCAAAAGATTGATATCAACTTTAATTTCACTTATCCTTGTGATGTCTGGGGTGTATTGCGCCATGGCGGAGGACGATATTGATGGTATGATATCAGAGAAAGAACAAATTGAAGCACGTTTTGAGCAGGCGAGAGAAGACCTTGCGAAAAACGAAGAAAGTGTATCACTCAAAGAAGAATACAAAGCGGCACTCGAAGAAAAGCTTGCGATGCTTTCGGGTGAAGCTTCTGAAATTTCAGACGATATCGCACTGATTGAAAATGAAATTTCACAAAAGAATACTGAGCTTGCCACTGCAGAAAGAAAAATAGCTGATAGAATGGAGATTTTCAGAGGTAGACTAAAGGATATTTATATGTCTGAGAGATCTACAGCTTTTTGGGAGATATTGCTTGGTAGCGAGAGCTTAAGCGACTGCGTGGATATGATGGTTCTGCTTAATGGTGTGTCAAAAAAAGACCAGCAGATGATAGATGATATTCAGGCAGAAATGGATATTATAATATCTATGAAGCAAGAGCTATCATCAAAGAAAGATGAATTATCGAGAAAAAGTGGTGAGCTTAACTCTAAAAGAGCTGAGGTAAATGAGCTTGTCGAAGAAAATCAAGAGGTCTTAGAGGTACTCTATGTAGAGGCCGAGAAGGCACGTGATCAGCTAGATCAGAACAATGAACAGCTGATAGCACTTGAAAACGATATAGCAGCCTATTATGCAGAGCAAAAGCGACTCGCAGAGGAGAAGGCTGAGCAAGAACGTCTTGAAGAAGAGAGAAAGCGTCTTGAGGAGGAACAAAAGCTTCAAGACCAACTTGACGAGTTATCAACAGATTCTGATCAGACTGATGAGGATATTGATGAACTGTTACCGGAAAATCCTGATAGTGAACAAATCGGAGCAGGTGGCTATGTGTGGCCTGTGCCTGGGTTCTATTGGCTGTCGTCAGAATGGAACGAAGACAGAACTACATACAATCACGGTGCTATTGATATTGCCGGTGCAGGTATATATGGAGCATCGGTAGTGGCGGCAGCAGCTGGTACAGTGATTTATTCTTACAGCGGATGTCCGCATGACTATGGCAAAGAATATAGCTGTGGCTGTGGCGGAGGATATGGCAACTATGTTATGATAGACCATGGCGACGGACGTTCTACATTGTATGCTCACCTGAGTAGCTTGGTTGTTGGACAAGGAGAGTATGTTTTTGCCGGACAGGTTTTGGGATCTGTGGGTAGTACAGGACATTCGACAGGACCACATCTACATTTTGAAACGAGATTGTATGGTGAAAAATACAATCCTATGCTAGAATATTAAGATTAAGATTGAATATATAATAAAATCAAGATATCTTCCTAAAAAACAAGGAGCAAAAAAGGAGATAGTACCATTATGGGACTAGGATATTATTTCGGTGTGCTGAGGCGCATGAGATTTAAGAGAATTTCTGATGCCTGCAATGTAGTGCACAGAAAGACAGGCAAAAATAAACTTGCTATATATATGGATATGATGGGATGTGCCATAAAATATGGCGCAGGTCACAGCGATTATGTGCTTTTTGAGTATTATAATATGAACAGTAAAGAGCGCAAAACTTATATAGGAAGAATGAAAAATAAAAAATTGCTCTCAATGCTTAACGACGATTCATATGGCGAATGCTTCGATAAAAAAAGCAAATTTGCTGAGAAATTTGCTGAATTTACTAAGAGAGATATACTCGCACTAGAAAAAGCGACTGTTGAAGATTTAGATAAGTTTTTAGCTGATAAGCGATATTTTCTTGCAAAGCCGGACGATGGAGAATGTGGTCATGGCATCGAGAAGCTAGACAAAGAAAGCTTTCAAGGCACTGAGAGTTTGTTTAACTATCTTAAAGAGAAGAACTTTGGTGTGTGCGAAGAGATAATCAAACAACATGAGGATTTGGCAAGACTCCATCCAGACTCACTAAATTGCATTAGAATATGCACATTGCTAAAAGATGGCAAGGTTAATTTCTTATATGGTTTGCTTAAAATGGGTAGTGACGGAGGCTTTGTTGATAATCTCGATCGTGGTGGAATAGCCTGCCATATTGATGTGGAAAAAGGCGTTATAATCAGCAATGGCCATGATGGTAAGTTTGATACCCATGAAGCACATCCGGTTACAGGTGTTAAATTTATGGGATATAAAATACCATGCTATGATGAGCTAAAACAAATGGTGAGCAAAGCAGCCATGGTAGTACCACAGATCACATATATCGGTTGGGATGTTTGTGTCACACCCGATGGACCTGCCATTGTAGAAGGCAATGACTATCCCGGATACGATTTTCCACAAATTCCTGATGAAAATCTGCCCAGAATAGGACTGATTCCAAAATTTAATAAATATGGTATATACATTTAGAAAGAAGATATAATGTAATGTGTGCAAATTTTGCTAAAACTCAATTAATGATGTTGACATTTTTTTGAAATTAAATTATAATCTTCAATGTAGAAGTTACTGTTTGTCGGAGGGTCTTGACAATGAAAGTTGAAATGAATAAAAAAAATAAGATAATAGCACTAATGGGTTTTGTTATCTTTGTTGCATTGATTTGTGCAATAGTTTTTGGAGGTTCTGCTATTGCAAAGAGTGGTAGTATGAATGCTGATGCAAACACAGCTGTGGTTGCACTCAAGGCACATCTTAATACGGAAAAGGGACAAAAAGCTATTGAACTAAATGTGGATAACGCTTTTTGTAAGTCAACAGATACGGATATCACCCTAAAATATATGGATAAAAATGCTTACACCAAGCTTTTTGGAACTCCTGAGGATGGAGAGGAAATCGAAAATAGCATAAAAGCTCAAAGCGTTGTTTATCTTGAATATAGTGCTGTAGGATATACTAAGGAAGATAAATCCGACAGCGAAAAATATGGTGCTGACAAATTTATAGCTTATGTTTGCGAAGATGATATAGTTGTTATCGCACGTAACGAGTTAGACGATGGCACAGCGTTTAAGACAGATGCTGATGGCGTTGAAAGCGCATTGGTTATGTATGCAAGAGATGGCTCAATCACTGTGAACTATAGTCATTTCTCAGATGATGGTGCTGCCTTACTCGATTTCCCAAATGACACTTCAGATTGGAAAAAGATCGATGAGCAACCATTGACAGAGCTTGTTAGAGTAAAACAATAATTATAGTAAAAAAATATTAGGGAGTAACGTGAAATATCGGCTACTCCCTATTTTTTTATAAATAAAACACTGGAAAACACAGTTAAACTTTGCTTAACATTTTGGAATACAATTAACAATAAATAAAGTTTTATTTAAAAGTTATTGACAGATTTATACAATAGATATATGATAATAAAAAGCATAGATGTAATTTCTGTAAAATAAGTGGCAAAATTGGATTAGAGAATATTGATAAGTATAAATTTCAATAGAAGTGCAATAAGTTTATAACACTTAATAATACTTTTAGATTTTTGCTTAAAAGAAAGTGGTGATTCCAATGATGCAGATAGCTCGAAATTTCACTAAAAATTTCATTTCAGGGAGGCTAGTGCTTATGAAAAGAATTGTATGTATCCTAGTTATTTGTTCTCTGTTATTTTCTGTGATAACAAGTGCTTCGGCTACTAGTGTGCATAAGTTTAATGGATTGGATCATGCTGGTACAAGAAATACAAATTCAACACCCGATACAGAAAGTGATATCGACTTAGAGTTATCAGATATCACATATGATCCCTATAGATTTATTGATCCAACCTATGGAGATCAAACTGAGGACAATAATGTTCTATGGCTACCCGAACAAGGTGAATATGCATGGAGAACTTATTTAAGGGATTTTTGTGAATTTATCTTAGAGAGGTATGAATCACAATCAAATGGTTCAGTGGAACAAAAAACAAATTTTATAGATCTTTATGATTTCAGCGATGCGTTCAAAATTGCCCAAGGCTATTTAAGCAATGAGAACACTATTAATTCAATGACAGAGAAAGAAGCATTGAATAATTATAGAAGATTATATAATACCGCAAAATCAAAAATTTTTTTCCAGGCATATGCGCTAACTTATGAGGCTTGTTTGGAGGAAGACAATTTTAATAATTTTTATAATAAGGAGTTTTGGAACAATGTTACAGAATTTTTAAATAGTGATGCAAAAATAATATATGACAAAAAAATTGTATCTAGAGCAGAACTTAGGGACATATGTTTTCTCCATTCGTGTATTATTGATGAAGCAAATAAAGGTATACCATATGACTTGAATAAAGATAATGTATTAAATCTTATGGATGTTGTTATGGCTCAAAAGTATTTGGTAGGGATAATTAATTTAACAAGGACACAAAAGCAATCAATATCAACTTATGAGTACGATGATGCAAGTATGCAAACGGTTACTCTTATGCAAAAAAGTATAGCAGATTTAATAGATATATACGATGAAAATGCAACTGGACGTATTAATAATCATGGCAGTGGAGCTAAATTTGTGTTTTATGATTTTACAATCAATGAACATCGTTGGTCTGATGTAGAAACTTTTAGAAAACCTTAAGTTTATATTAAGAGAAAGGAATATATTATGACAAAAAATAAAATACTTGCAATTTTACTTACTATCATATTATTATCGAGCATAAGTACCCTTAATGTTAATGCCGAAATAATCGAAATTACAGATGAAATTATTGATCTTAATGGGCTAAATTCTAATTATACTGACGAATATAAAGAATATTTAAGGGCCGTACAATCCGGAGAATGGAATGATAGTTATGGATATATACCTGAGCCGTACGAACATATATATCCTGAAAAATGAAAGTGGTGGTTCCAATGATGCAGATAGCTCGAAATATCACCAAAAATTTCATTTCAGGGAGGCTAGTGCTTATGAAAAGAATTGTATGTATCCTAGTTATTTGTTCTCTATTGTTATCTGCGATAGCAAGTGCTTCGGCTATGGATATCTTAAATACATACGCAGAAAATGATGTTATGCAAATAGATGAACTTGGCATCACCCTTTCTTCCGATGCAGAGGACGACACAGATACAGGAGAAAAAACAAATGTAAAACCATGGTGCGTTATTTTATATTACTTTTGTTATAATGTATGGAAAGAATGGGACGATTTTGATTTGTATTTTTATGTATATGAAGGTGTAGACGATATCATAGATGATGTTATGGAGGTTATGAAAAATAACAATGGTTATGATCTTTATTATAAAGCTGACAAATTTTACAATATGAGCGATGAAGAAGCCTATGTTATAATGCAGAAATTTATCTATGACATAGAGCACGCAGAGATTAAAGCAGAATACTTTAACCGTCTTTACGAGGCTTGCTACGATGAAACAAATGATAACGGATATTATTCCAAAGAGAATTGGGACAAATTCACAAAAGCTTTAAAAACAGCAAAAGAAATTTACGAGAGGGAGTTAGACGGCAAATATAGCGAAGACGATATGAAAAGGCAGGTTGAAAATTGTTATATTAACAATGCGTATTTTGACCTTAGAGATGCTCTTAAAAATTTATGCCTTACAAACACAACCCCTGTGGATTTAGACAGAGACGGAGATATTACACTCAAGGATGTTGTAAAGCTACAGAGATATATTGCAAAGCTTGAGGATTTAAACATTTCTGAAAAAGTGGTTGTTTCTAAATCTTACTACGGGGATATTAATCTAACAGCTGTTACTGATATGCAAAAATATATTGCAAAGCTAAAGAAAATTTATACAGGGTCACCTATGTATGATATTCGTATTCGTGATGAAGTTGAAAACGCTTTATTTTATAATCCGTCTCAATATATTAAAAGAATCACATGGACAAATCATTTAAAAATTATTTTAGAGGATACGTTTATAGGATATGAAAACTATGATTTGCCTTCATATGATTAGCGTTTGAAACTATTATTAACATTTTGCAAGAAATGAATTTAATAAATAAAACACAGGAAAGCTTGATTATTGCTTACCTGTGTTTTTTTGATTTTATCTATTTCTTTTTTGAAAATAATATACAACCACACCAATTATTATTATAGCAAAGCCAATGCCCACTTCCGACATACCTGCTTCGTGTGTGGTCAAAGAAGAATACCTGACATTAATAATCGGTACCAGCCAGTCACTTGTTATGTGTGTGTTGCCACTTTCAAAAACAAGATTGTAGATGCCAAAACCGAAGATAGCGGCACCTATCGCAACAATTACTTTAAACATCGATTAACCCTCTTTTATCAATCAAAGAACTTTGAATGAATTGTGTTTACAGCTCTGTCTGCATCTTTTTTGTCTATCAGAACGGATATTTTAATCTCGCTTGTTGATATCATCTGAATGTTTATCTGAGCATCATATAGAGCCTCGAACATTGTGCTGGCTACACCTGCATGACTCTCCATGCCTGCGCCAACAATAGATATTTTTGCAACATTATCGTCTTTTGTGATTCTTGCTGTTTCGCCTAATATCGCTTTATGTTCTGAGAGAACTCTGACAGCCTCGTCGCCTTTAGATGAAGCTACGGTGAAGGCGATGTCCTTTTCGCCTTCTCTGCCTACAGATTGCAGAATAATATCCACGTTTATATCCTTTCTGGCTAGCAGAGAGAAAATCTTGAACGCAATGCCCGGTCTGTCCGGTGCGCCTATTATTGAAATTCTTGCAACGTCACAATCCTTGGCTACGCCACTTATTAACATCTTTTCCATATTAACATTCTCCTTAACTATTGTTCCCGGAGCCTGAGACATACTGGAAAGAACCTCAAGCTCGATATCATATTTCTTTGCCATTTCTACTGATCTATTGTTGAGTACCTGAGCACCAAGCGTTGCAAGCTCAAGCATTTCATCATATGAAATTACTTCGAGCTTTATTGCATTGCTTACCTTTCTTGGGTCGGCTGTAAACACGCCCTCAACATCAGTAAATATCTGACACAAATCTGCTTTCATTGCGGCGGCTATTGCCACTGCACTGGTGTCGCTTCCCCCTCTGCCAAGAGTTGTGATATCATCAAAGCGATTTATACCTTGAAAGCCTGCGACAATGACTATATTTTTCTTGTCCAGTTCTTTTTTAATTCTATCTGTACGCACACGTTTTATACGTGCAGCGGAGTATGTGGAGGTTGTCTCAAAGCCTGCCTGCCAGCCCAAGAGTGAAACAACAGGATATCCCATTTTCTCTATTGCCATGGCAAGCAGGGCTACTGACATTTGTTCGCCTGCCGACATAAGCATATCCATTTCACGCCTTGATGCAGATGGATTTATGCTGTTTGCCTTTTCTATGAGCTCATCTGTGGTGTCGCCTTGTGCAGAAACAACCACTACTACGTCATTTCCTTTGTTATATGTGTTTGCTATGATGTTAGCAACATTAAAAACTCTTTCATTGTTAGCTACGGAGCTTCCTCCGAATTTCTGTACAATCAAACTCATTTTTTATCTTACACTCCTTTTGGTTTTATCTGTACATTGACTTAATAATACATTATATGCATATCCTTATTTTTGAGCGATAATAAGGAAAAAGAGCGAATTATCAAAAATCAGCCAATCTGATTTTTGTCTTTATATTAACCCCTATATTTTCTAATTTTGATAATGCAGATTGCATATCACATATTTTAATTTCATTCTCGGTTATAAGCACTGCTGTGGTGTTGTCTGATGTGACGAGATTGAATTTGCCCAGTAGCTCTTCTAATAAATTAAGAGCGTTTGCAATATTATCGGATTCCACACGCAAATAAAATCTTGATTTTGAGTCATCAGGTTTTATTAATTGCTCGTTGGTGCTATCTTCCCAATACAGATATTTTCTTGCGGATATATGTTTTACGCAGTCTATTACATCTGCGACTACGGCACTTGCTGTGGGTAGCTTTCCTGCACCTCTGCCATAAAAGATTACATCTCCGGTGGCGTCACCTCTGACAAGGATAGCATTGTAAACATCATTTACAGATGCCAAAAGATGTTCTTTTCTGATAAGCATCGGGCATACTGCTATATCAAGCATATCATCATTAACTTTTTTTGTTCTGCCGATAAGTTTTATCACATAACCTGCGCCTGATGCATATTCCACATCACTTAGTTCTATGCTTTCTATGCCTTCGGTTGATATGTTTTTAGGATATATGTGTTTGCCGAAGGCGAGAGAAGACATAATGCATATTTTTCGACAAGTATCGTATCCCTTTACATCAGAATCCGGATTTCGCTCAGCATATCCCAGCTCTTGCGCTTGCTTTAAGGCTTGTTCAAAGGATGTCTTTTCGTTTATCATTTTTGTTAGAATGTAGTTGGTGGTACCATTTAAAATTCCTGCTATCTCCAACACATTATTTGCAGCCAGACACTGATTTATCGGACGCAAAATAGGTATACCACCGCCAACACTTGCTTCAAAAAGAAGATTTACATTCTTTTCTTTTGCTATTCTCAGCAGTTCGGCGCCTTTTTCTGCAATAAGCTCTTTGTTAGATGTGACCACGCTTTTTCCTGCCAACAAGCAATCTCTTACATATTCATACGAGGGTGACAAACCACCCATACATTCTACCACGATTTTTACTTCATCATCTGATACGATATCTGAGAAATTATCAGTAAAACAATCAGCAAAAGGAGAATCGGGAAATTTGCGTAAATCTAATATATATTTAACATCTATTACGTTTTTTGAGTGGCTTTTGAGCGATGTTTTATGGGTTTGTATCACTTCAGCGACACCACTTCCTACAACGCCATAGCCCATAATAGCTATTTGTACCATTCTTTTATTGCTCCTTACTCTAAAACTTGATGAGTAATACTCATATTATGGTGTTCCAAATTGAGATTCCCACCATTCAGGCTCAGATTCTACAGGTTCTGAGCTTGCATCACCTTCTGATGATTCACTGCTTTCGCTGGAATCGCTGTTTTCATCACTGGATGATGTGGTGTCATCCGATTCTTCTGATGAATCACTTTCTGTTTCCGTGTCTGTATCAGTATCTTTATTTTTGAGACATTCATCATTGCAATATTTAGGAATATTGTCTGTTGTGTAATATCCCCAACCGGTGGATTCACATTTTTCTGTTGCAAGCAAACCGGAGGTTTTGCAGAATCTGATTGATGTTACTCCTTCTGCGGGCTCATATTGTACCACTTCTTTGTCGGATAGATAATATTCCATCAGATCTTGCCAACAATCTACAGCATAGTTTGGTGCATTTATAACTGTAGGGGTGTCATAGCCTGTCCAAAGTGCGGCTGCACAGATAGGTGATAGTCCGCAGAACCAACTATCTTTAGTATTATCTGTGGTACCGGTTTTTCCTATTGTGTCCCAACCCGAAACTCTGGTAGAACCGGCACGAGTGTGATAAGAGTTATTTACGTTATAGTTTAAAAGACGATTCATAATGTATGCTGTCTCGGTGGACAAAGCCTGCATTGGTATATTGTCTCTGTTATCCAGCACTACATTTCCGTTCTGGTCGGTTACGTAGTAATATGTGTACGGTTTATAATATCTTCCGCCATTACCATAAATGGAGTATGCGGCTGCCATCTCTGTGGCTGTAACACCGCCATTAAGTCCACCAATAGAAAGTCCGGCCAAATTTTTGCTATCTTGCTCAGATAGGTGTGTAAATCCAAGCTTACCGGTTACAAAGGAATAGCTGTTTTCTACTCCTACGAGCTGGAGTGCACGTGCAGCAGCAGCGTTACTCGACCATTCTATAGCATCACATATTGTAAGCTCTTCAGTATTATAATAGCCATACCAGTTATTAGGACCCGGTTTCCAGTATCCTCCTGTATAATCCCATTCTTCAATAGGCTGGTCTGCGATTGTTGAGCTAAAATTGTAGTATTTGTTTTCTATTGTTAGCGGATAAGCACCTATTGGCTTTATAGTAGAACCTGGTTGTAGTGCGGCTACATTTGCTCTGTCATAAAGCAAGTTAGCAGTTTTTTGGTTACGGCTACCAACCGTAGCAATTATTCTGCCATCTAAGGCAGTCATGGTGTATCCTATCTCAAGCTTTTCGTCATATGGGGTTTCTAGACTTGTGAAATATTTTTCAGCATATTCCTGCATATCCAGATCCATAGCACAGTAGATGTTAAGGCCCTCAGTGTATAGTCTTTCCTCAGCCACATCTATTCCTACGTTGTAAGCCTCGGCTATATCTTCCTGTATTTGTCTGAGCATAGCATCTATATACCAGTTTTGAACATTGGAGATATCGTCTTCCTCTTCGTCAGGATTATATTCTTCTTCGTCAGACTCGGATTCGTCAGTAACGAATTTCATTTTTTCTGATTCTTCCAGTGCCTCGGCGTATTCGGCACGTGATATCATTTCCTGTTCAAACATTGCTTGTAGGACAGTCTCACGTCTTTCTTTATTATACTCAGGGTAATAAAATGGATTGTATAGAGACGGATTTTGAGTAATGCCTGCGATTGCGGCACATTCTGCAACAGAGCAATCTTGAATGTTTTTGCCAAAATACATATTTGCGGCAGCCTGCACGCCGCCGGTATTTCCTCCGAAGTTTACAATGTTTAGGTATGCCTCTAAAATTTCGTCTTTAGTATACTCTTTTTCAAGCTTGAGCGCACGAAATACCTCTCTGAGCTTTCGGTTAATGCTTACTTCGTTATCTTTAGTAATGTTTTTGATGAGCTGTTGTGTAAGTGTTGAGCCACCATAGCTGTCACTTCCTGTTGCAAGCGATATGATAGCACCGCTTGTTCTCACCCAGTCTACACCCTTATGCTCACGAAAACGCTTGTCCTCAATAGCAATCATAGCATTTCTCATTTGTTTAGGAATGTCTTTATAGTCTACCCAAACTCTGTTTTCGCTTGAATATAATTGTTGATATTTTACAGCGTCGCCGTCTTCGTTATATACATATATATTGCTGGTTAGATTGAGCTTTCTGGCACGCAGATCAATGCCTGTGGGTTCGTTTGAAATATCTATAACATACATCACTATTGGGGTTCCAACCACGACTCCTGCTATTAATGCAATACATAAGATACTGATAATAACTCTGAACAAGCCGGAAAAAAATCTGCCTACGGTTCTCACTGCAACTGCAGGTGCACTTTCCGTTCCTACTCTTTCTACTTCATCCATATAATCATTTATATTTGTTTTTCTCATTGTTTCAAGTCCCTTTCTTCTGGTCAAAGACCTTACAATCGCTTACCATTGTATCACATTTTTTTTCAAAAAGGAATACATTTACAAAAAATATGATAATTAGTGTTTTTTTCAATATTTATACAATAAAAATATAAAAATTTGTGTAACTCTTTACATTCTTGTGTCGGTATGCTATAATTACAGAGTTAATGTAGCTGATTTTGTATTTATTCTATATTAATCGCTTACATTTATGTATTTTTGCATAATAACAATACTATTAATCAAGATTGGCAGTGAATTTTATTGAAAAGAATCGTCTCTATTATCTTATCCTTGTTTGTATTATGCGCAATAAATACCACGATTGCATACGGAGCAGAAAAAGGCAACGAAAGCGTTATTGCATCCTCCGGCGATCATGTTATTTATAGAGTGTATGCCAAGGCTGATCAAGAGCATATATTATCAGGTTTAAATCTCACAGTAAACTATGATCCAAATAAATTAGAGATATATTATGATGAAACAAACCAAAAATCTGTTTCTATGCCTGATTTACCAACCGGTATGCTAAACCCTGATAATGACGGAATCGGAGCTATTGTTGCTACATATGCAGATGGAATCAATGGAACCAATATGTCAAAGGGTGTGGTGCTATTAGAGGCAGAGTTTGTGGCTATTGGTGATGTTGACACTTCGATAAGTTATAATCTTGAAGAATTCTTTGACTACAGCGGTGATAATGTAGTTTACCTTGATAAAAATGATGTTTACACCGAGGTTATGGTTGGTGATGAGATTCATACATCTGTCAGCGATGAAGCTTTATTGGATGATGAAATTATTGCAGATGATGCTAATACCACTGACAACGACTCCTTTAGAGTAGGTATGATCGTTATAGGTGGTGTAGTTATTGTACTTGCTGTGATAGTCGTATGTTGTGTGGTTTTACCAAAGTGTAAAAAAACAAAGAAAATCAATAAGTAAAATGGGAGTAAAAAATATGAAAAAATATATATCTTTTTCAATTTTAATGATTATTTTGATTCTGTCCAATATTCCATCAGCATTTGCTGTTGATGCTGAATATAAAGTAAACGGTGAAAAGGTTGTTCCGAATGATGTAATAACCTACACAGTGTCTATCGAAGATCTAAAGGCAGACGTAATGGCAATAAATGCCCATGTTATTTATGATCAAGAGGTATTGTCGCTTGTGGCAGGTGGCGTGAAGCAAGGATCTATAAAGTTTGGCGATGCCATGGGTGGTGTTATCTACAACGAGGTTCTTGAAAACAGATTTTTGTTCAACTGTGCCCAAGGCTCAGATCATATCTATTTTGAAGATGACAACATGATAGTTCAGCTTAACTTCCTTGCACAAGATGTATCTGAGAAATATGGCAAGGATATCGAGTTGTCATTCGAGTTTCTTGAGATTTATAACACTGATGGTGTAACTATGCATGAGGGCACAGATTATAGTATCAATGCAGTAGCAGAGTTCAATACCTATGAAGGCGATCTCGATCTTGTGGACAAGTCACAGCAAAGCATAAATGCAGATGCTACAGCTTCTTCTCAAGACTCTCCTAACAATGCTGATAAAGGCAATAAATCCGAGGTAGTGGACGATTCATCAGAGATTGCAGGTGAGAATATGTTGCCTATCGTCATTGCTTGTTGCGTTATCGCTGTTGTTCTTATTGCGATAGTGATTGTGCTTATCGTTGGAAAAAAACGAGAAAATAACGTATAAAAATTTTTATATTGTTAATTAACTGTGTAAAAGCAGTTGTTATAAATTATTTTAGGGGGGACCTTTATTATGATTAAGAAAATTTTAAGTTTGATGCTTGCAATTTCTATGCTTGCTTCTTTGGCAATGGCAACTGCAAGTGCAGAGGTAGGAAACGATGCTGACGGTGAATACTACACCTACTATGTTATAGCACCAGAAAACTGGTTTAGCACAAATGACAGCATAGGTATGTATTATTGGGTACCGGAAAAGAATGCTGAATGGCCAGGTGAAGAGGTTAAACCTGAAAACTGTGTTTACGAGTTTGAAGATGGCAGAAAAATATTCAAGGTTCAGATTTGGCAGGAAGACGCAGACACTCAGGATGAATGTCTCACCACACCAATTGTTCTCTTTAACTCTTATGTTGACGTAGCACTTGATCCTGAAAACGGACATCAGACTGATAACATCAATCTAGAGGGTTATGAAGCATCTGAGATCGCTACTCTTAAATATGGTAGTGATACAACAGAATTTCCACGCTACAAAGAGGGCTTCGAAACACTTAACTTTAACAACATGATTTATGTTCCAAATCTTGAGCTTGAAGTAGAAAACGAGTTCTCTGGTGCATCAGCTATCGGTGGTGGTGTATGGTACTACTATTGGGGTGATGGCGAGTATGGCACTACAAAAACAAAGCCAGCACCAACTCCAGATTCATCACAGCTTAAGGTTGATCCTTATGATCTCGGAGATGTAAGTGGCGACGGTTCAATAGCAATGACAGATGTAGTTGATATGCAAAGAGCTATTGCAAACCTCAAAACATTGAGCGATGATGCTAAAAAAGCTGCTGATGTAAATGCTGATGAAAAAGTTACAATGGAAGATGTTGTTCTTGTTCAGAAATACATTGCATTGTTGATTTCGAAATTCTAATTATACACAGTAAAAGAGCTATTGCAAGTGATTTGCGATAGCTCTTTTTTATCGGGTAACTTTACTCTAAACTACGTTTCTTATAAATAAAAAAGATACCTTACCATAGTAAATTTAAGAAAGGTATATTTCTATGATAAATATTACATATTTTTAGCGGTAAAACATAAAAAATTGTAATTAAATGAGAAAATGAAATAGATGTTGCGTTTTTTGTGGATTTATATTATAATATATACTAGTTACATTGTGTTTTTAGAAGTATATGTAATAATTCATTTTATTGGAGGAGTTTCACAATGAAGAAAGTATTATCCATTATCCTTGCTTTGATGATGGCTTGCACATCACTTGCTGTTGTAGCATCAGCAGATGGCGAGGAAGACAATCAGCAGGAACAGCAAGAGACTGTTCAAAAGTATGTTAAAGAAATTAACATCAAACCATGCAGAGACTCAAGGGTTGAAAAAGTTAAGAACGATTATGTAGAGTATTACGAATCAAAAAATGTTGCCGGTTATGTAATCAGAGATATAAACGTTAATTATGGCAACGATGATGACTATATTGTTTTTAGCTATAGCTACACCACAGATCCTGCAGAGGCTATCACAGGTCTTCTTGTAAATAGCTATTCTTCCAGAATAAAGACAAAAGAATACCTCACAGTAGATGGTGTTGAGTATACCAAAGTATACGGTGATCTAAATGATAATCAGGGCGGAGATTATGTCCATGTATATACAACAACTTCACACCAGACAGAAAAGCTTATCACAGATATAGGTTTTAGAACATCTGATAGTCTTTTCGATGGTGACGAGTCATGGGAGGATACACCGGCTTATGAGTCTGATTCTCCATTGAACCTCAACAAGGGTTCCAGAAAGACAAACAAAGCTATTTATATGACATTTAACAGCATTTTAGATACAGTTTCATCTGAAATTAAATCTACATATATAGCTAAAATCTTTATGGCTTCCGGTGATTCTCCGGCAGCACGTGATCAGCTCGAAGAAACACTTATCGAGAACGATATGGGTTGCGGCTATGAGGTTTTAAACTATGATCTCAACGAAGGCGCAAAAGGAAAGTACATTTATCTTGGTTATGTTTTCACAAAAGATGCTACAGAGGCTGTAAACGGTGTTATGCTTGCTTCTGTAAAAAGTTCTGATCAAAACGAAAGATTTATCTATAACGAGAATAATACAATTAAGTATGAAAGACTTGGTGGCAATCTTAACGAAGGTACTGCCGGTGACACAATAAACCTTTATGTAACTTATGACGGCTCAACAGGCAAGGCATTGAACAGACTTGGCGTGCAGGTTGGCAGAACAAACAGTTCTAAGGTACAGTATTCATTTGTTAACGATGAGAGATGGCATCAGGTAAGCAAATATGGCGATGAAAAGGATACTATCGACCTCAACGATGGCGCTAATGGCGAATTTATGTATCTTTGGGATTTCTACTCAGACTACACAGCAGAAGAGGATCACAAGTTTATAAAAGACATTTATGTAAAAGTCGGCGCTGATATAGAAGAAGTTTACAAAGAAATGGATGCAGTGCTTTCAAGAACAGGTCTTGAGTATGACTATTCACCATTTGATCTCAACAAAGGAACAGATGGCTCTGTAATCATAATGGGCTGGACTTTTACAGATAATGCAAAAGAGGCTATAACAGGTGTAATGCTTAACCATTCTTCTAGAGATGATGCTATTGAGGATGAGCTGGAAGTGGATAAAGTTAAGTTTACAAAGATTCCTGTTAATCTCAAAGAGGGCAACAAGAAAGGCTTTGTATATCTCTATACAGCACGTGACAAGAACGCAGAATATGTTCTCACAAACCTTGGCATAGAAGCATACGACAGCAAGCTATTTGCTAAAAATTTTAAGTATTTTGCAGAGAGCGATAAGTGGTCACCTGTTTCTACTTATACTAACGAGTTAAAGTATGATTTGAACGAAGGTAATCGTGGCTACTATATCTTCCTCTGGAAAGAAATGGAGAGCGTTCTTAATATAAAGGATAATACAAGCTCTGACGATGATACAGATAGCAACTCTGACGATGACACAGACAATAACTCTGACTCTGATGATAAGAACACCGATAGCGACAAGATAGTTTATGGTGATGTTACAGGCGATAGCAAAGTAACAATGGAAGATGTTACTTCAATTCAGAGAGTAGTAGCTAAGCTTTCTACATTCAGACCTTCACAAAAGGAAAGAGCAGACGTAACAGACGATGGTAAAGTAAACATGGAAGATATTACTTATATCCAGAGATATGTTGCAAAGCTTGTTAAAAAATTCCCTGCAGATAAGGTAAGTAAATAATTTTAGAATAATTAATATTTATAGGAGGAACGTAAATTGAAACGTGTAATTTCTATTTTTCTTGCAATTTTGACAACACTTTCACTATGCAGTGTGTCAGCTTTCGCTGATGAAAGCGATACACCTGCACCACAGAAATATGTTGAAGACATCTATGCATATAAATGCTCAGGCGATGATGTTGATTATTATAAGCAGCAACTCGCTGCTTCTTATGAGTCACAAGAGCTGGAATATGTGATAAGAGATGTAAATCTCAATCATGGCAACGATGATGATTATATAATTTTTTCTTATTTCTACACTACAGATGCCACAAAGGCTCTTACAGGTCTTCTTCTACATGTATATCCTAATTTTTTTGGCGTTAAGGATGAACTTGTAGTAGATAACGTTGTATATTATAAAAATAGCAATGATGAGCTAAATGATCTAAATTCAGGTAATGGTGGAGACTATGTTGATATTTTCACAACAAAATCACATCAAACAGGCAAGCTTATCACAGATATAGGATTTAAGACATCTGATGGCATCATAGATGGCGATGAGTCATGGAAAGATGTTCCCGGTTATAATCTTGATAGTGCTGTCAATCTTAACTCCGGCTCTAAAAAGACTACTAAGGCTATATATATGACATATGATAGCGTTGCAGATGAATATTCAGAAGAACTCAACTCCACATACGTGGCTAAGGTGTTTATGAATTCCGGCGATTCTGAAACAGCACGTGATCAGCTCGAACAAACACTTATCGAGAATGATTTGGGCCATGGCTATGAGTTATTCTCATATAACCTTAATGAAAAGACAACAGGAAAGCACGTTTATCTTGGTTATGTTTTCACAAAGGATATAAAAGATGCTATAACCGGTGTTATGCTTGCTTCTGTAAAGAATGGCAAAGTAAATGACAGATACATTTACAACGAGGATAACACAGTTAAATATGAAAGAATTGACAATAACTTTAACGAGGGTAACAAGGGTGACACAATAAACCTTTATGTTACTTATGACAGTGCAACAGGCAAGGCTCTTAACAAGCTTGGCTTGCAGGTTGGTAGAGAGACAAATTCTTCAGTCGTATATACATTCCTACAGGATGAAAGCTGGACAGAGGTAAGCGAGTATGGCGATGAGGATGATACTATCGATCTCAACGATGGTGCTAATGGCGAATATATTTATCTCTGGAATCACTATTCAGCATACACTGCAGAAACAGAAATCAAGTTTGTAAAAGACATTTATGTAAAAGTTGGCGCTGATTTAGAAGAAGTATACAGAGCTATGGATGAAGAGCTTTCAAAGACAGGTCTTGAGTATGATTACTCACCATTCGACCTCAACAAAGGCACAGATGGTTCTGTAATTATAATCGGCTGGACTTTTACAGACGATGTAAAAGAGGCTATCACAGATGTAATGCTCCATCATTCTTCCAGAGACGATGCTCTCGAGGATGAGTTTGTAAGAGATGATGTTACATTTACAAAGCTTCCTGTTAATCTCAAAGAAGGCAACGAAAAAGGCTTTGCATATCTCTACACAGCACGTGACGAGAACTCAGAAACTGCACTCACAAACCTTGGTATAGAAGCATATAACTACAAGCTTTTCTCTAAGAGTGTAAAATATTTTGCAGAGAGCGCAGAGTGGAAATCTGTTTCTACATATGCTAACGAGCAAAAGTATGATCTAAATGATGGCAACGGTGGTTATTATATTTATCTATGGAAAGAGTTGTCAATGGTTAATGGTGTAGAAGATAGCACAGATACAAGCACAGATGACCCAAGCGATTCTGATAATTCAGATAGTGACACTGACATAAAGCCTGGCCATGACTCCGATAGTGACTCAGATGATCCTACTGATATCGATGAAGTAGTTTACGGTGACGTTACAGGCGATGGCAAAGTAACAATGGAAGATGTTACTTCAATTCAGAGAGTAGTAGCTAAGCTTTCTACATTCAGACCTTCACAGAGAGAGAAGGCAGATGTAACAGATGACGGCAAAGTAAACATGGAAGACATTACTTATATCCAGAGATACATTGCAAAGCTTATCACAAAATTCCCAGCAGATAAGTACACTATGTATTCTTACAATTAATAAGAGAACACTAACATAAAAGTCTAATTCTATGTTACTTTGGATTTAGGAATAAATATTTACTACAAGCGACTTCTAATATGGAGGTCGCTTGTTTTTTTATAAGATAATTCACATTATTTGGAAAAAATTTAAAAAAATGACAAAAAACTCTTGATTTTTTTAAAAAAGCGGTTAAAATAATAATTAGCACTCAGGGAGTTAGAGTGCTAATTACAAATTCAGGAGGTTATCACATATGAACATTAAACCATTACTCGATAGAGTGGTTATAAAGGCCGAGGAGGCAGAAGAAAAAACAGCCGGTGGTATATATTTGTCATCAGGCTCACAGGAGAAGCCACAGTTTGCTGTTGTAGTAGCAGTTGGTCCAGGCGGAATTGTAGATGGTAAAGAAGTTAAGATGTATGTAAAAGAGAACGACAAGGTTATTACAAGCAAATTCAGCGGAACGGAAGTTAAGCTGGATGGCAAAGAATACACAATCGTTCGTCAGTCAGATATATTAGCAATTATAGAGTAATTCTTTATTTTTTTGAAAGAAGGTAATTATTATGGCAAAGCAAATTATTTATGGTGAAGACGCAAGAAAAGCTTTATTAAGCGGTATAGATCAGCTTGCAAACACAGTTAAAATCACACTTGGACCTAAGGGCAGAAATGTAGTTCTTGATAAGAAGTTTGGCGCACCACTCATCACTAACGATGGTGTTACAATCGCTAAGGAGATCGAACTTGACGATCCATTTGAAAACATGGGTGCTCAGTTGGTAAAAGAGGTTTCCACTAAGACAAACGATGTTGCCGGTGACGGCACAACTACTGCTACTCTTCTTGCTCAGGCTATCATCCGTGAAGGTATGAAGAATGTTACAGCAGGTGCAAACCCAATGGTACTTAAAAAGGGTATCCAGAAGGCTGTAGATATCACTGTAGACGAGCTCAAGAAGAACTCAAAGCAGGTACAGGATCTTGAAGAGGTTGCTAAGGTTGGCACAATATCCTCCGCTGATGAGGAAATCGGCAAACATATCTCAGATGCTATGGCAGAGGTAGGCAAAGATGGTATCATCACTGTAGAAGATTCTAAAACAGCTGAAACAAAGTGCGAGGTTGTTAAGGGCATGATGTTTGATCGTGGCTATATCACACCTTATATGGCTACAGATACAGACAAGATGGTTGCTGTTATTGATGATGCATACATCCTTATCACAGATAAGAAGATTTCAAACACACAAGAGATTCTTCCACTATTGGAGCAGATAGTTCAGTCCGGCAAAAAGCTTGTTATTATTGCTGAGGATGTAGAGGGTGAAGCACTCACCACAATCATTCTTAACAAGCTTCGTCAGACATTCACTTGTGTTGCTGTTAAGGCACCTGGTTTTGGCGATAGAAGAAAAGAAATGCTTCAGGATATTGCTATTCTCACAGGCGGTACAGTTATTAGCAGTGAGGTTGGTTTAGAGCTTAAAGACACTGATATGTCTATGCTTGGTCGTGCAAGACAGGTTAAGATAGATAAAGAAAGCACACTCATTGTAGATGGTGCAGGCGACGCTAACGACAGAGAGGCAAGAATTGCTCAGATTCGTAAGCAAATTGATGCTACAACATCTGACTTTGACAGAGAAAAGCTTCAAGAGAGATTGGCTAAATTAGTAGGCGGTGTGGCTGTAATCAAGGTTGGTGCTGCCACAGAAATCGAAATGAAAGAGAAGAAGCTCAGAATAGAAGATGCTCTTGCAGCAACAAAGGCTGCTATAGAAGAGGGTATCGTAGCAGGTGGTGGTATCGCACTTATCAATGCTATTCCAGCACTCGAAAAGGCAGTTAGCGAAGCTGAGGGTGACGAAAAGACCGGTATGATGATCATACTCAAGGCTTTGGAAGAGCCACTTCGTCAGATAGCCGCTAATGCAGGTTTAGAGGGCAGTGTTATCGTTCAGAATGTTAAGTCTGCTAATAAGATAGGCTATGGCTACAATGCTCTTGAAGAGGTTTACACCGATATGATGGAAGCAGGCATTATAGACCCTACAAAGGTTACAAGAAGCGCACTTCAAAATGCAGCATCTGTAGCAGCTATGGTGCTTACCACAGAGTCACTCGTAGCAGATATCAAAGAGCCGGTTCCTCCAATGCCGGCAGCACCTGATATGGGCGGAATGTATTAATAAAAGACATTAATATTAATCATATATACAAAAACTTCCGTAAGTGTGATGCTTACGGAAGTTTTTTGGTATGCGTTATATTGAGTTGTTATCAGCTTTAACCTCTGTTTTTATATAGATTTCCCATATAGTCCAGGGTGTTTTCATATCCAACAGGAATATAGACTGATAAGCAATAATATCGATAACTAATTGTTAAATTAATACAGTTATAATAGCCGTCTAAAAAAACAGTTGTTCCAAGATTCTTTGATATCTCTTTGTCGTTCTTTGCTTCGTTAAGATAGACGTCGAATAGTTTTTCTATATCATCATATGATGCGGAAAATGGTGTAGAAAGACAACCGTATTCGTCTAGATTTTCTTTACACCAGTCTGGCAATAAACCTTTATTGACATCATAGCCATATAGCTCGCAACGAGGTCTACCATTTTTGTTGACAGTCAGATTTTCTAGTCTGCTAAGTGATGACTCTAACTTAAACTCTATCAGATTATAATCACTCATAAGATTTTTCAATTTTTCCTGAATTTTGCTGTATCTGAAATAATACCATGTATATTGTCTGTCTAAGGTAGTGCCATTTTTTAGGTTATATTTTATCGTGACTTCGTTATGTGGATATACACCATCATAATAATAGTTTTCGTCAGCAGGAGAAAGCTGCAACCCTTGGTTCTCTATGTTATTTACTACCTCCTGATGGAAGTCTGTGATTTCAGCTATTAATTTTTCATCAGTTATTTTATCATCAATTGTTTTAAAATCCTGCATAGGATTACCAAGCATATCATATGTATCGCTATAGTCATTCACGCAGAAAGTACCGAACTCAATTTCAACCGAATCAATTTTGCTGTTGTCAGGCACATATGCATATCTGCCAAAGCAACCTGTAGCAAGGGCGATATACACAATAATTCCTAGACCAAGGCTGATGAAATAAATAGGCAGATTTTTCTTAATACGTTTAAATCCCTTTGAGAGTATTACCTCAAGCACAAAGTGAGCAATAATTGTACCAAATATCATACCTACCCAAAACCATATGTGAGAAAATGTTGGATCATAGTCATCTTGAGTGAACATTGTGAAAAATGCTGCAAGGATAGTACCTGCACTCAATGTGACAATTACTCTTATCACTCTCTCAGGTAGCTTGAAGCTAGACTGAGTTTGAGCACATTCCATTTTGCGCCTTTTGTAAACTGAAAAGCCTGCAAATACGCTAACAGATGTGAAAAGCACAAAATAAAGTAAAAATATAACTAACTCACTTGTAAATCCGTTATTTTGAAAATCAAAAATATATGTAGTAAATATGGTTATGATCTCAGGAGAGAGCAGAGCATATATTAGCTTAGGTGTGGCTTCTATCGAATTAATTCCTGGGGTCAACATTTGTATCATATAGTTCAACACTAATACGAAAAACGGAAAAGCACCGCCCAAACCCATGGTAAGCACCACAGCATCAGAGGTTTTTCCTACGCACGCGCTCATAAACACAGTGAAAGAATAAGTTGCTACTGCTACAAGCATTGTTATCAGCATTGATGTGAACATAACTTCTAAATATTCCGGTGACATCAAGGTTGCTGTGCAGATTCCGGCTGGTGTGGATATTAATATTGGTAGTGTTGCAAGCGTGAGTCCAGCTAAGTATTTGGAAAAGAACATATCTTTTCTGCTAAGCGGAAAGGCATTATACAGGTCTACGCTTCTTTTGTTGTGTAGAAAATTGAACACGACTGTGCCAAAAACTATTGAGAATATGGCTACAACCACACTTGCTACAGGAAATGCATAGTATGCAAGCGAAGAAATATCTTCAGTGGAATGGTCAAGTATTGACATTGTGGTGAACCATATCATTGGCAATGAAAATGATGTGAATAGTATTACTGTGTAAACTATGGTTAATACTATGTTTTTCTTCAAAGTCCATTTGTACATCGATGCAAATGGAGAAACTTTTCTATTATGCTGTAATGTTGTCGATGTCATATCCTGCAGCCTCCATTTCACTTATAAATAGTTCTTCCAGTGTGAGTGGTAAGTTTTCGTAATAAATAGGGGATTGACTGTTTATAGTAGCTTCCACTTCTTCTGCATTGCCTCTCACAGTCATATTGATTACCCTGCCTTTCCTCTGAAAAGAGAGTATGTCTAAATCCGGAAAATCTTTGATATCTTTTTCTGTATCAAATACAATTTGAAGCTTGTGCATTCCTAATCTTGCGGAGTCAAGGTCTTTTTCCAATAAAATTCCACCTTTATGCAAAAGTCCGATATGGTCACATAAATCTTCCAATTCTCGCAGGTTGTGTGATGCTATTACCACAGTCATATTTCGCTCGGCTATCTCACCGGCAAGTAGCTTTTTGAGTAGCTGTCTTACCACCGGGTCGAGTCCATCGAATATCTCGTCGAGGAGTAGATATTCCGGTTTAGTAGAGAGCGCAAGTATAATTGCGGCTTGTCTTTGCATACCCTTAGACATATTAATAATCGATTTTTTAGGGTCGATAGGGAACATTCCGCAAAGTCTTTGAAATGTTTCTTCGTCCCAGTTTTTGTAGATACCTCGATATAGCTTTGCTACTGCGTTTATGGTGCTTGCATTAGAAAAATAGGGAAAATCAGATATAAAACAGCATTTTTGCTTTATGTCGACATTGTCGTAGGATTTTTCGTTATCAACAAGAATTTCGCCTTCGTCGCACATATACACGCCGGATATCATTCTTAAAAGTGTAGATTTGCCGGAACCGTTAGAGCCAATTAGCCCAAACACTGAGCCGTTCTCTATGGTGCAGGTTATTTTGTCTACTGCTACAACGTCATCAAATCGCTTGACGGCATTATTTATTTTGATCATTGATTATTGCTCCTTTCACAGCTTTTCGATAGGCAGTTATTAAAACATTCAGAAATTTCATCTTTTGTAAGCCCAAAGTCATAGGCTTCTTTTATAACGGCTAATATTTTTTCGTTTATCATGTTTTCTCTGCTCCTTTTCATATCTATTGTGTCGCTTATAAATGAACCTTTGCCCACGACAGAGTAGATATATCCATCTTTTTCGAGCATCTGATATGCTTTAGATGCAGTGTTAGGGTTGATGCCAAGATCAGATGCAATCTGACGCACGGTAGGTAGCTTTTCGCCCGGCTTCATTTCGCCGATAGATATCAGCTTTACGATATTGCTATACAACTGATCATAAATCGGTTTTCTGCTTTGAAAATTTAATGATAGCATTTGACTCCTCCTTTTTGATTGATTAATTGTATTAATTCAATTAGTACAATTAGATTATAAAATGCAATATTAAATTTGTCAAGTAAAATTTTCAAAAAAATAAAAAAGCAATGAGCTGTAATTACAACTCATTGCGTATAAGTATTTGATATTAATTCAACCATGGTGATGGTGCAGGGTATGCACACAAGCGGTAAACTTTTTGCCAAGATCACTGTTTAGATAATCGTCGGTCTTGCCAAAGAATAGCTGACGTTTGCCGAGATGCAAGATATGACTGGAATATCTTGCTGTGGTGTGGATATCATGCGAAACCATAACGATAGTGATTCCATAGTTTTTGTTGATATCTTTAATAAGAGTGCATAGATCGTTTGTCACTATTGGATCAAGTCCGCTGGCCGGTTCGTCTAGCAGGAGAAGCTTTTTTGTAGCGCACAATGCTCTTGCAAGAAGAACACGCTGTTGCTGACCTCCGGAAAGCTCCTGAAAGCTTTGATTTACTAGGTCCTCTATTCCCATTAGCTTAATTTTTTCCATGGCATCCTTTTTATCTGCACTATTATAAAATGGGCGAAACCTCATTTTGTTGAGTCTGCCCGAAAGCACCACCTCAAACACACTTGCAGGAAAATCTTTTTGTGCTGCGTTTTGTTGTGGTAGGTAACCTATTTCATTGGCTTTTAGATCATCACCAAAGGTAATTTTACCGCTTAAAGGTGCTTTTAGTTTTAATAAGCCTTTGACTAACGTGCTTTTTCCGGAGCCGTTTTCGCCTACTATGCAGATATAGTCACCTTTATTTATGTCAAAATTAACATTTTCTAAAACGGTGCTTCCCTCATAACCAAGAGAAACATCCTTACAGCTTATAAGTGCCATATCAGCCCAACGCCTCCTTAAGTACCTCAAGGTTGTTGTTCATCAGGTTGAGGTAGGTTATACCATTTTCAAAATCTTCTGCCGTTACATTATGGCAAGAATGAAACAAAAGCTTTTTTGCTCCTGTTTCTTCACAGATAGCATCTGCCATTTTTCCATTGGAAAACTCTATATATAGCACCACCGGTATTTTTTCCTCTTTTACTTTGTTAATGAGAAAAGCTACAGTAGCAGCGGCAGGTTCGGTTTCTGCAGAACATCCCGGAAAAGCTGCATAGCAATCCAAATTATATTCAGTCGCAAAATAGGCAAATGGAAATCTATCACCAAATATCAATGTTTTTCTTGCCCCGTTGGCAACAACATCGGTAAAGCTCTTATCAAGTTCATCGATTTTGGTGATATATGCATTTGTGTTTGCTGTGTATTTATCTTTGTTTTTTTCATCTATTCTGCAAAGCTCATTACTAATGTTTTGCACTAAGATTTTTGCATTTTTTGGTGAAGTCCATATATGCTCATCATATTCGATTTCATCATGATCATGGTCGACTTCATTAGCATGCATACCCTCGGTGATCATCTCATTTATAGGGGTTACATAGTCCATCAGGCGTATGATGTTCATTTTTTCGGTATCTAGAGAATCGAGGATATCGTCTATCCATTCGTCAGACTCACCGCCAACGCATATAAAAAGATCACTTTGCTGAATTTTTACAATATCTCTTGGTGATGGCTCATATGAGTGGCTCTCACTGCCAGGCGATATCAACATTTGCACATTTGCATCTCCACCTGTAATCTGTCTTGCAAAATCATATGCAGGAAAGTTTGTTACAACAACAGACAGTGCAGGGCTTGTCTCATTTGTATATGCACAACCACAACCCAATATTGTGATTGCGATTATTAAAAAAATTATAAATATCTTTTTCAAGTTTAATCTCCTTTTGACAAAAACTATTCGTATAATTTTATCATATTATGAAAAAATAGTAAAGAAATTTATCAAAACAGATATTTAAAAAAATGCAAGAAAACAACTTGTGATTTGCACGTATTATTTATAGGATATGTCAATTGAATTTTTGTATGCTATATGATATCATCTATAGGTATCGCAAATCTGGTATATTTATTTGGAAAGAGGACAAAGAATGTTTAAACTGACAAAACTTTCAGCAGCATCTTTATCTATTATATTTATACTGTTCTCATTTTGCTCGTGTGCAGACGGTGCCTCCGGTCAGGTGAGCAGTGATAGCAGAAGTATTGATTTTAAATATGAAAAAAACAGCGATTATGCCATAATAACACGTTATAATGGCACTGGTGGCAACGTAGAAATACCATCGGAATTAGACGGACTTCCTGTGCAAGAGATAGGCGATAGTGCCTTCGAAAACTGCGACACTGTAACATCAGTCACTATGCCTGATAGCATAGAAAAAATAGGCGAGAGAGCCTTCTACAATTGCTATTCTCTTGCAGATATTCATGTGCCTGACTCTGTGAAAGAATGTGGCTCATTCGCATTTAAAAACACAACATGGTATGAAAACAATTTAGACGATTTTGTTATTATAGGCGACGGCGTTTTGGTGGCATACAAGGGCAAGAGCAATAATGTGGATGTGCCTGTAGGTGTAAAAAAAATAGGTGATGCATTCTACGATTCGTTTAACATTGTATCTATAAACATCCCTAGTACAGTCGAAGAAATTTCAGATGGTGCTTTCTATGCTTGCACACTGATGAAAAGTATAGAAGTGCAAAATAATGATTTTTATACTGTAAGCGATAATGTTTTATATACATCAGATATGACAAGACTTTTGTATTGTCCACCGCAAAGCGGAGGTGAGAGTCTCATTGTGAACGAAGCCACCATTGAGATTGCACCATATGCTTTTGCAAATAACTCTAAGTTAGAATCAATAGTTTTGCATAAAGCGATTACAAGTATCGGCTCATTTGCGTTTGATTATTGTTCTGAGTTGGAAGATATAGAAATTCCGGACAGCGTAAAATATATAGGTGATAGTGCTTTCAATCAGTGTACATCGCTGAAAAAGGTAAAACTAAGTAATTCACTCGAAAAGATAGCTGCAGGTACATTTAGCGGATGTCGTGATCTAGAGCAGATAAATATACCAATCAGTGTAAGGATAATAGAAGAAAAAGCTTTTTATTATTGCACTTCACTGGAAAATGTGGAAGTACCGGAAACAACAAGCGTAGCCGAAAATGCCTTTGACAAATAATTATTAAACAAAAAATAAAATGCACTCCAAATGTGGACATTGTGATGTAATGTTTAACATTTGGGGTGCATTTAATTGATATATCATTGAGTATATATTCAGGTTAATATAGCTCAAGCCTCTTTAAGCACCTGTGCAAGCACATTGCCTAATAGCTTACCTGTGTAGACAGCCTCATCCAGCGAGTTGGCGTGAGTGCCAACCTCTATCAGCAGTGAGCCTGTGTTAGCATTCATATTATAAGTAAAATCACCAAAATAGAGTGGTCTGGTCATGCCCGGATACAAAGTTTCTGCTTTGCTTTGTAGTTTAAGAGCAAACTTAAGATTTTCCTCCCAAAAAGAAAATCCATTTACACCTTCGCTGTCGCAACCGCTCATTATCATTATCTGGGCGGCCTTTCTGCCATTTACGGTGAATGTAGGTTTTATGATAGCTTCATCATTTGCAACCAGCGCATCACGGTGAATATCCAGAACCACGCAGATAGATGGATTTTCATCAAGATGTTTTTTTATAGTTTCCATACTTCTGTCATAAGAGCCGTTGTAGCCCGGCGCATCATGGTGGGTTTTGTCATGTATAACATTAATACCCATCAATAGGAGTTGATTTGCAATGGCTTCTCCTACGCTTACTACGTTTTTATTGTCATTATCGCTTCTTGCGGTGTAGCTTTCATAGTAAAAGCCTACATCGGTGTCCATATATGCTTCTGTGGTGTGAGTATGTACTATAAGCACCTGCGGATCAGAGGTGTCTTTGGCGTTAAATTCAAGTTTTGCACGCAAAAGCTCACCTATATTTATATTAACACTTGATGTGTTTTTTACATAGAAATTATCATAGCCTGTGCCTGCTGCTGTATATTTACTTTCGATTATGTCAAATTTACGTTCGTTTTTTACTGCACTTTCGGTGTCTATAGTTTTATCGGAGGTTGTGTCTGTTGTCAAAGTATCCATGTTGGTGGATTCACTGCGTTGTTTTGGCTCAGATATACGTCCTTCACTAAAGACAAGCCCTGCTGCCATAGTGCTGATTGCTTTAGTGTTTTCTATACACGTATGTGACAATCTAACGGCAATAGATAATAGTGTAAAAGACACCAGCACCATTGCCGTAGCTCTAAAAAATATTTTTTTTACAGTTCTGTTCATTGTGCATACCTTCTTTGCTTTTTTGACATATAGTCATCGTCTTGATATAATTGCCATATCTAATTGTTAAATATATATGCACATAAAATCAGAATTATGAGTTGCACGTGAGCGCTATAATATCATCTTTGCTCAGACTACGCTGTAAGGCGCAATTAATCGCCATGGCTGTGAGTCTGGATGAACGCATTGTGAGCACATCTATATTCTTGGGTGTTACCACCATGTGATTGCCTGATGGTGTCAGTTCCTCTATCAGTTTGTCTGCACGCTGTTCATCATTTGGTTCTAGCAGATCTGCTGCCAATGTGACTGCATCTACGACCATAGGAATACCAATTCCTATCACGGGTATACCCATGGTCTCTTCGTTGATTGGCATACGGTGGTTTCCCACACCTGCACCCGGAGAAATTCCTGTGTCCGAAATCTGAATAGTGCATCCCAGTCTTGATAATCTGCGTGAGGCAAGTGCATCCACGACTATTACAGCCGATGGATTTATTCTTTTTACAATGCTCAGTATAAGCTCACTGGATTCTACACCTGTTTGTCCTAGAACTCCGGGTGCTATAGCTGCCACCGATCGCAGATCCTCTAAGCCTATCTGTTTTGCTATATCTTCAGTGATATGGCGCGTTGCAAGAATATTGTCTACTGTCTTTGGGCCTAGTGCATCTGCGGTTATGTTTACGTTTCCTATGCCTGCCACGAGTATGGTGCCCTTTTGAGGTAGCAGATTTTCCAGCTCGTTGGCTATAGCATATATTTTATCATCTGCGTGAGTGATATCATCATCTATGGCATCCATTTCTATTGTAATGTATGTGCCTTTTTCTTTTTTTAGCCTGTTGCTTGCACTGTCAGATAATATTTTCATTCTGCTTATTTGTATATCGTTATAGGTAGAATAATTAAGCTTTATGCCTTCTGTGTTATCTGTATCAAGTTCTTTGGCTTCCAGTGCCAAGTCTGTTCTTATTTCCATCAAATATATCTCCTTTTATCATATATAATTATTTTTTATTATTTGTAAGATTTTATACGCATTTTTTGAGGTGACAAATAGCACTCACATATCATACAATGTAAAAGAAGTAGTTTAAAAACCAATTTAAGACTTGTATCAAAATATGAAGGGAGTTGGATATCTTTGAATATCAAAACGATAGGAATTCTCGGTGGAGATATCAGAATGATATATGCCGGTGAAGAATTTGAGAAGGATGGATATGTAGTTAGATATTTTGGTTTTGATAAGATAGACGACAAATATAATGATGATATATCCAGCGTATTAGAATGTGATTGTATAATTCTTCCGGTGCCATCCACCAAGGATAAAGAAACGATCTTTATGCCCTTGTCATCTCAAAAGGTTTATATACAAGATTTGCCGAAAAGACTTAGCGAAAAGCCTGTGTTTTGTTGTATTAGCAAAAGCCTGACCAATGTTAATGAGGATTTTGGAAAATTAAATTTAATTGACTATTATGAGGCACCCGGCTTTGCTGAAGAGAATGCAATTCCTACTGCAAATGCTACTATGGCGATCATCCATACGCTTATAAGCAAACCACTTGTAAATGTACCTGTACTGATTATGGGATATGGCAGAATAGGCAAAGCGTGCGCTAAAGCGTGTCAGGCTGATTTTTGTGATGTTTCTGTTAGTGTGCGAAGTGATAAAAATGATGCCGAGATAAAGCAAGCCGGATATAATAAAGAAAATTCGCTTAATCTTATGTATCCTGATAAATATGAAATAATAATAAACACAGTACCGCATATGTTGCTTGACAGAGATACTCTGAGCAAACTGAACCCAAATGCACTTATAATTGACTTGGCATCAGATAAAGGCGGAACTGATTTTGCATTTGCCAGACAAATGAACATACAGGCGATTCTTGCATCAGGCTTGCCTGGCAAGTATTATCCGGAAGAGGCAGGCAAAATAATAGAGAAAATAATAGCACGACTTGTAGAGGAGGGGATAGGATAGGATGAGTATTAATGTTGGATATGCAATATGTGGTTCTTTTTGTACTCACAAAGAAACACTGGAGCAGATGGAAAATCTCGTACACGATGGTTACAACATAATCCCTATACTTTCATATAATTCATCGACCACAGATACAAGGTTTGGCACAGCGAAATCGTTAAAAGAGAAAATCGCTAAAATTACGCCAAATCCAATTATAGATACAATAGTTGACGCCGAGCCTATAGGACCTAAGAAGATGTGTGATCTGCTGGTGATAGCACCTTGCACAGGAAACACTTTAGCCAAGCTTTGTAACGGTATAACTGATACACCGGTTACAATGGCTGCAAAAAGTCATCTGAGAATTGGCAGACCGGTGTTGATTGCACTTTGTACAAACGATGCACTTGGCGCGTCCGCACAGAACTTTGGCAGATTGATTAACACGAAGAATATCTTTTTTGTGCCATTATATCAGGATGCACCAGACAAAAAGCCTAACTCACTCGTTGCGAGATTTAATCTAATGGAGCAGAGTGTTCCGATGGCACTCTCACATCAGCAACTGCAACCTGTGTTGATTTGATATGAACAAATAAAAAATAGCGGTGTGATTTTTCGTTTCACATCGCTATTTTCGTATTTAAGAAATGAGGACATCTTCAAGGCATTTTGCTATTCTCGCCTTGTATTATTCAAAGACATAGGAACAAATATCTGCCGTGATTGCAATATTGCAATAGCCAAAATGCTCGGATATTGTTTTTATATAATCATGAAGATTTATAAGAGTCTCATATAAAAAAGAGTTATAAAGGTTCTATTAGAAATCGTTATGACTCGTAATACTTGCCAAATATTGAACATCTCATTTATATATGATATACTAATTATAATGAATAACTTAATAGGGGAAATACTAATGACAAAGAAAAACCGAATAGAATATTTAGTATGCACATTAAGTGTTGTTGTTACAGGATTCATTATTTTTGGGTTTCTTGCAAGTCAACAACCTCTTGTAAACGAAAGCAAATTACATTCATTTTTACTTATTGGTTGTTTGGGCGGTTTTGGATTTAGTGCAATATGTTCTACCATTATACTTTCCGTGGGATTTTTTAAGAGACGAGGATTGGTTTTTAAAATTATTGCATCTGTTCTATGGCCTATTACATTTGGTACTTGTGTATATGCGGGTGTTTTTTCCTACATCCCTTATCAAATATATAATATTGTTAAAATCATATCTCTAACACGTAAAGAAAAAAACAAAAAGAATTAGGAAATACTACAACAGAAAGCTGAACTTTGCATTTTTTAAACTTGCACCTAGTTTGCATCAAAACAAAAATCAGGGCACAAAAAAACCCGAAAACCATGGTGGTTTCGGGGTTTTTGTGTTCTGAAATAATACAGATTATCTCTTTGAGAACTGAGGTGCGCGTCTTGCGCCTTTGAGGCCGTATTTCTTACGCTCTTTCATTCTTGGGTCACGAGTGAGGAAACCTGCTCTCTTGAGCTTTGGTCTGAGTGCTTCGCTGTCATACTGGAGCAATGCTCTAGCGATACCATGACGGATTGCACCTGCCTGACCTGTAACACCGCCACCTGCAACTCTGCATACTACGTCAAAGCTGTCAGTTGTGTTTGTCAATGCCAATGGCTGACGAACGATTAGCTTAAGTGTTTCAAGACCAAAATAGTTATCGATATCTCTATCGTTGATTGTGATTTTGCCTGTGCCTTTATAAAGTCTTACTCTAGCAACAGAACTTTTTCTTCTGCCTGTTCCATAGAAAAATGGTGTCTTATCGTACATTTAAATTGCCTCCCCTCTTACATTTCCCAAGCTTCTGGCTTCTGTGCCTGATGGATGTGCTCGTTGCCCTTGTAAAGACGAAGTCTTGTAAGTGCTGCACGACCGATTGTGTTGCTAGGGATCATACCCTTAACAGCAAGCTCCATAGCCTTTGTTGGATTTTCAGACATAAGTGTATCATATCTGGTGGCCTTTAAATGACCAATATAACCTGTGTGACGATAATAATGCTTCTGTGTGAGCTTATTACCAGTGAGAATAGCCTTCTCGCAGTTGATAATGATTACGTGATCTCCGCAATCAACGTGTGGAGTGAAAGTAGGCTTATGCTTGCCTCTGAGCAACTTAGCAGCCTGAACTGCAACTCGACCTAATGGCTTACCTGTTGCATCAAGTACATACCACTTGCGCTCTACTTCGCCTTTTTTTGCCATAAAAGTAGACATTTCATTATTCCTCCCGGATTAAATTTATAAATTCCGGAAAATGCGCCAAAATTGCGCAATCCCCGCATTGCCTAAGTATGATATCACACATATTTGTGCTTGTCAACACTTTTTTTGCACTTTTTTAACCATACAGGGCTTAATCTTTCAAATACTTTCATATACTCTTTCATCCTCTTAAATTTAAATTAATTATTTTTAAAAAATATTTTTGCTATTGAATTTGGAAATAAATTGTGTTACAATTTATTACAAGTTTGTAACCTATTTTGATTATGGGGTGACATCAATGCAGGATATTATAGATCTCTCTGTTATAGTGCCGATAAAAAACATCGAAGACCAAGTGGATGCTGTTTTTAAAGCAATATCCGAAAAGCTTTCCGGACTAAGCTTTGAAATTCTTGCCACAGATATTTGCTCTACCGACAACAGTGTGCTTTCTGCGCTGAATTCTATTAAAGAGCAAAAATTAAATGGTTCTGTTATAAAATGTGGAAGCGATATACCCGGATATGCTCTTAATTGTGCTATCGACAAAGCTCACGGCAAGTATATTACTTTTGTTTTTCCGAGAAAGCTTTTTCTTGAATGTGTTGCTGATTATTATAAAGATGCTGTGGCAAAGGACAGCGAGTTTATTTTTGGTACTGCACCAAGCTATATTAAAAAAGATGTGATCATATCTGATGATAACACAGCTTTAGATGTATTTGATGCGGTTACTTATGGCAAGCTGACTTGTGATATTGCTTCGCTTATGATTTTGGCAGAGTCAGTTAGAGAGAAGAAGATATATTTCTCAGAAACTTTGAAATACGGTTACAGTGAGGATTTTATTTACAAAGCCCTGATAAAGTGTGATAAAATATCTGTGAGTTCTGCTAAGATGAAGAGAACAACAGAGTATGAGGCACCAAAAGCTACATCAGAGCCTACAGATGAAAAAAAGTGCTTTGAGCGAATCGAAAATATCCTTTCATTGAGGAGTATTTTATCTTCATCAAATGCAAATTATAAGCATATGTACAATGTGATTATGCAGGAGAAATTGCCTTCGTGTATATTGTCTTGTGTAGACACACTGCTAAAAGAGAAATACACTGTAAGTGCTATTAAAAACGCTCTGCGATCAAAGGGTTATGACGAATATATTTATTTCGGCAGATACACATCGAGAAGGCTAAAAAGACGCATAATATTATGGAAACTTGCACCACATCTATACAAATAATGAATGGAATGATTATATGGATTTTGCAACTGCAAAAAAAGAGATAGAAAAATTACGTAATGAGATAAAATATCATAATGATAAATATTATAACAACGATGCTCCTGAGATAGATGACTACACCTATGATATGATGCTCAAAAGACTTGAGGAGTTAGAATTAGAGTACCCTGAGCTAGATGCACCCGATTCTCCTACCAAGACTGTCGGTGGTAATGCCGGTGAAAAATTTGCACCGGTGGTGCACGCTGTGCCTATGGAAAGTCTGCACGATGCATTCTCAGATGATGAGATGCGTGCATTTGATAAGCGTGTGAGATCAGTTGTGAGCAATCCGGTGTACGTAGTAGAGCCTAAGTTTGACGGTCTTTCTGTGTCGGCGGAGTATGTTAACGGTTTCTTTGTGCGAGGTTCAACCCGAGGTGATGGTGTCACAGGAGAAGATATCACCGAGAACTTAAAGACGATTAAATCTTTGCCTAAAAGACTAAAGAAGCCATTACCTTATATAGAGGTGCGTGGCGAGGTGTATATGTCTGAAAGCAGTTTTGAAAAACTGTGCAAAAGACAAGAAGAAAACGAGGAGAAAACCTTTAAAAATCCACGAAACGCCGCTGCCGGTTCTTTACGCCAAAAGAATGCTTCGATTACAAAAGAGCGTGATCTCGATATATTTATTTTTAACATACAGCAGGTCGAGGGTGTCGAAATCAGCTCTCATACAGAATCAATGCGATTGCTTGAAGAACTGGGATTCCCGATACCTCCATTTTGTAATTCTTATAAAGATATAGATAGCGCACTTGAAGAGATCGCACGAATTGGCGATATGAGAGGAAAGCTTGGATATGGAATAGATGGTGCTGTGGTAAAGGTAAACGACTTTGAGCAGAGAAAAACTTTGGGTAGCACTGCAAAATATCCAAAATGGGCAGAGGCATACAAATACCCGCCGGAAGAAAAAGAAACTATATTGCTTGATATAGAAATAAACGTGGGTAGAACTGGAGCGTTAACTCCAACAGGCGTGTTTGAACCTGTACAACTTGCCGGCACAGAGGTTAGCCGTGCTGTGCTTCACAATGCTGATTTTATTGCAGAAAAGGATATCAGAATAGGCGATACTGTGCTTATCCGTAAGGCTGGTGAAATTATTCCTGAGGTGCTTTGTGTAAAAAAACACGCAGAAAATTCTGTTCCTTATGTGTTCCCTGATAAGTGTCCATGCTGTGGTTCACCGGCTGTGAGATATGATGATGAATCTGTGATAAGATGTACAAATACCGAGTGTCCGGCTCAGATAATGCGAAATCTAATTCATTTTGTCAGCAAGGATGCAATGAATATAGATGGCATGGGTGAGGCAGTGTTAGAAACGCTTGTTAACGAAGGGTTAATCGAGACACCGGTGGATATCTACAGGCTCAAATCAGAAGACATAGCAAAGCTGGAGCGTATGGGCGAAAAATCTGCTGATAACTTGATAAAATCAATAGAAAAATCTAAGGATAATGAGTTGTATCGTGTGATATTTGCTTTGGGTATTCGTCATATAGGTGTTAAGGCTGCAAAACTACTATGTGAGCATTTTCTATCTATGGAAAGCATAGTTAATGCATCTTTTGAAGAGATAAAATCTATAGATGGTTTTGGAGACATAATGGCACAGAGCGTGTATGACTACTTTAGATTAGATGGAACTCACCATTTGATAAATGACCTACGTAACTGTGGCGTAAAAATGGCTCCGCTTGAAAATAGAGTAAAAGATGGAATGTTCACAGGAAAAACCTTTGTGCTGACAGGCACTTTGCCCACATATAAGCGGAGTGATGCTGCGGCTATAATAGAGAGTCTGGGAGGCAAGGTAAGCTCATCTGTATCTAAAAAAACTGATTATGTGTTAGCAGGTGAAGATGCCGGTAGCAAGCTTACAAAGGCAGTTTCTCTTGGCGTTGCTGTTATCAGTGAAGACGAGTTTAATGCTATGATGAAATGAAAATAATATATCAACTTCCCGATAATTACCACTAATTTTCGACAGTCTGAAAGACTATACACTCTTTTAACTAGGTGTATAGTCTTACTGCTTTTTTAGTGTTTTATTGTAGCTTTTTGTGTTAATAAACGTCAAACCGACAAAATCAAGCATATTTATTCTGTGAAACAAAAAAGAAAACAGCCTAAACATAGTGTTTAAGCTGTTTTTCTATGAATTATAACGCAATTTTTGATACGGGTTGCGTTGGGTTGCAAAGTTGCATTTTATGTGTAGGATTGCATAAGTCATGAAATTGTCGAGATTTTCATTAACTCGTTATAGCGATTAACAAGAAAATTCTGCGTGTCAGAATTTGAAATGCTGCTATTAAGTTTTGATTTGTAATTTGCCATAATTTCAAGGATTTTGTGATAGTTTGTATCACTATCACAAATCATCTTCCTATGTTTCATACCCAAAAGTATATCAGCGCAAAGAATCACAAAAGAAACAGAAATATCTAAACAATCAAGACGCTTTTCAAGATTGTAACCGCCCATAACCACTTCTCTGTAAAGGTAAATACCATCAGACTTAATGATTCTGTACTCTGAAAACCATGAGGTGTCATATGCCATTTTTATTTCAGAAGCATCAGACACGATATCGCAACCATGAGTTTTCAAGATTTCAATGATTGTTTTCACATCATTATCGAATGAATCTAACAACATTTTTTCTTTTTCCTGTGTTTTCTTTAAAGGAACAGTACTGTTTTGAGTCGAACTTTCCGTTTGGATAATGTTTGTTTCTTGAATAGTATTTTTCTTGAATAAATCGAAAAATCCCATTTTCATTCCCCACAATTCTGTTTTTAATTATTGTATCACAACCGAAAAAATATTGCAATAAACCACGATGAAACTACACGTCAATCTAATTTTGTAATAAATTTGTAATTTCAAAAAGTCGCCCAACATGGTATAACATAAGTGGGTGATAAATATGAAAAGCTTTGAGCTATTACAAGAACAAATGGTAACATTGGAAAAAGAAACCGAGCACAA
>JAQXOB010000010.1 GCA_029098305.1 Clostridia bacterium
CTTATTTCAATACATCAATGGCTTTTACAATTCTTTAAGACCTCATTCTCATAACAACGGCTTGTCACCTAATCAAGCTGAAAAATATTTTTTTATTTAATTTTCCTGTTTTTTCTGTCCACTTTATTGACTATAGTCCAACAAAAACTAATGCTAAAAAAGAAGACAAAAATAATAACGTGTATATATTTTTGTCTTCTGAGTCTTTTTATTTGCATTACCCGCCCTGTTTTTGGGGCGGGTATTTGTGGTGGAGGCGAGGAGAATCGAACTCCTGTCCGAAAATCATTTGCCAAAGCTTTCTCCGAGCGCAGTTATTGAATTACATTCCCTTGCATAGTCGCTCAATAACAAGCTGCTATGCTTGGTAACCTTTTATGCATGACACGATACAAGGTGCTCTCGTGTTCACGTTCACTGCAAAATGACGCTCCTTGCAAAGCCGCAGTACTCAATGCAGGAACGGTGCCGCTAATTAAGCAGCACGAAGTTGTAAATTATTGTCGTTTAATTTTAAAAAGTTCGGAATTTTAAAGTGGTTTCCGACCACTGCTCGCTTACTCAGGTTCACAACTCCCGTCGAAACCTTTACGCCCCCATATATAATGGAGAATAATACAACTTCATTTTAACGGTTTTGATTTTTAAGAGATCTTTCAATTTCTCTTTTAGCACTTTTTTGTGCCATATCCTCACGCTTATCGTACAGTTTTTTACCTCTGCATAAGCCTACCTCAAGCTTTACCTTTGAATCTTTGAAGTAAAGAGATAGTGGAATAAGTGAAACACCTGTTTGCTTAACAAGACCATAAAGCTTGTTGATTTCTCTTTTATGCATTAATAATTTACGCACTCTGCGTGAATCTCTATTAAATATATTTCCCTGTTCGTACGGACTTATGTGCATACCATTAACGAAAATTTCTCCTTCTACAATGTTGCACCAGCTATCCTTAAGGTTTACATTACCATTGCGTATTGATTTAACTTCTGTGCCACACAGAGAAATTCCTGCTTCATACTTTTCGTCTACGAAATAATCGTGGTATGCTTTTTTGTTTTGAGCTATTATTTTGTTGCCTTTATTTTTTTCCATTTAGCACACCTTTCTTTCGTTATTTTTCCGGGATGATTTATATAAAACCACCCCGGACTACTTTTTTTATAAATCAGTTCTTCCCTCAAGCGCACGAGCCAGAGTTATCTCATCGGCATATGTCAAATCAGCTCCAACCGGTATGCCATATGCAAGGTGCGTAACCTTTACTCCAAGAGGCTTTAAGAGTTTTGACAAATACACTGCAGTAGCTTCACCTTCCACAGTAGGATTGGTTGCCATTATGACCTCTTTAATTTCGTCGTTGCTTACTCGTGCTATCAGCTCTTTTATGCAAAGTGAATCAGGGCCAATGCCCATAAGCGGAGATATAGCACCGTGCAACACATGATAAACACCGGTGTATTCCTGCGTGCGTTCCATTGCAACTACATCCCTTGGTCTTTCAACCACGCAAATAGTGCCCAAATCTCTCTTGGGATTGGAACATATAGGACAATATTCCTTATCTGTTAGATTACAGCATGATTTGCAAAAATGTATGCTCTTTTTTGCGTTAATGAGTGCATCTGCAAACTCTTTTACGGTGTTTTCAGGAAGTGTGAGTATATGATACGCCAAACGCTGTGCCGATTTATGTCCAATATTGGGTAAACGCTCAAATTGATCAATTAAATTATCAAGTGGAGCGACATTATATGATGACATATTAGAACAATCCCGGAATGCTTATTCCGCCGGAAATCTTTGTCATGACACTTTCTTTCTCTTCGTTAGCATTTCTGATTGCTTCGTTTACAGCTGCCATAACGAGATCTGCAAGCATCTCTGGGTCTTCCGGATCGATAACCTCAGGGCTAATATCAATTTTCTTTATCTGGAGCTTACCGCTGATAACAACATTAACTGCTGAACCACCGGCACTTGCACTGTATTCTTTTTCGTCAAGCTCTGCTGTTGCGTTTTCCATCTCTTCCTGCATCTTCTGTGCCTGCTTTGCAAGCTGCTGCATGCTTGTTGGTGCTGATGAGCCTGTATAATTTTGTGGGATTCTTGCTTTCATTTTAAATTTCCTCCGTTTTTTATAAACTAATTTGTTTTTACATCAATACCCTGTTGTTTTGCCTTGTTTACAAAATCATTTAAGGGATCTTCTTTTTGAGTTGCTTTCACTTGATTATATGGTCCGAGTTTATATACTCTGCCGGTTACCTGCCTGATGGCAGTCCTCATTTTGTCTCTTTGCAGAGGCTGTTTCAACAAGAGGAATGGCATCTCGTTTTCAGAGTCAATAAGGATATAATCTCCGCTTATGTAAGCGGCTGTGCCATCAAATGCAGAGGTAATAGCCTTAGAATATCTGCTCATAACCGCCAAAACATCATTCCACTTTTCAAATGGAACAGCTTTGCTTTTTATCTCTTCAAAATCAAGTTTTTTAGTGTTTGTCAAAGTTGGTTGAACCGGTGCGAGATTAGCTGTGTCATTCACAGGAGCTTCACTCTTGATAGTATCACTATCAAACGATGGTATATTACGCTCAATGACCTTTGGTTTGGATGGTGTCACTGTATTTAGATGATCATCGTCATGCAAATCTTCAGCGACGTGTGAATTATCATCCGACCTTGTGTAATTATGAGAGAAATTTCCATTTTTTAGACTTATCTCAAGCTTAGATACTCTTGATAAAATCGCATCGTAATCCATATCAAGCTCAGGTGAACACAACTTGACAAGTGCGAGCTCAAGCTCTATTCTCGAATCAGCACCCTTTAGTATTTTTTCGTTCGCTGTGATAAGTGTGCTGATAGCGTATGTTATTTTTTCAAGTGACATATTAGAGGCGAGAGAACTTCCACGCTCAAACTCTTGATCTGTCATGATAACCAGAGAACGTGGGTCTTTCATCGTTTTTATAAGCATGATAGATCTATAATGTGATATCAGTTCTTTGCAAAGTTGCAGGCAATTCATAGACTCACGATAGAGCTTGTCTACCATGCCAAGCACTTCATTTGTGTTATTCTGATTCAGACAGTCTGAAATTGCAAACAAATGTTCCCTGTCGGCGATACCGGCAAGTTTTCTCACAATATCAGCTGTTACCTTTTTATCAATGCTCATTGCTCTATCAAGAATAGACAAAGCATCTCTTAAGGCACCATCAGCAAGTGCTCCAATTAGCAGTGCTGCATCATTCTCTAGCATAGACCCCTCTTCATTTGCTATATAAATCAGCCTATCTGCTATGATTTGCATATCAATTCTGTGAAAATCGAACCTTTGGCAACGTGATACAATGGTTGCAGGCAACTCGTGTATCTCGGTTGTAGCAAGTATAAAAACGACGTGAGCAGGAGGCTCCTCAAGAGTTTTGAGTAAGGCGTTAAATGCTGATTTGGTCAGCATATGAACCTCATCTACAATATAAACCCTATATTTTGCCTCACTTGGTGAATAATTGACCTCGTCAATCAAACCCTTAATATCATCAACGTGGTTATTACTTGCTGCATCCATCTCAGTTACATCAAGAATTCGACCGGAATCTATTCCTTTGCAGATCTCACATTCTCCGCATGGATTGCCATCTTTTAGATTCAAACAATTTACAGCCTTTGCAAGAATCTTAGCACACGTGGTCTTACCCGTTCCTCTAGATCCTGTAAAAAGATACGCATGAGATATTCTACCGTTTTTTAGTTGATTTTTTACAGTTTCTGTAACTTGTGGTTGACCACAGACATCATCAAATGTTTTTGGTCTCCATTTTCTGTAAAGAACCTGATACAAATATCTCACCTCTTTATAAAAAAATACATACACTCGGATATGCAAGCGACAGACTAACTGTATCGCGCACAACAAACCGCTTAATGCTGCTCGGTTCCCCGCCTGACATGGTTCACGGCGAAATGCCGCACAGCGCCTGCCGTTTGCATATCCAAATGTATGTTTAACAAATGCTTTAAACTAACAACGTTACTTATTATACAGTATTATTTCAAAAAAATCAAGTATTTATTTATAATTTAATTAATATTATTTTTTGTTAAAAAAACTATTAAATACTTGATTTTTTTGCAAATACTTAAAAATTATTATTCCTTAGTTTTTATAAAGAAACAGGCTTTTCCTTCCTGATCTACTCCCTTAAAGACACAGATACCATCACTTTGCTGGCAATATACATTGATATTATCTCCTAGCCTTAATTCCTTATGATAATCTATCTGAAACTCATTTACTTTTGGTTCGCTTTTTTGTTGCAAGGCATCAAATGCATATTTTACATATTTAGTATTGTTTACATGACCATTAAAGTCAAGATCAGACATCAAAGGACTTACACTGCAGAGAGGCTCTATGGCATCCGTATTAAAATCTCTTATTCGTTTTATTGTTTCACCTGATAGTGTACTGTGATCGTAGTAACTATCTAGTGTATAGTTAATAAGATCAGGATCACATTGTTTTCGGGTTTCATTGTCAATAATTGTCCAAATTGATGAACCCTCTATCAGTAAATTACCATCCTCGTCATATATTTCGCTATCTCTTATAAAGCATGAGCGTGATGGCTTGTGAGGCCATGTGCGCACTGTTACATTTGTATACATTTTAGGAAGCTTGTGGATTTTTAGCTTTGTTCTCATAATTACCCATGATACACCTAGCTTTTTTACCTCATCAAAACCTGTTCCAATCATCTCTGAATGAATTGCTGCTATATCTTGAAAGAGATCGAGTATTGATGAAATGCGCAGACGTCTATCTGAATCAAAATCTGATAATCTTAAATTGTACTTTCTGTCTATGTAGCTCATACTATTTTTCCTTCCATTACCGGCAAAATACCGCCTATATCAATCAACTTTTCGTTATTTAGATTTTCTGAATACACGTTATAATTTCTTAAAAAAGTTTTAATGTTATCTGAGCTTGGATGGGATTCAAGCTTACCACTAAATGCGAGGATATCCTTTGATAGCTTACCGCAACAACCGCCTATAAATCCATAATCAAATCCCGGAAGTTCAATATTTCCTACAGAAATCTTTAGACAATCAATATCACTGTTTTTAAGTGCCCTATAGATACCCTCGTCTGATGTGATTACAGCGTTTTGAGATACAACAGCAATTGAGCATCTGCAATATCCTTGTTTTACCGGTATGATCTTACTATATTTTTTGAGCAATGCCTTATCTACTGCATCTGGATTACATATCATCGTATCGCCTAGAATACAAACATTTAATGGTACATTGTGAGGATAATCCCTTTTTGCACTTCTCTGAGTAGTATTTACGTTAAATTTCAAATCTTCTAGCTGTCTTTTTAGTTTTTTACATTCGTTTAGTACAAATATCTCATTATTTCCTAGATGTACACATTGCATATCAGCATGATGACATTCTGCTTCAGTTAAAAAAATGCATTTCTCTGCAAGAATAGTGTTTACACCAATACTATTTAAGCTATGGATAATACCATCTGCACATGGACTTATAATAACATGAGTGACCTCGTTTGTCGGAAGATTAGCACACTCTACAAATTTTATAGAAGAACCATCCAATTCAAATCACCACGCTTTTTTATACCAATTAAATCAATATATAAATTATATTCTTTTTATTCCTTTTGTCAATGCTCAGACTTTTCATCACCGTATTTGCACACTACCACGAGTATTTACAGAAGGTCTGACTAAAACTAAAAAAATAAACTGTGGAAAAATCCACAGTTTAATAGAATGGAGCTGATAAGCAGATTCGAACTGCTGACCTCATCCTTACCAAGGATGCGCTCTGCCTCCTGAGCTATACCAGCTTACACACTTATAACGTGCCTTGAAAGCACCTATACATACTATCATAGTTTATACATTTTTTCAAGTGTTTTTTGTAAAAATTTAAAAATAATGCAAAAGCAGTTAATTCCCAAAGTAAGTTCCACAGTGGAAGTTGAGGTGGAATTTAATGTGGGAAAAGATTTGTGGTAGACTTAAGTCTGGGAAGGAGGTCCCAGACAATGAAAGAAAAAAAGTATAAACACATGACGTTGGATGA
>JAQXOB010000011.1 GCA_029098305.1 Clostridia bacterium
AGGCTTATTTGAGTTGCGTCTTTTTCCGATTTTATACCTTTTTTCTTTCATTTTAGCTTATTTCTCATACTAATTTCCGTCAATTTCCCAAGGTAACTTCTACTCCTTTCCTACTGTGGAACTTACTTTGGGAATTAACTGGAATTTTGAATAAAAATGTAAAAAAAGACTATAATTCGTCAAATGTTATAAATGAGAGAATATTTATATGTGTTAAATTTACAAAAATTAAAATAAATAGTGACAATTTTGCATTTACGTGATATAATTATTGTGCAATGTTAAAGTTGTACTATGATGTCTTAGCATACGTTAAGACGAAAAATGGTCTTCGCCAAAAGACCGCAAAATTATATTTCAAAGGAGAAATTTATCATGGCAAAAAATTATGGTAAGCGCATTTTGTCTGTATTACTTGCATCATTGATGACAATTTCAATGACAGTATGCGGCGGCGCAATATCAGCATCAGCACAGTCTGATGACCCGATTACCGATGGCGACCTCACAGCTGCCGATGCAATCAGCTTAAAAGATGCCCTTGCAGCAGCAGATGATAGTGTTGTTACAGTATTGGGACAGTTGGTTTATCGTTATGGTAACAACGATAACCTAAACACAGCAATCATCGAAGATATTATCGATGGCGATGTAGTTGCACTTGTTGTTTACAACACACTCGACAGCTATAGCATAGGCGATGTTGTTAAGGTTAATGCAACAAAGACTACATATAATGGTATTCCGGAACTCACATCTATCGTTTCCAGCGATAAGTTCAAGCCAGCAGCAGATGTTGAACTCATCCCTGCATTGGAGTATGACAGCATATCTGAACTTGAGTCTGATTATAATCTTTCAGCATATATCAAGCTCAAGAATGTTAAGGTTAATGCAGTCGCAGATAACGTTGTGTCTGAAATTAAGGACAAAAACGGCGACACAATGACAATTTATAAGAGCGCAAAAACTTCTGGTATTGGAGTAGGCGAAGAGCTTGATCTATACGCTTGCGCATCTACATTTAAAGCAGATCATCAGCTTCGTGTAGGTTCTTCTAAAGACTATGTTCTTAAGAATGACAGCAAGGCACCTGTTATTTCAGTTCCTAAGTATTCTCCTGCAGAGGTTGGCAAGGATTACAAAGTAACTGTTTCTGCAGAAGATAATGTAGCAGTTACAGATATGAAGCTTGACTATAAAGCCGGTTCTGTTTCTAAATCACTTGAGATGAAAGAAACAGCTGTAGCAGGTACATATGAAGCTACAATTCCAGGCGCTGACATTAAGTCAGGGGTAGCTACTATAGAGCTCACATTTGTAGCATCAGATGCAGTAGGTAACGAGTCTAAAGAAAAGGCTTCTATCGAGATCAACGATGTTCCAAGAATCACAAATGTTTCGCCTGCAGCAAACAGCGCTACCGGTAAAGACAAGAGACCTTCAATTTCATTTGATTTTGAAAACGCTGGTTCAAATCCAACAGCTTCTCTTACACTCAACGGTGAAGAAGCAAGTGTTATCGTTTCCGGCAACACAGCTACTTGCACACCTAAGAAAGACTTTGTAGATGGCAAGGTAAGAGCTGTTGCAACAGTAACTCGTAAGGATGGCCAGTCAGCAACTTATCAGTGGGCATTCACAATCGGAGAATCCAGCCTTTCTATCTATGCAGGTCAGATTCACGCTCACACAGCTGAGTATTCTGACGGTGCAGGTACACTTGAAGATGCTTATGAGCACGTTTTGGGCTTGGATGATTACGAAAACGTAGACTTCTTAGCAGTTACAGACCACTCAAACTATTTTGACTCAGCAGATGCACTTGGCACAATGGACGATGCATCCAGCGGTAATGGTAAGTGGGCAGAGGCTAAGGCTACCGCAGTTGAATACAACCAAATGCAAAGCGATAAGATTTTCTTATACGGTTATGAAATGACATGGTCAGGTGGTCCTGGACATATGAACACATTTAATACAACCGGTTTCGTTTCAAGAAACAACAAAGAGCTTAACAATAAGGCTAACGATGCAGGTATGCAGGCTTATTATGAGCTACTTAAAGATCATCCTGCAACAATTTCTCAGTTTAACCACCCAGGTACTACATTTGGTACATTCGCAGACTTTGCATATTGGGATCCTGAAATTGATGAGAGAATCACACTTGTCGAAGTTGGTAACGGCGAAGGCGCAATCGGTGGTTCATCTTACTTCCCAAGCTACGAGTATTACACACTTGCTCTTGATAAGGGCTGGCACGTAGCACCTACAAACAACCAAGATAACCATAAGGGTGTTTGGGGTAACGCTAACACAGCACGTACATGTATCATTACTGACGATTTCTCAGAGCAGGGCATATATGATGCATTGCAGGATATGAGAGTTTTCTCTACAGAAGACCAGAATCTTGAGATTTACTACTATCTCAATGACAGCATTATGGGTTCAGTTCTCAGTGATGTAGGCGATGAGATACACATTGTTGCTGATATCAATGATCCTGACAATGAAAAGATCGGTCATGTTTCTGTTATAGCAAACGGTGGCGTTGAGGTTTACTCAGAGGATGTTGACTCTAACAGTGCTACTATCGACGTAACTCTTGATAACAATTATTCTTACTACTACATTAAGGTAGTTCAAAGCGATAAAGAAATCGCTGTAACAGCTCCTGTATGGACAAGCGATGTTCTTAAGATCGGTGTTACAAGCTTTGAGGCTGGCTCACCAATCGCAGTTAAGGGCGAAGGCCTCAATCTTACAACAACATTCTTCAACTATGAGACTACAGACCTCAATATCGACAGCATGGTTTACTCTGTTGATGGTGAAGAATATGAAACAGTTTCTTCCGGTTTGCCAGTAGTGGCAAATGGTGTAGAGGGCACAGTAGATTATGTTCTCACTCCTGAGAAGCTAGGTAATCAGACAATTTCTGTAACAGTTAATGCATCACTTGACGGCGTTAAGTATGTATTTACATCAAATCTTGATATTGATGTTCTCGATCCTTCAGAGGTTATCAATGTTGGTATCGATTATGGTCATGCTAACTTCTATGTTAGCGGTAACTATGCAGGTTCTGATGCAGCAATGATCGAATTGTTTGCAAATCATGGAATCCGTGCAAGCTACATAAAGGACGAAATCACATTCGACAAGATTAAGGATTTTGCTATCTATATCCTTACAGTTCCTTTCAGAAGCTATAATGTAGATCTCTCTGATGTACTTTATAAGCAGTCTGAACTTGATGCTCTTAAGAAGTATGCTGATAACGGCGGTAACCTCATTATTTGTTCTAAGTCAGATAGAGGTGACCCAACAGACAATGGTCAGGATACAGGTACATGCATTCCAGAGCAGAGAGCAAGTGCTATCACAAACGGTATTCTTGAGGCAGTTGGTGCTACATCAAGAATTGCAGCCGGTATTGTAGTAGATAATGAAGAAAAGGCTAACGAAGCATATCGTATCTACTTCACAGATACAGACAACTACAACTATGACAACCCATTTGCAGCAGGTATTCTTGAGACCACAAATAACAGCTTTAGCTGCTACAATGGCGCACCTGTTATCTTAGGTGAAAATGCAGAGCCAGTTGTTGTAGGTAACCCAACCACATGGGGTGCAAGTTATTCTGAGAACTTCACAGGCAGTGCTTATGTTCCTGATTATGATGCAGACAAGGTAACAGCTGATATGGGCGATGTTGCTATTATGACAAGTGAAACATTGCCAGGTGGTGGCTGGTGCTTAGTAAGTGGTGTTACATTCTTCTCCACGTTTGAAGTTAAGCTTGACCCAGACAACATCTACAGCTTGCAGAACTCTAACTATCAGATGGTTATGAACATCATTGATATGATCGTTCCGGAACCAGTAATCACAGATATTGCTGACGTTCAGGCAGCAGATGAAGGACTCAAGTTTACAATCGAAGGTATCGTTACATCTAACGCATCTGGTTATGACAAGGATACAGCATTCTTTGACTGTATTTATGCTCAGGATGAAACAGCCGGTATCAATATCTTCCCTGTAGACGGCAACTTCCAGATAGGTCAGAAGATTCGTGTATCCGGTGTTACAGCTAGCTACAATGGCGAGCGTGAGCTTAAGGTTTCATCTATATCTATTGTAGACGAGAGCATTAACCTAATCAAGCCAGAGCTTGTATCATGCAAGGAAGCTATGAGCGACGAGAAACTCGGTTCATTGCTTATGGTTAAGGGTGTTGTTACTGAGCTTCACAATTCTTCTGATGGTGCTCTCGAAACAATCATGGTTAAGGACGAAGATGGCAACGAAGCAAGAATCTTCATTGATGGTTATATCATGTCAACTTATAAGGGTCTTGACAACATTGCAGTAGGTATGCCTATCAGCGCAATCGGCTTGTCTTCTATCACAGTTGACACATCAGCTGCTGAGCCGGTTTACCTACACAGACTTCGTGTACGTAACAGATCTGAAATCGTATTCCTTGGCGATCCTAACCTCGACGGTAAGGTAAACATGGAAGACGTTGTTCTCCTACAGAGAGTTATCGCAGAGCTCGAAGATTTGCCATTAGGCAGAGATGCTAATGCTGATACTACATTCGATGGCAAGGTAAACATGGAAGACGTTGTTTCTATCCAGAAGTACATTGCTAACCTTGGAATGTTCTGATTAAAATTATAGTATAACTTTTAAAAATAGGTTTGCCCTGTGTTCCTTGTGAGCACAGGGCAACTTTGTTTTGCGTAGCAAAATTTTAAAAAATGTTGTAAAAGCAATAAAAATATGGTATGATTACTCATAGTTTGATAATATAAAATAGAATAGAGGTAGTAATTTTGGAAAACAAAAATAAATACTATATTACAACTGCTATTGCTTATACATCACGTAAGCCACATATAGGCAACTCATACGAAATAGTGCTTGCAGACGCCATAGCTCGCTATAAGAGACTTCAGGGATATGACGTGTATTTCCTCACAGGTACAGATGAGCATGGTCAAAAGATAGAAGAATATGCAAAGAATGCAAATGTTTCTCCTAAGGAATATGTCGACAAGATTTCTGAGGAGATAAGAGGAATCTGCGATTTGCTTGGTACATCCTATGACAAATTTATCAGAACGACAGATGATTATCACGAAAAAAGCGTTCAGATGATATTTGAAAAGCTATATAAGCAGGGTGATATCTATAAAAGCACTTATTCAGGATTATATTGCACACCTTGTGAAAGCTTTTGGACAGAATCACAGCTTGTGGATGGCAAATGTCCTGACTGTGGCAGAGAAGTTAAAAAATCAGAAGAGGAAGCATATTTCTTTAAGCTTTCAAAGTATCAGAAGCGTCTAGAAGACTTCTTGGAAGAAAATCCTGATTTCATCTATCCGGAAGCACGCAAAAAAGAGATGATAAACAACTTTATCAAACCAGGAATACAGGATCTTTGTGTGTCCAGAACTTCATTTAAGTGGGGTGTACCGGTTACTTTTGATGAAAAACACGTTGTTTACGTATGGATAGATGCTCTCTCAAACTACATCACAGCATTGGGATACACACCGGACGAAAGCCCAGAGCTTTTTAACAAATATTGGCCTGCTGATGTTCATATAATCGGAAAGGATATTCTCAGATTCCATACAATATACTGGCCAATTCTCCTTATGGCACTTGATCTTCCATTACCAAAACAAATTTTTGGTCACCCATGGCTATTGTTTGGCAATGACAAGATGAGTAAGTCTAGAGGAAACACGATATATGCTGATGACCTTGTAAAGCTGATTGGCGTAGATGCTGTTCGCTATTATTTGCTTTCTGAGATGCCATATACTTCTGATGGCTCTATAACCTACGAAACCGTTATCGAAAGATATAATTCTGATTTAGCTAACACACTTGGCAACCTTGTGAATAGAACTGTTGCTATGAACAACAAATATTTTGCAGGCAAAATAATGCCAAACACAGCCAAAGAAGATATAGATGATGACCTGATAAGCGTGGTAACAGGAGCAGTAACCAAGGTGGATAGCCTGCTTAATGAATATAGAATCAGCGATGTACTTGATACAATTATGGGTGTTGCCAGACGTTGCAACAAGTATATCGATGAAACTACACCATGGGTTCTCGCCAAGGATGAAACTAAGGCTGACCGTCTTGGCGCAGTTCTTTACAATCTGCTTGAAAGTATTCGTTATATTGCAGTGCTAATTGCTCCGTTTATGCCAACCACTGCCGAAAAGATTTTTGAACAGATAAACACAGATATTAAGTCCTATGAAAGCTTATCTCAGTTTGGTGCATTAAAGGTTGGCGAGTGTGTGGCAGAGGCTAAACCGCTTTTCGAGAGATTAGATGGTGAAAAGATACTTGCAGATATCGCTGAAAAGCAGAAAGAGCAGGAGAAAAACAACGAGCTTAAAAATGCTATAGAAGGCATAGCAAAAATAGGCATAGACGATTTTGCTAAGATTGACTTGCGAGTAGCTGAAATAGTAGATTGTGAACCTGTTAAAAAAGCAAAGAAGCTGCTTAAACTGACACTCAATGATGGCGTATCACTCAGAACCGTTGCCTCAGGTATTGCAAAATTCTACAAGCCTGAAGATCTCAAAGGTCACAAAGTTATACTTGTATCTAACCTCAAGCCGGCTGTGCTTTGCGGTGTAGAAAGTCAAGGTATGATATTGGCTTGTGATGCCGGAGAAGATCAGGTTCAGGTAGTTTTCGTTGACAATATGCCTGTTGGTGCAAAGGTTAGGTAATCTTTGTATTTGTAATACAATATTATAAATTAGAAAAGCTGGTCTGTGATGAATAGATATCGCAGACCAGCTTATCAGTTATAAATAAAAGCCAAACATTTAACAAGAGTAAATGTTTGGCTTTTATAATATTTGATTTAATTAATAACCGGAGTATGGATTGTAGTTATAGAAGACGAGTTGAGCCTTGTTGCCGTTGCTATTGCCGGCTGGATTGTATTCTAATATACCCCACAGAGAATCATTGTTTGTAACAGGGCAGAAGGCAGTTTGTCCGTCAGCCAGTTCATCAGGTAACACGCTCTCACCGAGTGTTGCCCAAGCCGAAAATCCGTTTTCAGCCATCAGTTTCTCTGCATATGCTTTAAACTCGGAGTATTCAAGATCTTTTATTTGGATTTCATAGCTACCGGGCTGTCCGCCAGTACTTTCATCTACATAATAATCAACAGTGTCGCATAACTTTGGCAGACCAGCCAGAGCTTCGTCACTAGGCCAATCAATGCTCTCCAATGGCTCCACACTTGCAATACTAATTGTTTTGCTTGCTGTAGAAGCCACATCGCTGACGCTGGATACCTCGTTGGTAGTAGACTTGCTGTTATCATCCTTACCGCACGCAGTAAAACTAGCTGTCATAACTATGGCTAAAGCCAAAATGATAATCTTTTTAAAAATCATAATTAATACATCCTTTTATAAGATATTACATTATCTGTATTATACAAATAATGCCTAACCCTGTCAAGTGCCTGAAAAGAATTATGAAAGTAAAGCTTTTTATTTAAGAAAAATTGTAGTTGACACATAAAGTGTATTATTATATAATAATAATGTTCTTGAGGCGAGGTGCAATTCCTCACCGGTGGTATAGCCCACGAGCATCGTTTTGATGTTGATTTGGTGTAATTCCAAAGCCGACGGTATAGTCCGGATGAAAGGAGCATTTTTTTGTATACTTTTATCCTGTGCGCCTTAAGGAGCATAGGATTTTTTTATTTTATAATTTTATATCAGAAAGGTTTTTTATAATGAACACTACACAAAAGCAAAAAGAAAACACTAATATCACAATTGAGAAAAAAACAAAAGCCAATTTTGATGTCAAAAGGCTAACCACATTGGCTGTTCTGGCCGCTCTGGCTTATGTAGCTATGTTTGCAACACGTATGATTCCACAAGTTTCGGGATTTTTGAGCTTTGATGCCAAAGATGCAGTCATACTTACATCATCACTGATATTCGGACCTGCTAGTGGACTTATAATGACAGTAGTTATTTCGCTTTTAGAGCTTGTCACAGTCAGCCATACCGGATGGATAGGACTTATCATGAACATCATTTCCACAGGTGCTTTCGTATTGCCTGCTTCATTAATCTATAAGAAGATGCGCTCTATAAAGGGAATGATAATAGGTTTAGTAAGCGGTGTGCTTTGTGCCACAGTTATGATGATACTATGGAATTATCTCATAACACCACTCTATATGGGTGTCCCACGAGAGATAGTTGTCGATATGCTTGTTCCAGTATTTATGCCATTCAATCTTATCAAATATACTATCAATTCGGGCTTGGTTCTCTTAATTTACAAGCGTCTTATTTCTATTCTTCAAAAGATGCACATACTAAAGGTTGGCGAAAAGGCAGTTTCAAAAAAATCATCTGCAATAGGTGTTACAATTGCCGCTGTAGTTGTGCTTTCTATCAGTATCACATTGTTTGTGATAGTATTATTTTAAGCTGAAAAAAGGACACGTTTACTTGATAAAATTAAAAAAATTACTGTACTTTTTAATGTGTTTGTGTTAAAATGCATACGAGTATAGTAATTTTTTTTATTGGAGGGATTTTTATGAGGAATGTGGCAATGTTAATTTCTGCGGCACAGTCTAAGATTGAGCCGGATATTATTTTTAAAAATGCTAATGTAGTAAATGTATTCACAAATCAGGTGGAAAAATGCGATGTAGCAGTTTATAACGGTATAATTGCCGGTCTAGGTGAATATAACGGAAAAAACGAAATTGATGTAAACGGTAAGTATCTTATACCTACATTTGTAGATTCTCATTGTCACATAGAGTCTAGTCTTGTGTCACCTGTGGAGTATGCCAAGCTTGTTGTGCCAAAGGGAGTTACAGCGGTTATTGCAGATCCACATGAGATCACCAATGTAAGCGGTGAAGACGGTCTCAAATTTATGATAGAATCAGCCAAGGGTTTGCCACTTGATGTACATTATATGCTTCCATCATGCGTGCCGGCTACTCCTTTTGACAGTGCAGGAGCAGCTATTGATGGTGCTCTTACTAAGGAATACTTAGAAAGATATGATTTTAAAGGATTGGGCGAGCTAATGGACTTTGTTTCTGTTCTCAACTCATCTGATGAAGTGCTTGGCAAGCTTGAATGCGTAGATATCATAGATGGTCATGCTCCATCTATATCCGGCAAAGAGCTTTGTGCGTATCTCTGCGCTAATATTAAGACAGACCATGAGTGTACCTCTGCCAGCGAGGCAGCAGAGAAGGTCGCACGTGGAATGTATGTTCAGGTGAGAGAAGGCACAAGTGCCAAAAATCTCAAAGACCTTATACCGGCAGTTACACCTCATAATGTTAGCAGATTCCTTTTCTGCACAGATGATAAGCATTTGGACGATATTTTGGTGGAAGGAACTATCTCTAATTGTGTGCAAAAGGCAGTTTCACTTGGTGTAGACCCAATAGATGCTATCAAAATGGCATCTCTCAATGCTGCACAGTGCTATAAGCTTGATAAATGCGGTGCAATAGCTCCTGGTTACTTTGCAAATATTATAGTAAGTGAAGATATTACAGCATCAAAAATTACAGAGGTATATAAAAAAGGTGTGCTTGTTGCAAAGAATGACAAAGCTCTCTTTGACAAACAGATAGAGGATAGCTCTGCAGTTACAAACACAGTACATATTAATGAAGTTAAACCGGAAATATTTGAGCTTGAGTTTTCTCCTAACACACCAATCGTTAAAGTTATGCCGGATACACTTGTTACACAAAAGATAACTGTGAAAGATAAAGAAGGACTTTCTATGTGCGCTTGTCTTGAGAGACATAAGGGCACAAACAACATAGGTAAAGGCTTTGTGTATGGCTTTGGATTGAAAAATGGTGCTGTGGCACAGACTATCGGTCATGATAGCCACAATATTACCGTGCTTGGAAGCAACGCTGATGATATGGCACTGGCTGTTAACTCACTTGGAAAAGATGGTGGTATAGCTGTGGTCATAGATGGCAAGGTTGAGGCTAAGATGACTTTGGCTATCTCTGGTTTGATGAGTGATAAACCTGCAGATATCAGCGTAAATGAATACATAAATATCAAAAAAGCAGTCGAAAAGCTTGCTCCTGAAAGCAAAATAGACACTCTGATGATGCTTTCTTTCTTGTCGCTCTGTGTAATCCCAGAAATAAGAATAAGCGATAAGGGAATATTTGATGTTACAAAAATGGAATTTATAAAATAATTAAGCGAGTGATTATTAAAAATGAAAAAGGCGATCACATTATTTATAGTGCTTACAATGGCTGTATTTTCTCTCACAGCTTGTGGTAGCAGTGAAGATATCACTTCTGCAAAACCTTCTTCAGATAAAGAAATATCTGTGTTTGACAAAAATGGAATAGAAGTTACATTTTTGATCAATTGCATAGATGTTGTGAGAAAGAATTATGACAATCTCGAATTTTTGCCGCAGGATGGCAAAATTATAGCTGAGCAAACTTATAAGGTTGTATCTGACACAACTATTTTAGAGCTTACTCAAGCTGTGTGTGAAAAAGAAAATATTGAGCTGGATATATTAACAGAGACTTATGGTGATTTGGAATATACGTATGTTTCTTCTATTGCAAACCTAAAAAATGGCGCAATAAATTCTATGGGACACTGGATGTTTACCGTTAATGAGATTACACCCAGCCTGACATCTGATAATTATTCGTTAAGTGATGGTGATGTAGTCACATGGTATTATAATCCAGGTGATGAGTCATTTGATGATGAGATAGCAAGTCCATATCAAAGTGAAATTGTAATTGATAGCGATTGTTCAGCTGAGGTTACGCCTTCCACAGAGATCGTACCTGATGATGGTACAATCATCAATAACGAGATTGTGCCTAATTTAGAGGTGGTGCCTGATGAGGATGTAGACAATGGTTCTGTAGATGCCGGTGAGGTTTTCGGATAATGAATACGAATATGCATTATAACAGTGTAACACTGTTGTTGTCTTTTATCATTATCACAATTATCACAGCACTCAAGGTTAATCCATTTGTTGCGGTTATTTCACTATGTGGTGCTATATCGTTTTTGATTTTTTGTGAGGGCTTCATTAAATCTTTAATGAAGCTCTTTGCTTGTTTTGCGTTTGTTTTAGTATTTACATTGATAAACCCTCTGATAAGTCACATGGGCGATGATGTACTGTTTTATGTTAATAGTAAACCATATACGTTACAAGCTCTATTTTATGGATTTGTTTTTTCGCTGATGATGAGTGCTGTGTTCATATGGTTTTACAATATTAGTGCAGTGATTGGCTCTGATTCAATGATAGGCTTGTTTGGCAGGCTTTTTCCGAAGCTTTCGCTTGTGCTTTCTATGAGCCTTTCGGTTTTGCCTATGTATATAAAAAGCACAGAGGAGATAAACAACTGCTCTAAAACATTGGGAATGAACGGAAAAAATATTTTTTCAAAGATGAAAAATATAATTCATACTTTTAAAGCTGTAATAATGACAATGCCCGAAAATGTAATTGAGAAGTCACTATATATGAATTGCAGAGGCTTCGGCACAAGAAAATATAGAAGTTTTCTTAAGGATGGTATTAGACTTAAGGACATAATTGCAATTACCCTGTATGTGTTAGCATTTCTATTTATTTGCTTTAGTGATGGTATGGAATTTGAGTTTTATCCTGTATTCCAATTTAGTTTTAACTATAGATACTATCTACTATTTGCTGTAATGGTTTTTTTACCAACAGCTGTATTGTTCAAAGAAAAATTGTTGAAAAATAAGGCAAGGAGTCTTATTGATGAAAGAGTATCATCAATAAGAGAACGAGAAAATGTCATTTATAGAAGTTAAAAATCTAAATTTTTCTTATCCTGAGCAGGAGGTTAAGGCACTGGATGATATCAATCTTGATATTGATAGAGGCGATTTTGTCATTGTCTATGGACCTAGCGGATGCTCTAAGACCACTCTTTTGAAGCACCTCAAACCGGAGATAATGCCACATGGCACACGCGGTGGCGATATATTATATGATGGCAAAAGTATTTCGACGCTGGATAGACTAAGCTCAGCTCAAAAGATTGCATATATTCCTCAAAATACTACTGAATATAGCATTACCCACAAGGTATATCGTGAGCTTGCGTTTTCTTTAGAATGTATGGGAATAGGTGATAGCGAAATATACACAAGGATAGCAGAGTGTTGCGAATATTTTGGAATAGGCAGGCTTTTTGATAGAGATATGAGTACACTCTCAGGTGGCGAAAGAAAAATAGTGTCGATAGCTGCCGCCATGTGTCTTAATCCCGAACTAATGATTTTGGATGAACCGCTTTCACAGCTTGACCCAATCAGTTGCAAAAGACTTGTGAGCATAATTGAGAGATTAAACAAAGAAAAAGGCATTACAATTATAATAAGCGAGCATAGATTAGAAGATATTTACCAATTCTGTAACAAGCTGATTGTGATGGAACATGGAAAGATAATTCTAAACGGACTACCAACCGTTGTTGGTGATAATCTCAAGAACTATAGGTCACTCGGAGGTTTTCCTTCGTATGTTCGCCTGTATTATGCCACTCGATTGGGACAAAAATGTCCATTCGGTATAGCTGATGCTAGGAGGTATCTTGCAGAAAATATCATAAACCAAAAGGCTGAGCTTGCATCAGAAGCAGAATATGGAGAAGAAATCTTAAATTGCAAAGATATTTGCTTTGCATATGATAAAAAATCACAGGATGTGCTGAGTGATCTGTCATTTTCACTCCACAAGGGTGAGATAATGTGTGTGCTTGGCTCCAATGGGTCGGGAAAGTCTACACTACTAAAAGTAATAGCAGATTTAAAAAGACCATACAAAGGCAAAATTTCAGTGTTTTCTAAGGATATCAGAAAGTATAAGGATAACGAGCTATATCACTCAAATATATCATACCTGCCACAAGATCCATTAAATATGTTCTCTTGTGAATCTATTGGTGAAGATTTTAGACGAGTGATGACAGTGCATGGTACCGATGATGATTTTCTCAAACGAACACTCGATCTTCTCGGAATATCACATCTTTTATCAAAAAATCCAAGAGATGTGAGCGGAGGAGAACTTCAAAAGTGCGCTTTGTGTATGCTTTTGATCACTTCTCCAAGATTACTACTATTAGATGAACCCAGCAAAGGGCTTGACTATGCATCAAAGCAAGATATAATAAAAATAATGCACAGTTTAAAGAAAAAAGGTGTATCTGTGTTTGCTGTCACGCATGACTTAGAGTTCGCCGCAGATGTGGCAGATACGTCTGCAATGCTGTTTAATAAGAAGTTAATTGGTTTGAAAAATAGCAGAGAGTTTTTTTGTGATAATAAGTTATACACAACTCCGATATGTCGCATAACTGATGGCATACTAGATGGATGTGTAACTATAAATGATGTGGTAAAAATGGTGGGTAAAGATGAAAAATAAGATCATAAAGATATCTGTCTATATTTTAATATGCATCTTTGCAGCGGTATTAGGACTGTTTTTTTATTTCAATGGCAGCTATATGCTTATGTCTGCCGAGATAGCCTTGATATGTTGTGTTGCTTTTTTTGTGCATTATGAAAAATCCGACACCACCTCGCTGGAGCTTGTGCATCTCTGTACTGTTATTGCATTGTCTATAGCACTTAGATGTATGTTTTCGGCAGTGCCGTTTTTTAAGCCTGTTACCGCTATAGTAATCATTAGCGGTCTGTATTTTGGCAAAGAATTTGCTTTTCTGGCGGGAGCTATGTCTGCATTGCTGTCTAATTTTATTTTTTCGCAGGGATTATGGACACCATTTCAGATGATAGCTTGGGGTATGTGCGGTTTTTTGGCTGCAAAGATGTCTGGAGTTTTGAAAAAAAATAGGCTTTTACTATGCTTATATGCTGCATTTGCCGGCTTGCTATATTCATTAATAGTAGATATCAACACAGTGATGTGGATAGATAAGTCCTTCACTCTGCAAAGATATATTGCTGTTTGCATAACATCTGCGCCTTATACATTGACATATGCGATTTCAAATTTGATATTTATTTTGATTTTAGGTAGACCTCTCGAAAAGACATTTAAGAGGCTAAAGAAGAAATATGGTTGATTTTTTATTGTTTGGATGTGATTTTTATGGATAAAAATTATGATATACCTTCAAGAAAAACAAGAGGAAAGCTCTCTTCAAAGACTATTGTATTAATCACTGTCTGCTTGATTGCGGTTGTAGTGGTGGTTGCTGTGCCTCTTTCAAAAAAAGTGGAGCAATACAGAGCTGAAGAGGCTAATATTCGGTATTTTTACAATTCAGACAACGAGCTTATTTCAGCTACAGGCCTTTTTTGCAGAGATGATATAAATTCTGCAGAAAAAGCCCAAAAAGCACTCAAATCTTTGCCTGATGGTACGTTTGATACTGATATAACCTCAGCATTATCAGAACCTGCAATCAACAATGTAACCGATGACACTATATATACATTTCCGCAAATCTACAATGATGTCGTAGTAGCAGATGGTTATGTAACTGTATGCGTAGGCAGTGACAATAAAGTAAAATTCTGTTCAAGTAGCTATGTCTACAATATCTCTGAACATATAGAGCGTGCAGATATAGCACAATATGAGAACGACTTTACTGTTACAAACGAGATGATATATCCATACACTCGTGATGATATTCCCGTAAACATAAATGTAAAAAAAGACTCATCAAAACTGATTATATATAAAGATTCAAACAATGTGCCTGCGCTTGGCAAGTATGCCGTGGTCACTATCGAAGCTGATTCAAAAAAATCAAATTTTTATGTGATTTTTGATGCAAAAACAGATGTTTTAGTGAGATTGGGTGCTGATTTTGATTTTGGGCCAACAGAGAATGTTTTTGTTGACAATGCTTTTTCTAGCATTAGCAATTCACCGGCAGCTACTGCTATAAAATTGTCAATAGACGATATGTGGAATTGTTATCTCAAGTCTGATTGGATCAGCAAGCTTGATGAAACATCGATTTCTGAATACGTAGTTAAGTATGATAATTTTAAGTCTACTACCGATAGTATCAATGGACTTAATAGCTTTGATTACGAGAAATATCAATTTATAAGCATAAGCACATCACATATGGTAAAAACAAATTCTCTGATATTGAGTCACGTAATGTATAACATCTATCTATATGCATTTGAAGAAGATTTTAATTCATTTATAACTGTTTATATGACGTCTTTGGGATTCCTAAATGGTGATGCAAATTTTGAGGATTCTAGGTTTGCTATGGTGCGTGCTGCCGAATTGTGTGAGCAATCAGAAAAAGCCATAAACAATATAAATCAGTGTTTCGAGCTATGTGGCATAAAGGACAATTCATATTCGATATATAAAACCGAATTTGATGCTAATCCTGAAAGAAAAATATCGACTCCGGCTAGGGTGACAGAATATCTTCCAAAGCCAACAGCCAAAGATGTAGATGAAGTGCTTAAGGTGGAGCTTGGTTACTACAAATCTCACTTTAATACAAAAAAATCAAGTGTTTTTCTTGAAGATCTCTCACACGATGGCTTGCCTGAGATGATTGTAGTAGATTATGACAGATGGAAAAGTAGTCACATTATCAAGGCAAAGGTCTATACTGTTATTAATAACAAAATTAAAAAGATTGACGAAATTCAGGCTATGGAGACTCGAACGGGTTATGATTCATTGTTTGTTTATAAAGCAAACGGCAGAGCATATCTATATAACTACAACCCTATAAAGTGGCTTGGCAATGGCACATATTCACATTCTATCTACTATTTTGACGAAAAAGGCAAAAAGCTGTCGTATGATAGAGGTAGCATAGAATTTGGAGAGAATATGGAATCTGGAGCAGATACTGATAAAATAAACAAATATATCAAGAAAAATCAAGCATATCTGGATGATTCCTATTTATGTGTAAATACTTATCCTAAGAGTGACTTTTATAATCTTGATATTGCAGATAATAACTCAGATGCTATCAAAAACGAAACTTCTTGCGACGGATATGCTAAAAATTCCTATAAAGATGAGTTTGAAAAATGGTCGTATACGCTAAAAATAGATTAATTTTTCAGTATATTCAAAGGGAATTTATGAAAAATGACATTTTTTAGGTTTTTTACAATAATTATTGATTATATGTGTCGATTTATAATATAATATATCTGATCAGCAATTAGTTATGGAGGTAGAATATAATGGCAGAAAAGACAATTGCAGTGTTAACAAGTGGAGGCGACGCTCCTGGTATGAACGCAGCTATAAGAGCTGTAGTTAGAGCAGGTATTGCAAATAATATGAAGGTTATAGGCGTTCGCAGAGGATATAATGGTCTTTTGGAGAACGATGTAATAGATATGAGCTTGAGAAGTGTGTCCGATATAATCCATAAGGGCGGTACACTTCTATACACAGCAAGAAGCGAAGAGTATAACTCATCAGAGGGCGTAAAAAAGGCAGCAGAATTTTGCAGAAATCTTGGAATAAGCGGTCTGGTTGTAATCGGTGGTGACGGCTCATTCAGAGGTGCCAGAGAGTTATCATCTGAGGGCATACAGGTGGTAGGTATACCGGGTACTATAGATAACGACATCGCTTGTACAGAATATACTATTGGTTTTGATACTGCTATGAACACAGCTATGGAGATGGTAGACAAAATCAGAGATACTGCACAATCACATAACAGGTGTTCTTTAGTAGAGGTTATGGGTAGACGTTGTGGAGATGTAGCATTAAAGACAGGAATAGCTGTTGGTGCAACTGCTATACTCGTGCCTGAGGTTCCATTTAACTTTGAGAGAGATGTTATCGCTAAGATGCTAAAAACCCAGAAAACAGGCAAAAAGCATTTTATAATTATAGTAGCTGAAGGTGTAGGCGGAATTGATTATTTCACAAGACGTATACAAGAGGCTACAGGCATAGAGGCTAGAGGTACTGTTTTAGGTCACGTTCAGAGAGGTGGATCACCTACACTTCGTGATAGAGTAATGGCAAGTAATATGGGTCATAGAGCAGTAGAGTGCCTGAGAGATGGCATTGGCAATCGCATTATAGCTGTGCAAAATGGTAAGGTAGTGGATCTAGACATAAACGAAGCTCTTAACATGAAAAAGACAATAGACAGAGATCTCTATAATGTAGCACTTGAGATTTCAATCTAATTATTAAAATTATATTCTTATAAACAAATTAACCGAGGCACAAATAAGTGTCTCGGTTTTTTTAGATAAATAAGTTAACGTAACATGAAATTAAGGTTATAGACTATATTTACTTTAAATCAAATAATAGACTGTGCGAATATTAGTAAAAAAGCAAGAATAATATTTTGCTATGGTGCATACTTATTATCATAGTATATTTTTTAGAGGGATCAAAAATATGAAGAAAGAAAATACGAGATTATTATCTATAGTCAACTTAATAGCTTATTTATTGACAATTACCATTAATATCTTAGCACAATTTGGGATAATAGGAGGTAGGACAACATCAGAAATTTCTAAAATGTATCCTACATTATTTACGCCTGCGGGCATAACCTTTGCTATATGGGGACTCATTTATTCTGCGCTAGGCATATATTCGGTATTACAGTTATTTAAAACATCAGATAGAGTAGTAAGAAAGGTCGGCTGGCCATTTCTGGTATCATGTTTACTGAATATAGCATGGACTTTTGCATGGCAAAATGATTGTATTTTATTATCGTTAATTATACTTCTCATGTTATGGGCTAGTTTATGGCTGATTGATCAAAGAGTAAAAAATGAAGGGACTTTTGTTAGATCTACTTTTGCAGTATATTATGCGTGGATTACAGTTGCAACAATAGCAAATGCTTTTGTTCTTGCGGCTAAGATAAATCCTGACGAGTACGATAGCGTCACATCACAATTTTTTGTGATGTTGGCACTTGCATTGGTAACTATTCTTGCTGTAACCAGAAATATGAAGGATAAAAATACATCTTATGCAATCACTATGGCATGGGCAGTAGCAGGAGTGCTTATAACACATATTTCATCTAATGGATACGATGGTAGATATCCTGCTGTTGTTTTCGTCGGAATAATAGCCGAGATAGTTATTGATATAAGCACAATTGTTTCTTTTTCCTTAAATAATGAGAAGAAGGAAATATCCAATAATTAATTATGTTTATGTTAATTTAGTTCTAATTCTAAGCTTAAGGTATTCCTCTTAAATGAATAATATGCTTGCAGGCTGTATATTTGGCTTGTAAGCATATTATTTTGCAAAGAAAGATGCTAGCTAATAAAAAAACACCATCAATCTTATTACAAACAGAATTGATGGTGTAATTTTTATATATGGTATGTTTACTTTAGATAAGTCATAGATAGCCAACCTACATATGATTTATATATTACTTTGGCAAAGCCGTTGGATATTTCTATCACATTAACCTTTGTTCCGTTAGGAACAGAAGATAGGATTCGGCTTGAGGTTGAAGGAGCTGAGCGTAAGTTTAGAGAGCCGCTAGATGTTGTGACAGTATATGTCGTGTTAGAAGCAGAAGCAGGCACTGTGTACTTTTCCAGATAAGACATAGACACCCAACCTGTGCAGGAATTATATGTTGTCTTGCCAAAACCGTTTGAAATAGATGTAACGCTTAACAATGTTCCATTAGGAATTTTCAGCACAACACTTCCACTTGTAGATGCAACAGAACGCATATTAAGACTGCCACCGGAGGTTTTTACCTTATAGGTGTTAGACTGATTGTCTACTGTAGGTGTTGAAGGCTCATCTGAATCAGCTGAGGTTGAATCATTGACAGCTGATAAATACTTCATAGAAACCCAACCGGTACACAAATTATATCTTGTTTTTCCATAACCGTTAGAAATTTCACTAATACTTAATTTAGTTCCATTAGGAATCGTCATAACAATGCTTCCACTTGAAGAAGCTATAGAGCGCATATTGAGGTTACCACCGGAAGTTTTTACTACATAGTTTCCAGATGTTGTACCTACATTTGTAGAAGGTTTTTCTGAATCTGTAGATGTTACTGATTTTACAAGATAACCCATAGAAAGCCAACCTGTATACGAGTTGTATGTTACTTTACCATATCCATTATAAATCTCAGAAACTGATATTTTTGTGCCGTTTGGAACGGAGGTAAGGATTCTGCTTGAGGAAGAAGCGATGGCACGTAAATTTAGATTTCCACCGGATGTTTTTACAGTATATGTTCCTGCAGAACTTGGGATAGAGATGGTTGGTATCTCTGAGTTGGTAGTAGATGTTGATGCCTTAGCTAGATAAGACATAGATATCCATCCGGTATATGACTTGTATGTGGTTTTACCAAATCCATTATAAATCTCTGTTATATTTACTAATGTGCCATTTGGTATAGTTGTCAAAACTGTTCCACTTGAAGATGCAGATGAGCGTAGATTCAGGTTCCCTCCATTTGTTCTAACAACATATTTTCCATATGATGCCGTATCGTTAGAGTTGCTCTCAGAGGAATAAACTAAATAACTAATTGATACCCAGCCTGTCTTACCGTTATATGTTGTTTTTCCGAAGTTATTTTTAATTTCGGTTATATTTAGCAGTGTGCCACTAGGGATAGTTGTAATAATATTTCCACTCGAAGAAGAATCAGAGCGTAATATAAGATCTCCACTAGTTGTTCTTACATGATATTTACCGGTTAATGTTTCTAAAAAGTTAAAACAACAGCGGAGTTTAAGCATTTCGTGGCCTTCAGAGGAACCATAATATAGCTCTGTCATTGTTTTTCTGTCGCCCAATGTTGTGGTTCCTCTAAGCTCTGCATCAGCCTTTGAATCTAATATAAGTACAGTATCATCTGATGCACGATAGTCTGCAAGTGCTATGAAGTGACCATCTACAAGACCTACAGCAATACGTCCGGCAGATAGCTCAAATTTTAGCTTATTCCATATCGTTTTCATGCCATTTAGTGTAGATGGATATAGATTAGATGTCTTACAAGGTATGGTCGATACATATTCATATGTTTCGGTAACCCTGTATTTGTAGTCCTTGCCAAACTTATCTGCAATTCCTTTTACGATTTCGTGTTTTGAACCGCTACCCTTTACATAAAACCTTGGACCTGCATAATCTGCAAATGCGCATATTTCATCGTATGTAAACTGATGGCCTGTGAGGTATTGTATAGCATTTATAGATGAAAAAACACCACACGCAGCTGTTCCAAGATCGCTTGAAGCACCTGCCTTGCCATAAGAATATGTGCTCCACATAGGATCGTCCTGCTGAAGCACGTTTGTTTTGCCTTCGCCCATTGCAGAGCCAAATGTGGTAGCCATGCCTAGCACAAGCACAAGCGAAAGAATGATTGAAGTTATCTTTGCTATTTTCATCTTATTTTCCCCTTTTTTTGAAAATCTAATAAAGAATAATTCCGTATAATAATAACAAATTTTTTGTAATTTTTCAATACAAAAATGTACTTTTCAGCAAGAAAAGTACATAAAAATAAAAACAAAAAGAGGGAGAAAATTTCCCTCTTTTTTATATCAATCATTACTATTTTTCATTTTTATAATATCTTCAAGATCGCTTTTTGTAATGCGATAATGCTTGTTGCAAAAGTGGCAACTTGCTACAGCGTATCCTTTTTCATCAGCAAGACTTCTGATATCGTCATCAGGTAATGTTATGATAGAGTTGATCACTCTGTCACGACTGCATGTGCATACATAGTTGATGGGCATTTCATCCAATACCTCAACCTCAAAGCCTGTTAATACAGATTTTACTATATCAAGCACAGACATACCTTTTGCAAGCATTGTGGTCACACTATCAGCAGATTCGAGGTTCTTTTCGAGGCGTGATATAGCTTCTTCATCAGCTCCCGGCAGTAGTTGAATTATATATCCTCCGGATAACATTACTTCGCCATCATTTTTATCTACTAACACACCCAAAGCACAAGCCGTAGGCAATTGTTCGCTCGATGCGTAGTAGGATGTGATATCCTCTGCAATTTCGCCACTAACAATTTCCACAGCACCCAAGTAGGGCTCACCTTCACCGGAATCTTTCATAACATTCAAAGTTCCGTTTGTGCCGACAGCTTTTCCAACATTTAGCTTGCCGTTATTATATCTTTCGGTTTCGACATCAGGATTGCCCACATAGCCTCTGCAATTTCCGTTGCTGTCTGCTAATGCTACAACACAGCCTATAGGTCCTCCTCCGTTGATGCGAAGTGTTATATTTCCGTTTTTACTTTTTAATTGTGCACCCATCATTGATGCACCTGTGAGCATCCTTCCAAGTGCTGCTGTAGCTACAGGGGATGTGTGATGAAGTTTTTTTGCTGTGTGTACAATATCTGATGTTTCAGCACACGATGCCATTATAGAGCCATCAGATGTAATACATCTTATAATTTTATCCATAGATTTATTTCACCTTTTGAGTAATAAAAAATAGTCTTTCACTTTGTTCGGTTGGTGCATCAAAGCTCCAACCATCAAATATATCTATTATTTTAAAGCCGTTTTTTTCGAGATTTTCTTTAAGAAAATCAGTGTCGTATGAACGTTCGCTAAAATGTTCACAACGTCTTATATAGGCATTTTCAACTTTTTCAAAAAAGTCCAGATCAATATTTACGATATTGTTAGCAGAAATTCTGTTTTGCCACACACAAAAAACCTCAGGCAAATCATACACATAGGTGTTGTTACCAAGAATCTTTTGGTGTTTATATGAGGTGTTCACATCAAACACAAAATATCCACCATTGTTCATAAAGAGAGACACTTTCTCAAAAACTTTTTTTATATCATTCTCATTTGTAATGTGATTAAGACTGTCCAGAGTGCATATGCAGGTATCTATAGTGCCATATAGGTCTATGTTTTGCATTTTTTGACACAAAAACAATATATCAAATCCGGCTTCGTATGCCTTTTGACGTGCAACAGAAAGCATAGTGGGGGACATATCGACACCATATATATCCAAGCCTCTTTTTGCAAGCTCCAGCGTAAGCGAGCCTGTACCACAAGCTAAATCAAGTGTGATGCCAGTGTTATGGTTATATCTTGCAAAAACCTGCTCTATATAATCAGCGAGCCTTGTATAATTTACATTTTCTGTGAGAAAGTCATAATAATCGGCAAAATCCATATAAGACATTAGATATCACCTGTTTTGCTTATATCATCAATTTTTTCAAATATTTTTTCATAGCCATTGTTGCCATAGAGCAGAGAGCGATTTACACGGCTTATAGTGGCGGTGCTTGCGCCTGTTTCAGAAACGATATCGCTATACACACGCTTCTCATGCAACATTTTTGCAACAGTAAGGCGTTGTGCCATTGCTTTTATCTCCGGTATGGTGCAGAGGTCTTCAAAAAAAGATTTGCAATCTTCCATATTTTCCAGCGAGAGCACAGCTTTATATAATAATTCGGTATTAGTATCATTTGATTTTATGCTCATATTTAAGTCTCCTTTTATGATTGAATATGCGCAGGATATATGCTAACGTCCAATTACACTTTAACATTTTACCACACGAAATCAAAAAAGTAAATACTAATCCTCTTTATTATGCGGTATTTTTTGATAAGTAAATTCTCAAAGTAAATGCAACAGTAGAATTTAGGGTTGCATTTAGTGTGAGAAGGATTTTGTGGTAGCATTAAGTCTGAGAAAAGGAGGTCTCAGACAATGAAGAAAAATAAACATTTAACTCTTGATGATAGAATAGAGATTCAAGAGTGCTTAGCAAAGGGAATGACATTCAAAGCGATAGCTAATCGGATAGGGAAAAACCAAACAACCATATCCCGAGAGGTAAAAGCACACGCTCAATCTCA
>JAQXOB010000012.1 GCA_029098305.1 Clostridia bacterium
CGGTGAGAGAAACAAAAAAATTAAAAAAGGCACCTTCGACAAGCAATGGTAACATCAGTTGCCAGATCAATCAAGGTCACGCCACCAATGGTGGTGGCTAAATACAGCAAAAATTCAGCTTTTTGTCTCTGGCTCAAAAAAACAAAATTGGAACATCATATTTTTTTGAGAAAAGTGTCACCTATCATTGACGACTTTAAAGCTATAACTCTCAAATATGCAAAAAGGTATAGACTTTTTGGATTGCTTGTGATATCATACTAATATTAGTAAATTTATATTTAAATGTAAATTGGTAAAGTAACGAGAGGTGTTTAGACTATGTATAAATCATCAGTAAAGGATATGTTGAGCGGTAGACAGAGCAAGTATGCGCTTGTAATCGCAGTGGCAAAAAGAGCAAGAGAGATTTCAACTGAATATGCTGACGAGAGATCTATTCTAGAGGAAAAGCCTGTTTTGCTTGCACTTGAGGAGTTTAAGCAAGATAGATTTGAAATTTACGAGCCAGAGATAAATGACTAATAAAGGTCAGCTGATCTCAACTGTGGCGGTAGAAAAACTGCCATACAGCAGTGAAAGACTGTTTGATTATATCGTACCACATCATTTAGAAAATGATATAGCTGTTGGCATGAGAGTGATAGTGCCTTTTGGCGGTGGCAACAGAGGCAGAATAGCCTATGTGATAGCATTACGTCGTGAATGTGATGTGCCGGATAACTTTAAGTACATAAAAAGCATACAAGATAAAGAGCCTGTGGTATCTCAGGAACTTATAGACTGTGCAGAATTTGTATCTTCACACTGTTTTTGTTCGTTTTATGAGAGTATCAAGGCTATGCTTCCGGCAGGAATAAGCTATAATATAAAGACGTGCTATTCACTTATAGATTTTATGCCTGATGCTGATATTTCGCCTGTATGCAGAGATATTTTGACGATGCTCAAAAATAATAAGGCCCTGCTATCGCTAGATGATATCCAGGGTGCATTCGACTGTGATATATCAAAAGATATAGCTTATCTTATAAAGATAAAAGCTATCTGCGAGGTAGACGATGCATCACGAAAGATAAAGGATGCTACTATCAAATCAATCAGACTAATTAGCGATAGCACAGATGGCGTGAAGCTCACACCCAAGCAACAGCAGGTTTTTGATTTGCTGTTGGCGTGTGAGAGTGCATCTGTTAAGGAGATTTGTTATTACACAGGCGTCACACAGGCTGTGTGTGATAGTCTTGTTAAAAAATCCTTGGCAGAGTATTTTGATGAGGAGACCTTCAGAATACCCGATGCAGGCGAAGAAGTTGTAGAAACAAATAAAAATCTTGTGTTAAATGATGAACAGTCTGTTGCGTTCAATAATTTAGTTGGACTTTACTGTGACGATAAGCCTCATGTCTCGTTACTATATGGTGTTACCGGTAGTGGCAAGACATCTGTGTTTATGAAGCTGATAGACAGAGTTAACGAGGATGGTAGAGGCATAATTGTCATGGTGCCTGAAATTTCACTAACACCACAGATGGTTAGCACATTTAAAGGTCGCTACGGTGAGAACGTAGCTGTATTTCACAGCGGACTTTCTATGGGTGAAAGGATGGACGAGTGGAAACGTGTAAAGTCAGGAAAGGCAAGGATAGCCATAGGTACACGCTCGGCTGTTTTTGCTCCTTTTGACGATATAGGACTTATTATAATAGATGAAGAGCAGGAACATACTTATAAATCAGAACGTTCGCCAAGGTTTCATGCACGTGATGTGGCAAAATTCAGATGTAGCAGACATAATTCACTTTTGCTATTGGCATCTGCTACGCCGTCTGTGGAGAGTATGTACTTTGCGAAAACAGGAAGATATTCCCTTAATGTACTCAAAAATCGTTTTGGTGATGCTGTATTGCCCGATGTGATTACAGCTGACATGAATATAGAGCTGGAAAACGGCAACCGAACAGCGTTTTCGTCACCGTTGCTAGAGGGAATAGAGTATAACCTCGAAAATGGAAAGCAATCAATAATATTGCTTAATCGAAGAGGTCATAATACCTATGTGTCATGCCGTCACTGTGGCAAGATTGTGAATTGCCCTAATTGTAGCGTGTCTATGACATATCACTCTGCTAACAACCGTCTAATGTGCCATTATTGTGGGTATTCTGCTAAATTTGAGAAAAAATGTCCGCTATGCTCATCTCCTGATGGGTTAAGGCTTAGTGGTACAGGCACTCAGAGGGCAGAGTTGGATCTAGCTGATATTTTTCCGGAGGCAAGGATACTTCGACTAGATGCAGATTCCACATTAAAAAAGAACTCCCATGCGAGATTGCTATCAGCGTTCGCCAGAGGAGAATACGACATATTACTTGGCACACAGATGGTGGCTAAAGGACTTAATTTTCCTAATGTTACGCTTGTGGGTGTGCTTTCGGCTGACAACGTGCTTTATGGCAACGATTTTAGAAGCTATGAAAGAGCCTTTTCGCTTATAACTCAGGTTGTGGGCAGAAGTGGCAGAGGAAACAGTCGAGGTATTGCAATTATTCAAACAAAAACACCCGAAAGTCCTGTAATAGATCTTGCCTCACGCCAGGATTATGACAGCTTTTTTGAAACAGATATAAAGATGAGAAGAGCTATGCTTTATCCGCCCTTTTCTGATTTGTGTTTTGTTGTCTTTACAGGCGAAAATAAAAAAGAGGTTTATTCGTCGGCTGTAAGTTTTAGCAAGGAGCTATGCGAGGTGGCCTCTACCGATTATCCGGAATTGCCACTAAGAGTGCTTGGGCCTGCTCCGGCGGTGATGCCCAGAATAAACAATAAATATAGATACAAATTGATTTTAAAATTTAAAAGTAGCAGTCGTTTCAGACAGATGATGTCGGGATTGCTCAAAAAATTTGATAAAGATTTATCGGGAAGAGATATCAGTATTTATGCTGATATCAATCCCGAAAATGTCATATAATAAGAGGTGAGAGATTTGGCAATCAGAAATATCGTAAAAGAGGGCGATCCTGTTCTTGCAAAAAAATGCAGAGCAGTAGAGAAATTTGATGATAGATTGCATATTCTTTTGGACGACATGAGAGATACTATGTACAAAGCAGAGGGTGTCGGTTTGGCTGGACCTCAGGTGGGTGTGTTAAGACGTGTCGTTGTTATTGATATAGGAGAGGGCTTGGTAGAGCTGATCAATCCAAAAATAATTATGAAAAGTGGCGAACAGAGAGAAACCGAAGGATGCTTGTCTTGCCCCGGTGAATATGGAATCACAGTAAGACCAATGAATGTGACCGTGAAAGCTCAGGATCGCTATGGCAAGGAAATCACAGTGGAAGGCTCTGAGCTGATGGCAAGAGCATTATGCCACGAGATAGATCATCTTGATGGTGTGCTGTTTAAAAAGCACGTTATCGAGATGCTTGAAGAGGAAAATTAATTTATAAGGCAGGAAATATATGAATATACTTTTTATGGGAACACCTGAGTTTTCGGTGCCGTGCTTGCAGGCGCTCATAGATGCAGGACACAATATCGTGGGTGTGTTCACTCAGCCGGATAAGCCAAAGGGCAGAGGCAATGTGATGACACCACCACCGGTAAAGCAACTTGCACTCGAAAAGGGTATAAAGGTTTTTCAACCATTGAAAATGAAAAGCGAAGAAACCATGGATATAGTGAGGGAGCTTGATCCGGAGCTTATCGTTGTGGTAGCTTTCGGAAGAATATTGCCTGCTAGTATTTTGGACTATCCAAAAAGAGGATGCATCAACATACATGCTTCGCTTTTGCCAAAATACAGAGGTGCAGGCCCAATACAATGGTGTGTTATAAACGGCGAAAAAGAAACAGGAATCACCACCATGTTGATGGATGTAGGCTTGGACACAGGCGATATGTTGCTTAAAGAAAAAACCCCTATTGGCGAGAATGAGACTGCCGAGGAGCTTCACGATAGACTTTCTGCTATTGGTGCATCTCTTATTGTAAAAACATTAGATGAGTTGGATAGTATTATACCAACAAAGCAGGATGATTCGCTGTCTACATATGCTCCTATGCTTTCTAAAGAATTGTCAGCTATTGACTGGAATAAAAGTGCCACTGAGGTTCATAATTTAGTTAGAGGACTAAACTCATGGCCTATGGCTACATCAAGTATAGATGGTAAGACATATAAAATCCATAACACCAAAATAGCAAGTGGTAAAGGTGAGCCGGGAGAGATTGTTTCTCTGTCGCCATTTGTGGTAGCTTGTGGTGAGGGTGCTGTGGAAATAGTCAATATACAGCGTGAGGGCAAGAAAAAGATGCCTGCGGCAGATTTTTTACGTGGATATAAGTTGAATATTGGAGATAAGTTTGAGTAATGAAATTCTAGTAGGATTTTATTGTACATTACGGAGGTGTTTTTATGCCCTTTTTTTACTATTATGATCCGACATATATTTTAATATTGCCTGCTATTATTATATCTATAATTGCACAGGTGAGATGTAGCTCGGCATTTAACAAATACTCACAGATACGAAATTCCAGAGGACTTACAGGCGCTCAGGCGGCAGAAAGACTTCTTAGTATGTGTGGTGTGACGGGTGTTAGCATTGTGCCGGTGAGCGGTAGGCTTACTGATCATTTCGACCCACGCACAAACACTATCAGGCTTTCTGAAGAAGTGTATAACAAAACTACGATAGCTGCTGTGGGCGTGGCTTGCCATGAGGCCGGTCATGCGGTTCAGCACGCTCAGGGGTATCTTCCAAATAAGATAAGAGGAGTGCTTGTGCCTGCTTCGAGAATAGGATCTATGCTTGCTTTTCCGCTTATTTTAATCGGATTTTTATTTAGTGGTTCTACAGGTGATTTATTTGTAAATATGGGTATAATTTTTTATACTCTTGCTGTGTTCTTTACTGTTGTAACACTGCCGGTGGAGTTTAATGCCAGTTCAAGAGCATTGAAAATTATCAAGCAAGGATACTTTTTAGATGAGAGCGAGTATAGCGGAGCGAAGGCTGTGCTTCAGGCAGCGGCTATGACCTATGTAGCTGCTACCATCACTTCTCTATTGCAACTATTAAGACTTGTATTACTATCAAACAGGCGTAGATAAAATATGGAAAATATAAGAAAAATTTGTTTTGATGCATTGCTAAAAACTGCCACAGAGGATGCATATTCCAATGTGGTGGCATCAAGCCTTGCAAAGAGGAAATATGAGGATAAGCGCAACAAGGCTTTTGTTTGTGCACTTTATTATGGAATAATAGAGCGTGAGATCACGCTCGACTACATAATATCTCTTTTTTCGAGGTTGAAACCTGATAAAATAGATATAAAAGCAAAAATTTTGCTTAGAATGGGCATATATCAGATAATTTATATGGATAAGGTGCCAGATAGTGCGGCTGTGAATGAAACTGTTAAGCTGTGCCCTAAGATAGGAATGTATAGCGCAAAGGGTTTTATAAACGGCGTGCTTAGAAATGTCGTAAGAGAAAAGGATAATATAAAATATCCTAAGACGGGCAGTGAAGAATACCTTAGCGTGATGTATTCATGTCATATTGATAAGGTAAGGCTGATTGTAAAGAACTATGGATATGAACTTTGTGAAGAATATCTCAAATGCAGTATGGGTTCGCCGGTGCTTACGGCAAGAGTGAACACACTGCTCACGAACTCAGATGAGCTGATAAAAATTCTTGCAGATGAAAATATTGTTGCAGAGAAAAACAGCGTTGTTGATAATGCGATAGATATTACCGATGGTGCAGATAATCTTTTTAGCAGCAAGGCTTTTGAGACTGGGTTGCTTCATATTCAAGATGCGGCATCACAGATATGCTGTAGGGCGATTGGAGCTAAAGAAAATGATTTAGTGTATGATGTTTGTGCAGCCCCCGGTGGAAAAACAGCCACTGTGGCAGAGATGATGAATAACAAAGGCAGAGTGATTGCTTGTGACATCCACGAGCATAAGCTGAGCCTGATGAAAGATACATTTAGCAGACTAAAAATTAATAATATAGATACAATATGCCGTGATGCATCACAAAATGATGGCAAGCTTACAGCGGAGGCAGATGCAATCCTTTGTGATGTGCCTTGTTCGGGATTGGGAATATTCAGGCGAAAGCCGGAGCTTAAGACGAAGCCTTTGATAGACACAAAGGAGCTTGCAAAGCTACAATATAAAATATTGTGTGAAAGTGCAAAGCTTCTTAAATCAGGTGGAACACTTGTGTATTCTACATGCACACTAAATCCTGAGGAGAATTCTGAAAATGCTTTAAGATTTTTGAAAGAGCATCCGGAATTTGAGCCGAAGAGGTTAGAAATAAAAAATATAAAAAGAATTTTAGATGAACCAGATAATATGATAACTCTGTTTCCGAATGGAATGAAAACAGACGGATTTTTTATAAGTGCGTTTATAAAGAAATAATGAAGAAAGGACTGCGGTAGTCATATTTTCATGCGACTTTATCGCTGGGATGATAAAATTGAAAGATATCAAATCTTTATATTTGTCTGAGCTTTGCGATGAGCTGGCTGTGATTGACCTGCCGAAGTTCAGAGCAAAACAAGTTTTTAAATGGCTTACCGATGGGGTTACAAGCTTCGATGAAATGACAAATCTAAGTCTGTCACTCAGAGATAAACTAAGCCAGATGTATTACATAGCTAATGCGCAGATAGAGCGAAAGCTTGAGTCTAAGCGTGATGAAACAGTGAAATATCTGTTTTCTTTTGGTGGAACCACGTTTGTGGAGGCGGTGGTGATGAAGTATCATCATGGCTACACCATGTGTATTTCTACGCAAGAGGGCTGTAAAATGGGCTGTACCTTCTGTGCAACCGGCAGAAATGGATTTAAACGAAACCTCACGGCGTCAGAGATGCTTTCGCAAATACAAACCGCCCAAAGAGACCTTGGTATTCGTATATCGAATATTGTGCTGATGGGTATGGGTGAACCACTGGATAATTATGACAATGTGATAAGATTTTTGCGATTGGTATCATCTGATGATGGGCTTAATATTGGAATAAGGCATATTTCGTTGTCTACGTGTGGACTTGTGGATAGGATATATGACCTCGAAAAAGAAAATCTAGGCATAACACTTTCAGTATCGCTTCATGCGCCAAATGACGATATCAGAAACCAGACCATGCCCGTGAATAAGCGTTGGAATGTGGATGAACTGCTAAAGGCGTGCCGATATTATTCAGAAAAAACAAAACGCCGAATAAGCTTTGAATATGCTATGATAGACGGCGTGAATGATGGTGATGCTTGTGCCAGAGAGCTTGGCGAAAAGCTAAAGGGTATGCTTTGCCACGTGAACCTGATACCTGTAAACACGGTGGAGGGCACAGGATATAAAAAGAGTAAGATAGAAAGACAGAAGTCTTTTATAAATATACTGTCACATTATGGAATCACAGCTACAGTGCGAAGAACACTTGGCTCTGATATCAATGCTTCGTGCGGACAGCTTGCAGGAAAAAGAAATCAGTAGGAGTTAATAAAATATGCAAATATATTCTAAAACAGATATTGGTCTTGTAAGAGATGTAAATCAAGATGCCTGTCGCTATGGCGAATTGTCAGAAAACTGCGTATGGGCAGTTGTCTGCGATGGTATGGGCGGCGAAAATGGCGGTAATGTGGCAAGCAAAATAGCTGTTGAGACAGTGAGTAATACATTCTTAAACGACTATGATGATGAGTACAGCAACGACAAAGTAAGCGAAATGATCATTAAAGCTGTGCAAACCGCAAACAAAAAGATACATAGAGAATCTAAAAGCGATATGGCACTTGCAGGAATGGGCACCACATCAGAGGTTGCTTTCCTCAAGGAAAACAGCTTGTTTTTGGCTCATGTGGGCGATTCTCGTGCATATATAATGAGAAATGGTGTCATCAAGCAGGTTACAAAGGATCACTCTGTGGTTCAGGAGCTTATTGAGAGTGGAGAAATCACACCTGAGCAGGCTGCGAACCATCCTAACAAAAACCTTATTACACGTGCATTGGGTGTGGAAGAGGATGTTAGAATAGATTTTATAGAAGCTGAGTTTGAGCATGGTGACATTCTCGTGCTAACCACAGATGGACTCACAAATTATGTAAGTGAAAGCGAGCTTGCGGATGTGCTAAGCTCGATAGAGATATCAAGTGCTTGTGATAAGCTTGTTGATATGGCGAAAAAAGCAGGCGGTTCGGATAATATAACGGTTGCTATTATAACAGCATAATATAATGAGGAGCTGCGAATATGGATAAATATACAGGAAAACGACTAGATGGTCGTTATGAAATAAACGAGCTAATAGGCGTGGGCGGTATGGCTATGGTATATCGTGCCTACGATATAATAGATGACAGAGCTGTGGCTATTAAGATATTAAAAGATGAATTTCTTAATAATGCAGACTTTATACGCAGATTCAGAAACGAATCTAAAGCGGTAGCTGTGATGTCACATCCTAATATTGTAAAGGTATATGATGTGAGCTTTGGCGATGTGATACAATATATTGTTATGGAATATATTGATGGTATCACTCTCAAGGAATATATAGCTCAGCAAAAGGAAATTGGTTGGAAAGAAGCACTTCACTTTATAGTGCAGATACTCAATGCCTTAAAGCACGCACACGAAAAAGGTATTATCCACAGAGATATCAAGCCACAAAATATAATGCTTCTTCAGGATGGTACTATCAAGGTTACAGACTTTGGTATAGCAAGGTTTTCTAACAAAGAGACACGCACCATGACCGAAAAGGCAATTGGTTCGGTGCATTATATAGCACCGGAGCAAGCCAGAGGTGACATAACTGATAACAAATCAGATCTTTACTCTGTGGGCGTTATGATGTATGAATTGCTCACAGGAAAGTTGCCTTTTGAGGCGGATAATGCTGTTTCTGTGGCTATTATGCAGCTTCAAAGTGAGCCTAAGCCTCTCAGAGAGATAAACCCATCTGTGCCTGATGGTCTTGAGGAGATAACTCTAAAGGCTATGCAAAAAAATCCTGCGAAGCGCTATGCAAGCGCTGACGATATGTTGGCTGATATCGAAAAATTTCGCCAGAATCCAAGCATTAAGTTTCAGTATACTTATTTTGATGATGAAACAAATGATAAATATGCTACTGCTATTACAAATGCAAGAAACAATAACTTTGGCGATAACTTTGACACAATAGACGATAACGACGTGGCAGAGGAAGATATAAAGACCTCAAGAAATCCTGCTTTCCCTATAGCAATGGGGGCAATATCAGCATTTGTGTTAATAGCGTTGCTCTTTGGTGTGATAGGAATATCAAAAAGTTGTAGCAAAACCACTGCTGATGTGGATGTACCTAATTTGGTAGGATTAAACTTTAAAACACAAGTAGAAAATAACCCGGATTACACTTTTTCATGGAATGTAGAAAGTAAATTTGATGACGATAAGCCTATAGGCGAGATATTGGAGCAAAATCCACGTGCCGGTAGCAAAAAAATAAAGCAAGGCTCAGAAATTACCCTGGTTGTGAATAGCTCTGAGATAAACACGGTAGTTCCTAATGTGACAGGTCTTGATCTCAATGATGCAATCAGCCGTATAAAGAAAAATAACCTCGAGTATGAGATAGTAGAGGTTATAGATGACACCACCGCAGATGGATATATTGTGTCTTGCTTGCCTAAACCGGGCACAGAGGTGTGTGTAGAATCTACGATAACACTTTATCAGAGTGTTGGAACGTCGGTAGAGCAGATAGAGGTGCCGTATTTGGTGGATTGTACTGCCAGCGAAGCTCAAAATAAGCTGACGCAGGCAGGACTGGTGTATGGTGGTGCCGATTATGAAGAGAGCAACGCTAAGAAAGACACTATAATATCACAAAGTCCGCTATGGGGCGCTAAAGTGAGCAAGGGGACAAAGGTAACTGTTATAATTAGCTCCGGACCATCTGAGGATGTGTCACTAAAGCAGACTATCCCAATGCCTGATTATGATGGTGAGATAAGCTACAAGGTTACAGCAAATGATGAGGTTATACGTGACCTGACAATTAACCCATCTACATTTACAGAAAATGTGATAGAGCGAACCGGCAAGATAACCAGCGAAAACGAAACCATTAGGGTAGAACTAAATGGCGAGCTATACAGAGAATATACCTTTGACTATAAAAATAAAAAGGTGATCTCAGAAAAGGAACTGGACTTTAATAAGCCGGAGGAACCTGAAAGCGACAGCACTCAGGACTCGGAAGAAGATTCGGAGCAGCAGACAGATAGTGAAGAATAAAAACTAAATATACAAGACAAGGAAATATGCAGTGCGAAAAAATCAGTTGATTGTTTTTGCACTGCATATTGAAAAGGTATAAGATGAACAAATCAAATTCTTTGGGAATTATTATTAAGGCAACCGGCGGATTTTATTATGTGGAAAAGGAAGGCACTATTTATGAGTGTAAGGCAAGAGGTGTCTTTAGAAAAGAGGGCGTTTCGCCTGTGGTGGGCGATTATGTCCATATTGAGATGCAAAAAGAAGGCTATGCCTCAATAGCAGAAATTTGTGAGAGGAAAAACTATATAGTCAGACCTCCACTTGCCAATATTGACAATCTGATTGTAGTAGTTTCTACCACAGAACCTGAGCCAAATCCTTTGATTATAGATAAAATGATCGCAGCTGCGGAGTCGAGAGATATTGAGCCGATAATTGTATTTACAAAGACAGATCTAAAAGAATCATGTGGACTTGAAGAGGTGTATGCAAATGCCGGCTTTAAAACCTTTGTCAGCTCTGAGGGACGGGATTTTTGCAGGGATGAGCTGATAGAGCTTTTGAGAAATAAGACCACAGCACTTACAGGAAATTCCGGTGTAGGAAAATCTACATTTTTGAATAGATTTTTTTCGGAGCTTAATCTTGAAACAGGCGATATCAGCAAAAAGCTAGGACGTGGCAGACATACAACCCGTACAGTCGAGCTGTTTAAGCTGGATCAATGCTATATTGCAGATACTCCTGGTTTTTCTACTTTTGATATGCAGAGATATGACATCAAGGAAAAGGAAAAACTACAATACTGTTTTAGAGAGTTTAATGATTACATTGATGAATGTAGGTTTATTGGTTGTGCTCATATCAATGAGCCTGACTGTAGTGTGAAGATGGCTGTGGAATCAGGAAAAATAAGCAAAAGCAGATATAACAGCTATATAGCTATGTATGATGAAATCAAGGATTTGAAATCGTGGATGAAGTGAGATTAGGAGCAAGTATATGACAAGGATATGGTGTTGTATTCTCTCAGCTATGATAGTTGCTTTGAGCGTTTTGACGGCGACAGCAGATATATATGACGATTTGCCTTTTGATGATGATTCGGTTGTGATTGATGAGGACTTAATTATTTTTAATATAATAGGTGATGTCAATAGTGATTATAATATCAATATGATGGATGTCACTGATCTGCAAAAATTTATTGTAAGACTGATAACTATAATAGACAGACCATGTGCCGATGTGGATGGCAACGGAAAAATTAACATGGTTGATGTGACACTGATACAAAAATATATGGCACAGCTTATCGAAGATTTTAGTGCCGTGTCTTTAGGAAATGATCTTGTGAGATCCGGTATATCTATAATCAATAATAAAATAGAGCTATGTTCTGACAGTGAGGATTATTACACTATCACTTATCCTGAGGTGTCGCTATCAGATGAAATTAAAGAGATATATCCTGATTTTGCTGTTGCTATGACTAAATTTAACACAGAATATTATGATAGTGCTATGAGCTGTAAAGATGACTTCGACAAAAACTTAGGCTATTTTGAAGAGAACAAAGATCCTTTCTATTGCACAAGGAGTTTGGAACTATCTTATGCTGATAGAGATATCGTGAGCTTCTTTCATGATGGCACTTATTATATAGGAGGCAGTCATGTTTTGCCTATGACCTATGGCTACACCTTCAGCACACACACAGGAAGAAAACTCAAATTATCTAATGTGGTGGCTGATATGGATGCAATGCCAAAGGTTCTATGCGAGGTTATGGATGAAAAATATCCTAATATTTTAACAAAGCTTCATAAAAATGAAACCTTGTTGACTACATTAAAAGGCTTCCACAGCAAGGTGGAAAGCGGAAAATATTCCGATTACATATGGTGTATGAATGATGACGGTGTCACTATCATATTTTTGCCACGATATATTGCTCCATATGAATCAGGAACATTTACTGCCGAGATAAAATATGAAGATTATCCGGAGATTTTTTATTCTTCGTATTTGAAATGATGTAACAATATTATTATGTGATTATAAAAACCGCCAGAATTGATATCTAGTTTGATATCATTACTGACGTTTTTTGTGAATTATCAAATTGTACAAGATCTATGACGCGTGGAATGACAGGATATATTGACAGCCACAGGTAGACCTGCTATGTGTGTGGGATAGTATTCTATGTTTACTCCCAGAGTTGTTGTGTTTCCGCCAAAGCCTCCGCATCCTATATTAAGGGCATTTATTTCATCATATAACTTTTGCTCAAGCTGAGCATAGCGAATATCTGGGTTTCTTATGCTGATTAGTCTGAATGTCGCTTTTTTTGAGAGAAGCGCAGCCTGCTCGAAGGTGCCTCCCATACCGATACCAACTATTATTGGAGGGCATGGATTTGCACCGGCTGTTTTTACACAGTCTATTATGTAGTTGCAGATTTCCTCTGTTGAAGCTGTAGGATTAAACATCTTTATGCAGGACATATTCTCACTGCCAAAACCTTTTGCACCGGCTGTTATTTTGATTTTGTCGCCTTTAACTATCTGTGTATGTATTATAGCCGGTGTGTTGTCTTGTGTGTTTTTTCTATCAAACAATGGGTCGTCTACTATGGATTTTCTAAGATAACCATCAGCATAAGCTTGTCGCACACCTTCGTTAACAGCATCAGAAAAAGATGGGCACACGACTTCGTCGCCATATTCTACAAAAAGAACTGCCATGCCTGTGTCTTGACAGAGTGCTATTTTGTCTGTGCTTGCAATTTCACTGTTTTTTATGATACATTCAATAACATATTTTTCAGTGTCGTTTGTACTTATCTTTGAGGCAAGCTCAAGTTTTTCTTTTATATCGGTATCTATATTGTAATTTAAGTCAAGATAGAGCTGTTTTACAGTAGATGTTACCACAGATGGATCTATAATTTTCACTTCTGATTACTCCTAAATGTCTTGTTTTTACTAAATATTATAAATTATAAAATTTACTATTTCAATATCAATTTTAATATGTTATTATAAACTTAATCAAAATAGAAAAATGTATCTTAAACAAAAATGGCTTGCTTTAGGAGATGATTTGTTTGAGTAGAATTTTGATAGCAGATGGTGAGTACAGAACAAGAGAAATTGTAAAAAAATATGCACTTGGAGAGGGATATGATGTGTCAGAGGCTACAGGCGGTTTGCAGGCGATATCCTTGTGTAGATTAGAGAATTTTGATTTGATAATTATGGACATTGAGATGCCTGATATAGATGGATTTTCTGTTTGTGAAGAAATTAGAAAGCGAAGCGATGTGCCTATAATTATTCTGTCTGCCAGAGGAGAAGAAGACGACAAAATTCATGGATTTGAACATGATATAGATGACTATGTTGTTAAACCGTTTTTTCCTAAAGAGCTAATGATGAGAGTGAATGCAGTGCTAAGAAGAACCACAGGAGAGCGTTCGCCAAAACGTGAAGCATTTGTATACAAAGGTTTACAAGTGGATTTTAGAGCAAGAAAAGCTTTGCTTGATGGCAAAAATGTGGATATGACTCCAAAGGAATCTGATCTTCTCTTTTATTTTGTAAAAAATAGTGGCATCGCTCTGACACGAGAAAAAATACTAAATAAAATTTGGGGAAATAATTACTTTGGTGATGATAGGACTCTCGATACGCATATCAGGCTTTTACGCAAAAGTTTGGGCGAGTACGGAAAATGCATTGTGACACTGCGTGGGGTTGGATACCGCTTCGACGCTGAAGATGCTCTTTCTTGATCATTTGATTTTAGTAGTAATATCAACGCAAAGTAGACTATGATATTAGATTTAAATTAAAATATGGAAGCGCCTTTTAATATGCACTTTCAAAACATAATAAATTACGAATTGGGTGAATATTTTTATGAATAGAAAAAGAATAATATGCACGTTATTAATATTAAGCTGTGTGTCTGTTTTATTATCTTCATGTGGAAAAGGTGATGAAAAAACCACAAGCAGTGAGTCAAAAACTGTTTCCTCATATATAGAATCAATTAAAAATGATAGTAACAGCTCTGACGATGGCGTTAGCAGTGAGGCAGAAGAAAAACTATCTCCGAGGGATCTTCTTTTTAAATATCTTGAAGACGAACTCTCCAAGAAGCACAAAAAATTAGGCGATGATATTATCTCTCCGGATGATAACAATACAAAGGGACTTGTTGGCGCACAGATATTAGATCTTGACGGCGATGATTGTGAGGAGATGATAACATCACGTTGTCTAGGAAAGAAAAACACTGAGCTTTGTGTGGAGATATACAGTGTAAAGGAAGATAAAGTAAGTCTTGCTGGTACTGTTGTAAATGGAAAAGATACTTTTTCTAATGCTTATGCTAATTTTGATGTTTTTCTAACAGAGAAAGACGGAAAGAAATATATTTGCACGAAGTTTTATCATTCAAGTGAGGCATCGGGTGTTCCTAACGAGCAGAGTATGAAAGTGTATGAGTATAACTCAGGAAAAATAAAACAAGTATGTAATATAGAATGTTCAGAGGGTTCTTATAATTATCACGAAATAAGCCTGAATGGTGAGATTGTTTTTGTTAGCTCTTCGGGAAGTGTTAACTCTAATTACAAATATAAATCATTCTCAGAACTTGCTGATAATTTGTCCAAGGTATTGAAAAAATTTGGTGTTTATGATAAGATATATGAAGAGAAGAGCGGAGAAAGCACTATTGCGTTAACATTAGAAGGATATTCAAAAGATAATGATATCGCAAGAGTGGGATATCGCAGAGAGGTCATCTCTGGTTCTCTTACCACGTTACAGGTGCAGTTTACTACAAGCTTTTGTGAGGAATAACTCGCCGGGTGATGTGACGTATGTTTGTTGCATGAAAAAGAACTTAACAAACAGATAATTCCTTTGAAGATATGTACGGCTGAAAATTTATAGGTGGTCAGTGCAATTTTAAGGCGGATTTTGTAACATTTTTTTGAAAGTGAGGTTATGCGTATGGCAAGTATTTTTCGAAGTGGTGCAATGGGCAAAGTATTAAAAAAGTGCAGAGAAAATTGCGGATTGTCGCAACAGCAGGTGGCAGCTGCACTTGGAATTGACCGTTCTACCTACACTTACTATGAATTGGGCAACACTACTCCGAGCGCTCCGGTTATTATCAGACTATCAAGAATCTTGAATGTGCCATATTCTGTGTTTATGGATGCTTTTAAAAAAGAAGAATTGGCTTTATCTGATAACATTGATAGTGACGGCACTGATCAGTTAGCCGAACCGGAACAAAGCATTTTAGTCGAACCTATCTATTCTTTGTCAAAGGATGAGCAATCCATTTTGTGCTATTACAGAGCTTTTAGTAGCGAACAAAAAGACCAGATTATGAAGCTGGCAGGTGAGATGGCTGTAAAAAATATGCGTGATGATAAAGATGCATCACGAAATAGAAATTAATACAGCAATTTAAAAAAGGATTGTATCCGTTTCCATAAACTGGAGACGGATATACTTTTATATTAGGGTAGTGATTATAATGAATGTGAAAATAATTAATCTTCCATTAACTGATAAAACTATAGAAGAATTAAAATGTGGAGATATGGTTTTGCTAAGTGGTGAGATTTATACCGGAAGAGATATGGCTCATAAAAGATTTTGCGAGACTTTAAAGCGTGGAGAAGCATTGCCGGTGGAGATAAGAGGAGAGGTGATCTATTATGTTGGTGCTGCACCAAAAAGACCTGGCAAAGTTGTGGGTGCGGCAGGGCCAACATCAAGCAAAAGAATGGATCCTTTTACTCCGTTTTTGTTGGACTATGGTGTAAAGGCTGTAATTGGTAAGGGAATGAGAGATGATGAAACTGTTAAGGCGTTGGTGCGTAATAAGGCAGTGTATTTATGTGCTGTTGGTGGAGCCGGTGCATTAATAGCAGAGAGTATAGTCGATAAGGAGCTTATTTGCTATGAAGAGCTTGGTACAGAGGCTGTATATCGATATAAAGTAAAGGACTTTCCTTGTGTTGTGGGAATAGACTGCCACGGAAATACAAATATTTACAAAAAGTTGTAAAAAGTACTTGACAGCTTTTGAAAATAGTGATAAAATAAAAAAGTCGTTTTCACGAAAACACCGAACGAAATACTTTGAAAAAAAGTTTAAAAAAATTCAAAAAAGGTATTGACAAGAGTGTTTGAAAGTGATAGAATAGACAAGCTGCGTTGAGGAAAGCGCTTCTGAGCGAACGAAAAAAAGTTCGAAAAAAGAAGAAAAAGGTACTTGACAGAGCAGTAAAGATATGATATAAT
>JAQXOB010000013.1 GCA_029098305.1 Clostridia bacterium
TTGTGCTCGGTTTCTTTTTCCAATGTTACCATTTGTTCTTGTAATAGCTCAAAGCTTTTCATATTTATCACCCACTTATGTTATACCATATTGGGCGACTTTTTGAAATTACAAATTTATTACAAAATTAGATTGACGTGACAATGATATACATTTGTAAAATTCCATATATTTATCACAGCTGCAAAAAATAAATCTTATAGCAAATTCAAAATTTATCAATAGTTGATTTTAATTTAAAAAATTATATAGAAATTTTTGCTTTATAAAATTCTTCCATAGGCGGTTTTATGTCGAAAAATGTTGATTTAAGCTGGTATAGGTGCTATACTATTATAGATGTTGTTGTTTAATATATAGCAGTATCATCAATTAGACAAAAAAATATATATTGGTGACGTAATATGAAGACCAAAACCTTTGGCGGTTATAAAAACATAGATTTATTTGTAGATGCAAAGCTAAGAAAATACGAAAAACTTAACAAAGATTTTGATTCTCTCTTTGAAATGATGTTTGCAGAGAGAGAAAACGTGATGTATGAGGAGAGCCGAGGATACAGAATCACAAAAACTACCTACAGCGAGGTTTATGATAATATTCTCCACAAAGCGTACACGCTTCAAAAGCTACTGTCAGACGTTCCTGCAAGCTCTGTGGTGGGATTATATATGAACAACAGCCTTAGCTGGATAGAAAATTTTTGGTGCATACTAATGTGTGGTTACAAGCCGTTGCTTATGAATATGCGCCTTAGCGACAGCACCTTAGAAGATGTTATCATAGATTGCAAGGTGTGCGCTGTGATATCCGATTCTAAGCAGTTTAGCGTAAAGACTATTTTGTCTGATGATATTACTCCCGATAAAGCTCAGAAGTTACAAAACTCTACATTTGCAGATGAGATATTTGTTATGTCTTCAGGCACATCATCTCATGTAAAAGTGTGTGCCTATACCGCCGAAGAGTTTTATCATCAAATAAAAGGTAGCTATAGCATAATTAAAGAAAGCAAATCCATGAAAAAGCATTATAAAGGCGAGCTTAAGCAACTCACCTTTTTGCCTTTTTATCACATATTCGGTCTGGTGGCTGTGTATATATGGTTTGCATTTTTTTCACGCACCTTTGTCCAGCTTAATGATATGTCACCACAAACTATAGTAAACACAATCAAAAAACATAAGGTTACTCATATATTTGCTGTTCCGCTGTTTTGGGAGAAGGTATATGCACAGGCTATCAAAACAGTGAAGCAACGTGGCGAAAAAACATATAAAAAATTATTAAAAGGTCTTAGCATATCTAAAAAGCTGGAAAACATAGCACCATTGAGTGCGCTCTTTTCAAAAATAGCCTTTGGCGAAGTTAGAGAAAATATGTTTGGCGATAGCATATGCTTTATGATCACAGGCGGTAGCCATATCAGAAGCGAGGTAATAGAGTTTTTCAACTCTATTGGATATCACCTTGCAAACGGCTATGGCATGACCGAAATCGGCATAACCTCAGTGGAACTGAGCAACAGCAAATCCGTCTTAAATTCTTGTAGTGTAGGCAAGCCCATGACAGGTGTTGAATACAAGATAAGCGAACATGGCACTTTGCTTGTAAGAAGCAAAGCCATGGCAAAATATATTATAGAAGCCGGAAAAAGATATGATTCACAAGGCTGGTTCGACACATCTGACCTTGCATCATATGAACACGGAGTATATAAAATATTAGGCAGAAAGGATGATCTCATCATTGCACCAAATGGTGAAAACCTTAACCCTAATATTATAGAACATCAGCTTAATATAGACGGTGTGAAAGGTATTTGCATAGTAGGTGAGAAGAAAAACGGCATCTCTGTGCCAACCCTTATAGTTAGCATCAACAAACATACACCTGAAGAAGTTTTTGAATTGCTTAAAAAAAGGCTTCGTCAAAGGATATCCGAGCTAAATTTATCCAGTCAGATATCGAGCATCTTTTTTACAACATCAGAGCTTATGACAGCCACAGAGTTTAAGATAAACCGAACTCGCATATTAAGCGACCTCTCATCAGGCAAGCTCACGCCATTTGAGATAAAGCATGACAGTTCAAATATCGAAGAAGATGAAATATCCTCTCTCATACGCAATATGTTTGCAGTGACACTAAGCAAGCCTGCCGAACAAATAGGCTATGATTCTGATTTCTTTTTGGATGAAGGAGGCTCTAGCCTAGATTATTTCGCTATGATATCACAACTTCAAAGCGAATTTGATATCTCTTTTCCGTCTGATTCTGAAAAGAGCATGAACACAATAAGAGAACTACACGAATATATAAAGGGAGCATTAAAAAATGCTTGTCAGATTTTGGAATAACTTCACTAAGATAACTGCATGGCCTGTGCAAAAGCTTTGTTTTCGCACAAAGATAATATACGAGAATAAAGCTTTGCAGGATCGCAACATAAAAGGCCCTGCGATTATAATTTCTAATCACACATCTGTTTATGATTATGCGGTGTTTTTGTTTGTATTCTATTCTAGAACATTGCGTTATCAAATGGCAGAGCTTCTTTTCAAAAAGCCGTTGCTTGGAACATATCTAAAGATGATGGGCGGTATTTATGTCGATCGTGATATCCACAACTTCAGCTTTATGGCAAAATCGCAAGAAATACTCGACAAAGGCGGAATAGTAGGAATATTCCCTGAGAGCCGATTGCCCAAGGAGGGCGAGCAAAAACCGCTTGCCTTTAAGCCAAGCGCTGCATATCTGGCTATAATGTCAGGCGCACAGATTATCCCTGTCTACACCGACGGAAGCTACTTTAACAGCAAGCGAGCTCACGTGATAATTGGAGAGCCTGTGGATGTGCTTGAAATACTCGATTCTAGCTTATCTGAAAAAGAAAATATAGATAAACTTACAGTCACTTTAAGACAAAAAATAATTGACTTAGAAAAGGTTATGTATGCAAGACTTGAAGACGAAAAAAAATAGTGTAATATCGCTAAAATATCTCTTTTTTGATTTTGTAAAAATTACAGCGGCATTACCCGGGCTTATAGCGTTTAGAACTAAGGTAGTTTATCCCAGCGAAACCGCCAAAAAGAAAATAAAAGGCGGAGCTTTGCTGATATCAAACCACTTAGGCAAATTTGATCCTGCATTTTTGCAATTTGGCGTATGGTATCGCCGACACCACTTTGTGTGTGGCAAAGACCTGATGGACAGCAGAGGCGGACCTATACTCAGAGCTTTTCAGTGTATACCTATAGATAGATATAATGTAAACACCGGCGATATAAGAAATATTGTGGAACACCTAAAAAATGAAGAGCTTGTTTCTATATTTCCTGAAGGCAAGGTAAACACAGGCAACGGCGAGGTAGACACCTTTAAATCAGGCATGGTGCTGATGGCGCTCAAAAGCGAAAAACCAATAATACCGGTTTACATCAAACCCAGAAAAAAATTCTGGCACAGACTCACTATCGCTATCGGCGAGCCGGTAGATGTAAAAGCACTCTGCGGAGATCGCCCAAGCTTTGCAAAAATGGAAGAAGTAACCAGTCTATTGCATCAGCGTGAAAAAGAGCTTGAAGTGCTTGTTAAATATTAAAAAATCTTAAAATATATATTGAGCATTAGAGGAGGCATAAAAATGTTAACGCAAACAAGAGATTTATTTAGAAAATATACTAACGACGAAACCTTTGACAGAATAAAAGAATATTCTAATGTGAGCGAAATGTGGAAAGATTGCGTAAACAATTATTCTTCTGATATAGCAATTGTCGACAATGGCGAGAGCTATAGCTATGCTCGTCTTGAAAGCGACTGCGCTAAAATGCGCACTATTATAAAAGACGCAAACTCTAAAGAAAAGATGAATGTGGGCATCTTGTGTGCAAATTCTTATGACTTTGTGAAGGCTTATTTGGCTGTTGTCACATCAGGCCACACAGCAGTAATCTTGCCTGCACAGCTTGATAACACAGCGGTCTTTGGCTGTAGCATGAAATATAGCTTAGATATGCTTATATATCAGCCACAGCTTGAAGAGAAAATTTCTTTAGTCTCTGAAAAATTAAAGAATATTAACCTTGTAAATATAGAAAGCACCTGCGATGAAGAAACACCTATCACAATCTGCGAACCATCAACACCTTGCGTGATTATTTTTACCGGTGGAACCACAGGCAAAAGCAAAGGCGCATTGCTATCACACCAAGCTGTTATGCAAGGCACTGTGAATGGTTGCTATGGTTATAAAGATGTGTTTGGCCAGAGATATATGCTCGTGCTTCCGCTATCTCATGTGTTTGGTCTTATACGCAACCTGATGACATCTCTATACACCGGCAGCACACTCTTTGTTTGCAGAAACAACAAAGATATGTTCCATGATATAGCTGTGTTTAAGCCAAACATACTGGTGCTTGTGCCGGCACTTGCCGAGATGGCACTCACACTGTCTAAAAAATTTGGCAGAAATATGCTAGGTGAGGATATGAAATACATCATCTGCGGCGCAGCGGCTGTGTCGCCTTATCTAGTAGAAGAATATGCCAATATGGGTATATCGCTATTTCCGGGTTATGGTCTTACAGAATCTGCAAATCTGGTTTCGGGCAACCCTGAAAGCACCGCAAAACCCAGCTCTGTCGGCATACCATATCCTAATCAAGAGCTTAAGCTTGTAGATGGCGAACTGTGGTTAAAAGGCAAAAATATGCTTGATTGCTATATCGGCGAAGATGCCGAAAATTCTTTTAGCGACGGTTGGTTTAGAACAGGCGACCTTGTGAGAATAGATGATGATGGATATCTCTATATCACAGGCAGAACAAAAGAGGTTATTATCCTATCAAACGGCGAGAACATCTCTCCTGCTGAGGTTGAGGCTAAGTTTAATGAGCTAGACTTTGTGCAGGATTCTCAGGTGTTTGAAGATATTGACGAAAGCGGTAAGCATATACTTGCACTAGAGGTTGTGCTAAGGCAAACAGAGCTTGCAAAGTACAATACAGAAGATATAAACTCCTTTGCAAAGCAAGAGCTTGAGAAGGTTAATCTCAAATTACCTACTTATCAAAGAGTAAATAAAATGACTATAAGAGAAACCGACTTTGAGAGAACTCCCAGCATGAAAATATTGAGATACAAAAAGTTTGGTTAATACGCTAAGAGGACGGATTATATATGAACAGAACCGAGATTTTAGAAAAACTAAAAGATATACTCATTTCAGCAGACAGCAAAAATATGGAGCTTGCAGAAAACTGCACAGAAAGTGCTAACCTCTACACCGACTTTGGGCTTACATCTGTAAATATGCTGTTTATGGTGATCGCTATAGAAGAAGATTTTAATATTCGCTTTGACGATGTGAGTATGGATAGCTTTGCTACGCTTGGCGATGTGGTAAGCTATATTGAGGGTAAACTGCAATGAAATGGGAACCTACTTTTTGCAAGCCGGGCGATATGATAAGAATTCGTATCGGCAGTGTGTATCACTACGGTATTTTTGTAAGTGATGATGAGGTTATCCAGTTTGGCTATCCTCCACAGCCACAGTTTAAAGAAAAAAACATTAATATCTCTGTGTGCGCTGTGGATATAGACACCTTCTCTTGCGGACAAATAGTCGAAACCGCTGTGCCGGACAGAAAAGAAAAAAAACAAAGCTTTCCTCCAAAAAAGGTAATAGAGCTGGCACGTGCATCTCTTGGCAAAACCGGCTACAACATCATTCATAACAACTGCGAACACTTTGCATATGAATGTGTGTTTGGTGAGAAAAAAAGCACACAAGAAGAAGAACTCCGAAAAAAATGGAGAAAACGTTCTATTTTTGATATATATATCTCCCAAATTCCTCAGGATATAACTATAGAAGATGTGTATCCGCCTGAGCGTGCCGAATATATTTCTAATGCAAGCCTAGATAAGGTAAAGCACGAACGATATTATGTGTGGAAGCTGCTTGAATACGCCCTTAATCGCTCACTTGGCGTGAATATGAAAGACATAAAATTCAAACACGAAAAAAGCGGAAAATGGGTTGCCTGCGGAGTTTATTTTTCGTTATCCCATTCGAAAGGCTTTGTGGCTTGTGCTGTGTCTAACAACGAGGTTGGAATTGACATAGAAAATGAAGAAGAATTTCTTAAAAAGCATGATGATAAAAAAGTAAAGTCTATGTTTGAAAGATGTGCATCAAAAAAGGAAGAATTCCCATCATTAATAACGCCTCTTGACTTTATGCTGATGTGGACAAAAAAAGAAAGTATATTTAAAGCAAGCAATTCAAAAAAATTTTTACCATCAAAAATAGATGCAAATTCCTACAAAACTATATCTTTCAGAGCAGATGCAGGCGGTGTTCCTATAATAGCTTCAGCTTGCGGAAAGGCTGTTGACTGTGCCAGAATATATTTTTTTGAAAACGACTCTGCCCATATACATTCTGTGCAAATGCTCTGATACATTATCGGTGATGATATGATATTTTTATATGCTATTTTAATTTTACTTGCAATTTATATTATTTTTATAATATGCCCCACCATTGTGATGTTTTTCTCACTTTTTTCGAGAAAAAAGGGTATAACCATAGAAGATCTTGAGAAATCAGACGATCTAGAATATTATGAGCCTTACATAAACACTCTTTCAGAATGTAACCGCTTTATGAAAAGCCTTAGTTATGAATCTGTGCATATGTTTTCTTTTGATGGTGCATCTATGTGTGCCGAATATTATGACAAGGGTTCTGATAAGACGATTATATTTGTGCATGGATATTGTGCCACGCCAATGTCAAACTTTTGTGTGCAAGCACGGCATTTTTATCAAAAAGACTGGAATTTGCTTATGGTATATCAGCGTGGCCATAGCAAAAGTGGCGGAAAACACGTAACCCTCGGCATAACCGAGCAATATGACATCTTACGCTGGATAGACTGGGCATCACAAAAAGAAAACACAAAAAACATTGTGCTATATGGAATATCTATGGGATGCACCTCTATAGCCTATGCATCAGATAAAATAAAAAACAAAAAGGTGAAGGCTATGGTGCTTGACTGTGGCTTCACATCAGTATATGACCAGATGAAATTTGACAGTAATAAACGTCATCTGCCCACTTCTCTGATCATGCCATATATACAACTGTTTGCAAGGATGGCTTTTAAGGAAAATATAAAAGACAGCACCTGCGATTCTCTCAGGCACACTGATATACCTGCCTTTTTTCTGCATGGAGCGGAAGACAAATCTGTGCCGATAGAATGTTCCAAACAAATGTATAAGGCATGTGCCTCTTATAAAGAATGTGAATATCCGAAAAACGCACATCATATACTCAGCTTTTTGGCAGGAAAAGATGTTCCTCAAAAGCTTGATATATTTTTAAATAAATTTGTAAAATAAATAGATTTCGAAAGGAGAAATACTATGAAAAAATATGTTATTGTCGCAGATGCCACATGCGACCTCAGCGAGGCTTTCCAAAAGGAATATGACATAAAAGTTATACCCGGTCACATAAAAACACCCGACAGAGGAGAACTCACTATTCTGCCGGGATGGAACGGATATGATAGAGACAAGTTTTATGCTGATCTCAAAAAAAATCCTGATGCCTACACCACATCTCCCGCTAATGTAGAAGAATTTAGACGTGAGTTTGAAAAATACGCTTCACAAGGATATGATATCATTGCTCTTACAATTTCAGGTGGAATCAGTGGTGCTCACGGCTTTGCCACAAAGGCCTCTCAGCTATGCAAGCAAAATTATCCTGATGTTAGAATAGCCTGCATAGACAGCCGAAGATTTGGTCCTGGCTTTGGTCTGCTCACGGTGTGTGCCGCCCAACTCAAACAACAAGGCAAATCCTTTGACGAAGTGGTAGATTATATAGAAAATAATAAAAACAAGTTCCATCAGGCTGGCTGGCTAGACGATCTCTCTTTTGTGGCAAAAAAAGGAAGAATCACTCACCCTAAAGCTTTTTTTGGCACGTTGGCAGGCATCAAACCAATTGGCGAATTTGACTATAACGGACTTACTACTGTTATAGGCAAAGTTAAAGGAGCCAAAAAAGCCTATTCTGTCTTGCTATCTTATATAGAAGAGACTATCGAGAACCCTTCAGAGCAGATTATCTTTATCGCTCATACGAGCAGATATAAACAAGCCTTAGAATATAAAGAAATGATAGAAAATCGCTTTCATCCTAAGGCTATATATATCAACGACGTGCATCCGCTGTGCGGAATAAACATAGGCCCCGGGCTGATGGCAGCATATTATATAGGCAAACCAATATCAGCCGAACTTTCACAAGAGCGTGAGATAATTACAAAATATATTGAAAGTGGAGAATAAACAAATGAGGAAGTTAACTAAAAAATGGCAAATCTTTTTATACGCTATTTCCGGACTGGGAATAAATATGCTCAACCTGATGATGGGATCTTACCTATGCAGTGCTTTGCTGGTGGGTGGATTTGGCGAAAACGCTATTCCATTTCAAACATATCTGCAAAAAGATCTTATCGTGCCTGCTGTATGGGCAACATTTGTGGTGATTGCAAAAATAATTGACGGTGTGATTGATATCCCTATGGCATCATTTACCGATGGCTTACGCACAAAATGGGGCAGGCGCCGTCCGTCTATACTAATCGGATTGATTCCACTTATTTCATCATATTTGCTATTTCTCGTGGTGCCGGATCATAGCGGAGTAACTATGCTCAACACAGCCTATTATGGCATAATGCTATGCATCTTCTATTCTTTCTACACTCTCACCATGGTTACCTATTATGCCACATTTACCGAGATAGTAGACAACGAGAGAGACAGAGCCTTGCTGGCTAATGTAAAGTCTGTGTGCGATATCGTATATTTCATATTAGGCTATGTGGTTGTAGCAGGATTGCTAAAAGGCCTTAATATCAGAGTAGTAGCTCTGATTGTGCTTCCTCTTGCGCTTACAATGCTCATCCCTATGTTTATGATAAAAGAAGATTCAAACAAATCCGGTAGCATAGTTGCCTCAGAGAGAGTAGGACTTGTAAAATCACTTAAACATACATTCAAAAACACCGCTTTTATAAAGTGGATGGTAGTATATTCATTTATGACATTTGGTGTACAGCTCTTTTTGGGCGGTATCAACGAGTATTTTTCATTTGTTGGCATGAATATGATGTTTGTTATGATGGCATCTTTTGCGCCGGTTCCTTTTACACTTATTTTGTATAACCATATCCTACATAAGTATGGCTTCGGTGTAGCTTTCAGATACACACTTATCATATATACTTTGGGTATGACGAGCTTGTTTGGTATCTCATTTTTAGCAGATGGCACATTAAAAATGGTGCTTTCTATTGTAGGCGGTGTTATCAGCTCGTTTGCTATAGGCTCACTATTTGCTGTGGCTTATTCTATACCATCACAGCTGGCTGCCGAAGAACAAGAGAAAACAGGCGTTTCTAACTCTGCTATGTATTTTGCTGTGCAAGGACTATTTTCCGGAGTAGCCACAGGTATTGGTACAGGTGCTGTGCTAACAGCCCTTAAGGGTAGCGAAGACAGCCATTCATCTGCTATCTTCCTCCTTACTTTGATTTCTGCTGCAGGCACATTTGTAGCATTCCTGGTGTCTTACATCCTTCCAAAAACTCTTACAACAATAGGCGTTAAAGAAGAAAAAACATCTGAAAAAGAAAAAGCAAGTATAAAAAAATAATAATAGAATCCGAGGCGGATTTTTATGAACACTAAAAGAATTAACGGACTTGAGCTGGAGCGTATGCTGCGCAACGGCTTGGCAAATTTACGCAGTCTTGAAGACGAAGTAAACAAACTGAATGTTTTTCCAGTGGCTGATGGCGACACAGGCACCAATATGGTGCTTACTCTCGAAAACGGCATCAGGTTTGCACAAAGCAGACCTGAGGTGGGAGCTTATCTTAAAATGTTGAGTGAAGGTATGCTACTGGGAGCAAGAGGAAATTCCGGAGTAATATTGTCACAGCTTTTTAAGGGAATTTTTCTGGAACTACAAAAAACCGGTATAGTAAACCCAGCAGAAATGCGTAATGCATTTATAAGAGGCTATATCACAGCATATTCATCTGTGATAAAACCAGCCGAGGGCACTATCCTCACAGTAGCTCGTGAAGGCATAGAACACATAAAAAGCCAAGTAGGCAGAAGCACCACTATGGAAACCTTGCTCTCTATGTATGTGGCAGAAATGCGAAAATCTCTCTCATTTACTCCTGATATACTTCCTATATTAAAAGAATCAGGCGTGGTGGATAGCGGTGCATATGGCTATATACTGATTGTGGAAGGTATGCTAAAATATCTCTACGGCGACATAATAAAGGATAACCCAGGCTCTATACAGCCTATGATAAACCGTGAACACCCTAATGCTGTGATTTTTAACGAAAACAGCCTTTTTGAAGATGGCTATTGCATGGAATTTATTCTGCAATTAATGAACAATCCTAACTATAATCGCAATTTTAGACTAAACAGCTTTATAGACGACTTAAAGCTGTTTGGCGATTCGCTGGTGGTCGTGCAAGACCAAAAACGAGTAAAAGTGCATATTCATACCATGAGACCTGCAAAGGTGATTTCACTTAGTCAGGAATACGGCGAGTTTGCCTCCTTTAAAATGGAAAATATGCAGGTTCAGCACAATCGTGTGCTAAAGGAAAAGGAAGAAAACATACAGAAAAAGCCTTTGTCTGTCATCTCTGTGGTGAACGGAAAAGGAATGAGAGATCTTTTCTTGGAGCTTGGCTGTGACAACATAATTGAATGTGAAGACACTATGAACACTTCTTCGCAAGAGTTTATAGATGCATTTAAGCGTACAAATGCCGAACATCTGGTGGTAATGCCAAACAACAAAAATGTTTTTTTATCAGCACAGCAGGCAATACAGCTATATAAAGGTTCAAATATCCACATCCTACCCACCAAAAGTGTAGCTCAGGCATATTGTGCCCTTGCTATGGATATTCCTGATAGTAAAGATGTGTCATATCGCCTTTCGCAGATGAAGCTGGGTATGGATGGTGTGGCAACGCTGTTTCAGACCACAGCCTCCAAAGACTTCTCTTTTGCAGGTCCATCGTGCAAGGCAGGCGACCAGATAGCTTTACTCGAAAACAACATTGTGGCAGTAAGCCATAATGCCATAGATAGTATCATAATCGGCATTAGCAAAATAGCCGACATTGAAGATAAAGAAAACTGCATTATATTCAAAGGCTATGATGTTACAGATGATGAAGTATATGAGCTTGAAGAAAAGCTATCGCAAAGCTTTCCGGAACTAGAAGTCACTTTCCTTAACGGAGGCCAAAAAATTCATCATTTTATAATAGGAGTCTTTTGAGGAGCGTTATATGGGTATTGATTTTTGGATAAGACTTATAGTAATTGTGGTGATAGTGGCCGGCGTTTTGCCCACGATTGTGATTTCTGCAGGAATTTACATCGCTCTGCTTGTGAGAACAAGCAAGAAAAAATGGGGACGTGAATGTAGTCTTCCGGAGGATGAAGAATATCATCATATGTATGATCTCGGATTAGAATGGGGCAAAAAGTATGAAAGCTACATTGAGGATGTAGAAATTATAAGCGATGGTTTTCGCCTTGTAGGGCAATACTTCGATTTTGGCAGTGATAAGGCTGTTATTATTATTGCTGGCCGTATGGAATCCTGCTTGTATTCATATTATTTTGCTGAACCATACAGAGTATCAGGCTACAATGTGCTTGTAATAGACAATCGCTCACATGGTCTGTCTGACGGTACATTCTGTTCACTGGGATTTAAAGAATATCGTGATATCATAGAGTGGAGCAAGTTTTTGAATAAAGAAAAAGGCAATGTCAGTGTCATATTACACGGCATTTGCATAGGTGCATCAGTAGCACTTTTTGCTATAACAAACAAAGAATGTCCTAGCGTGATAAATGGCATGGTGGCAGATGGTATGTATACCACCTTTTGCGAATCTTTCAAAAATCATTTGATAGAACAGCATCGCCCACAATTTCCTTTCACGCTGATGGTCATGGCACTTACAAGGATTTTTTCTGGTGCAAATGCGATGACAGATGGCCCGATAAAAAGAATTTCTAAGCTCAAAAAACCTATTCTCTTTATCCACAGCAAAGAGGATATCTACTCTCTTCCCGAAAAAGCACAGGAGCTATATGATATGTGTCAAAGCGAAAAAGAGATATCGTGGTTTGATAAGGGAGCTCACTCAAGAGTGAGGATAAACAATCCCGACAGCTACGACAAAGCTGTCATAAGCTTTTTAGAAAAATATTTTTAATTAAAGATTTAAAAAATTTACAATCTATGATATAATTAACATATAAATTGTGTATCTATTAATACATAATAAATAATTTTTTAAAGGAGAGTTTTTATGTTTTGCGATAATTGCGGTAAACAATTTGACCACACACTCACTAACGTTTGTCCACACTGCGGAAATGTGATGGATGTCCAAGCTTTTTCTCAGCCTGCTGATTCTGATACTCATAACTCCTATGTAGATCAGCCTCAGCAAGAATACAACCGGCCTGTGCAAAATAGTTATACACAACAACAGCCTATGGATGCATTTAACCATCCATTGCAAAATAGCTATCCTCAGCAACAGCCTATTCCCAATTACAATGATCATTCACAATACAATCAGCCATTTGATGCAGAGTCAGATAACTCCGGCACCGTGCTTGCAATGGGTATTGTAGGTCTTATTCTTGCTTTTATACCGTTTCTCAACTTTTTGGGAATTATTTTTTCAGCTATAGGTCTTGGCAAATCTAAAACTTATCTCAGGCTTCACAGCGGAATTCACAATGGCAAGTCAAAAACAGGTAAAATTCTTTCTATCATAGGTCTTGTTTTATCTATAATTCTAACTGTTTTTATTTCATTGCTTATTATAAAGGCAGCAATGGTAGAAATGAATGATAATTATAGCTACTACAATTACTATTATTAATTAAACCTACTTTTTAAATAAGGAGATGATCTTATGTATTGCAACAGATGTGGAACTCAATTTGACCATACCTACACTAATGTTTGCCCAAGCTGTGGAAATGTGATGGATACTACAAATTATAACCAACCGGACATTGCTTCCGAACAAAGCTACAACCCACAGCAACCTATACAAAACACTTCGCCCGACACATCTACCACTGTGCTTGTGTGGAGTATAATTGGTCTTGCATTTGCAATTTATCCTTATGTGTCATTTTTGGGAATCATCTTTTCATGCATAGCCCGAAAGAAGCTTAAAGAATATCTGGAATCTCACAATAACATTTACACCGGCAAAATAAGAACGAGCAATATACTCTCTACAATCGGACTAATAGCTAGTATTGTTTTTTCTGTAATTTATCTGATTATATTTATTGCTATTTGTGCAGGCTTCACACTTGGAATCACAAGTTTCTATTATTGATTTACACTAAAATAATAAAAAGCAAAGAATAAATACACCATCAGGAGAGAATAATTTCTTTGCTATTAAGAAAGGATTTGTTATTATGAAACTTCTTAATAGTAAAAAACGCACTACGAAAAGAGTGATTCTCAGCCTGATGGTGTTTTTTTTAGTTTTTTTAATTTGTAATTTTGCCTTTTCTGCGGTTTTCTTTAAGGTAGCGTTTGGTAGATATGATTATGATGGAATTAGCATAGAGTTAAGCTACGACAGCACACTATCAGCATATCCCAGAGAGCCTATCGAATTTTACTCCGGCAAAAACAAGCTTTGCGGATATCTCTACGGCGAAAAAAACAGCGTAGGCTTAGTGCTTATAGCAGGCGGTATGAGAAGCACAGCAGATAGTCATCTGCCGGAGATAATGCATTTTGTGGACAATGGATTTTGCGTGCTTGCATATGACGGCACCGGCATGAATAACAGCGAAGGCAAAGGTATGGTTGGTTTGTCACAACCCAAGAGAGATATTTTATCTGCCATTGAATATATCGAGTGTCAACCTTCGCTCAAAAATCTACCGATATTAATATATGGTCACAGTGCAGGCGGATATGGAGCTATCACAGCCACCGAGCATAAAAACGTTACTGCGGTAGTAAGCATTGGCGGATTTGAATCGCCGATAGATATGATGATGTGCAAAGCAAATCAATATGCAGGTATTTTTGCAAAAATGGGATATCCTTTTTTGCTAGTTCAAAACAGCATTACCTTTGGTAAAGATGCAAATGTAAGTGCAACAGATATTATAAACTCTACAAGCACACCGGCTCTTATAATAAATGGTGCTTATGATGCCATTGTGCCTTTTGAGTGTAGCCTAGCTTCACATAGTGACGAGATTATCAATCCAAATGTGACGTGTGTTACGCTCGACAATGAATATCGCAGTGAACATTCATCAATGTGGCTATCTGAAGAAGCAGTTATATATCGCAATAATCTACAATCACAAATTCAATCTCTATCAGAAAGCTACAAAGGCGATATACCGCAGGATGCTCTGGAGAGTTTTAAACAAAGCGTTAATTATACAAAAGCCAACACTCTCGATTATGATTTTATGGCAATGATAACTGCTTTCTATCTTCGTGCTATCGAGAATAAATAAAGACTTTTGGATAATTGATTTTACATTTTCGGGCATAGCCTTAATAATTAGTGTGCTGTTGACCTGTCAGCCACTCATCGTTTACTAGTTACTAGTAAACCCATCTTTGAATTTCCTTGGCTCCCTCTAACGTGGGAGCCTGTTGAACGAAGCGAAACTGAGGGAGAGAAAAACTGATTTTTTGCAGAATATCTAGCTTTTCTCTCCCTCCGTCAAAACTTCCTCAGCCTCCCTTGTGTAAAGGGAGATAGACAGATTTTAATTTTTCTGTTTATCGGTTAATCCTTTTAAACCCTGCCGCTATGGCGGGGTTTTCGTATACAATAATTAAGCGGTCATCCGAAATTCGGATAACCGCTTTTTTATATAACTACTATTACAAGTAATTAAGATTAGATCAACTCGATAACAGCCATCTCAGCTGCGTCTCCTCTACGAGGGCCGAGCTTTGTGATTCTTGTGTAACCGCCGTTAACATCCTTATATTTAGGTGCAATCTCCTTAAAGAGCTTGTAAACTACGTCTTCTTGTGTGATGAAAGACATAGCAAGACGCTTGTTGTGAAGATTTTCCTCTTTAGCTAAAGTGATGAGCTTCTCTGCGAGAATTCTTACTTCTTTAGCACGTGTAACTGTAGTTTCAATCCTTCCCTTATCAAGGAAAAATGTAACAAGACCTCTGAGCATTGCGTTTCTGTGATCTGTAGCTCTGCCCAGCTTACGTGTACCTGCCATTTTATATTCACTCCTTTGTTTCGTAATGAATCATACTATATATTATTCGTCTTCTTTGCGAAGGCTAAATCCGAGGGAGTCGATTTTCTGGATAACCTCTTCAAGAGATTTTCTTCCGAGGTTTCTCACCTTCATCATCTCATCCTCAGTCTTCTTAATCAAATCATCAACGGTATTGATACCGGCACGCTTGAGGCAATTAAATGAACGAACAGACAAATCGAGTTCTTCGATAGTCATTTCGAGCACCTTTTCCTTGCCCTTGTCGTCTTTCTCAACCATCATATCAGGAATAACAACGCCCTCTGTGAGATCCATAAATAAATTGAGATGCTCTGTGAGAACCTTGGCTGCAAGAGAAACAGCTTCTCCTGCCTCCAATACACCGTTAGTCCAAACTTCCAGTGTGAGCTTGTCATAGTCAGTAATCTGACCAACACGGGTATTGTTTACCGTATAATTCACCTTCATAACAGGTGTGTAAATAGAGTCTATTGGCAAAAGACCAATAATGTTGTTTTCCATAAGGAGCTTGTTTTTCTCGCCGGAAACATAGCCTCTGCCCTTATCGAGAACGATCTCCATATGGAGCTCTGCGTTCCCGTCTAGGGTGGCGATGTGAAGCTCAGGATTGAGGATTTCAACATCACTGTCACATTCTATAGATTCTGCTGTAACCACACATGGGCCAACAGCGTTAATCTCAACGTGCTTTTGTCCTTCACAGTACAGCTTTGCTGTGAGACCCTTCATGTTTAGGACTATTTGCGTTACATCTTCCTTCACACCGGGAATTGTGGAGAACTCGTGTAATACACCATCAATTTTTATTGATGTTACTGCCACACCCTCAAGTGAAGAAAGCAGTACTCTGCGTAAGCTGTTACCTAAAGTATTACCAAAACCTCTCTCGAGAGGCTCTACAACAAACTTACCATATCTGCCGTCATCAGACAATTCGGCAGTTTCAATGCTTGGCTTTTCTATTTCAATCATTCGTTTACCTCCTAAACATTAGCGTTTTTTCGCTTATATTTTGTAATCTGCTTATATTATGCTATAAGTGGATTACTTGGAGTACAACTCAACGATGAGAGTTTCTTCAACTGGTAAGTCGATATCGTCACGCTCTGGCATAGCCAAAACCTTACCGCTGAGCTCGTTCTTAGCTCTTTCAAGCCACTTTGGTGCTGCAACGAATGTGTCACTGCCGGCAAGATCTTTAAATCTTGTTGTGCTGCGGCTCTTCTCGCAAACAGCGATAACATCTCCAACCTTGATAAGGAATGAAGGGATGTTTACTCTCTTGCCGTTTACTGTGAAGTGACCATGGTTAACAAGCTGTCTTGCTTCTCTTCTTGTCTTAGCAAATCCGAGTCTGAAAACTACGTTGTCAAGTCTACGCTCGAGCATGATAAGGAGCTCTTCACCGGTCTTACCGCCGGCCTTAGCTGCCTTTTCGTAGTACATTCTGAACTGCTTCTCCATAACGCCATATACAAACTTAACCTTCTGCTTCTCTGTGAGCTGTAAGCTATACTCGCTCTTCTTTCTTCTGGTGTTTGCGTTAGCATTTCTGGTTGTATTCTTTTTAGAATAGCCCATTACTGCCGGGGAAATTCCCAATGTTTTGCAACGCTTAGCAATAGGCTGCATATTCTTAGCCATCAGCTTTTTCCTCCTTTAATATATGTTATACACGTCTTCTCTTTGGAGGACGGCATCCGTTATGCGGAATAGGTGTTACATCCTTGATCATGCTTACTTCAAGGCCTGCACTCTGCAAAGCTCTGATAGCTGCTTCACGACCTGCACCTGGTCCTTTAACGAAAACTTCTACAGTCTTCATGCCATGCTCCATAGCTGCCTTAGCTGCTGTTTCTGCTGCACTCTGTGCTGCAAATGGAGTAGATTTTCTTGAACCTCTGAAGCCCAATTCGCCTGCGCTTGCCCAAGAAACGGCATTTCCCTGAGTATCTGAAATTGTAACGATTGTATTATTAAATGTGGACTGGATGTGTGCTGTGCCACGCTCGATATTCTTGCGTTCACGGCGACGGCGCACTGTGCCCTTTTTTCCACCCTTAGGTGCTGCCATTTTTAATTCCTCCTCGCTTACTTCTTCTTATTGGCCATTGTCTTTCTCGGGCCCTTACGGGTACGAGCATTTGTCTTAGAACGCTGTCCTCTTACGGGGAGTCCTTTTCTATGACGTACGCCTCTGTAGCATCCGATTTCGATAAGTCTCTTAATATCGAATGCGATGTCACGGCGAAGGTCACCTTCTACACGACAATTGTGGTCTATATATTCTCTTAATTTTGCTACATCATCTTCGGTCAAATCTCTAACACGAGTGTCAGGATTGATACCTGTTGCAGCGATAATATCGCCAGCTGTTTTTCTGCCTATACCGTAGATATATGTCAAACCGATTTCGATTCTCTTATCTCTCGGAAGGTCAACACCGGATATACGTGCCATGTTTTATTGCACCTCCATAATTATTTAAAAAAACTGTTTTAATATAGATTTGAATTATTAGCCCTGACGCTGTTTGTGCTTAGGGTTTTCGCAGATAACCATAATCTTGCCGTTACGCTTGATTATCTTGCACTTTTCACAAATCTTTTTAACAGAAGGTCTGACTTTCATTGTATAATCATTCCTTTCTCAATATCTAATATATATTATTTACTTCTCCATGTGATACGGCCCTTTGTGAGGTCGTAAGGTGACATCTCAACTGTAACCTTATCACCGGGAATTATTTTTATATAGTTCATTCTGAGCTTGCCCGAAATATGAGCAAGGATCGAATGTCCGTTTGGAAGCTCCACCGTAAACTGTGCGTTTGGCAAAGCCTCTTTAACCGTACCAACTATTTCGATTACGTCATCCTTTGACAAAGCTATTACCCTCCTAAGATTTCTTCAGAATAATCACTATTTCTGAAGATAGCAAGTGATTTTCTTATCTGGCGGTTTGTTCTCATTGATTCTTCATCAACAACCGTTTTTGTAAATGACACGTGCATTGGCTTTTTTCTCTTTGGCGATTCGAGCATTCTATGCTTGCCATCGCAAACATAAAGATACTTTTCATCATATGCAATCACCACAAGAGCATCGCCTTTATCGTGTCCTGCTTTTGAAATAACAATTTGTCCTTTTGAAATTCCCATAAAACAATTCCTCCACTTAGTCTGCAGAGGTCAGGATTACAGGACCATCAGATGTTATCGCTATTGTGTGTTCAAAATGCGCAGATAGTTTTCCGTCTGCGGTTATCGTGGTCCATTCATCATCAAGCACCTTCACTCTGTGGGTGCCTACGTTTACCATTGGCTCAATAGCGATTGTCATGCCCGGCATAAGGCGTTGGCCTCTTCCGGGTGTTCCGAAATTAGGTACGCTCGGTTCTTCATGCAGCTTCGCACCTACTCCATGGCCGACAAAATCACGTACCACCGAGTAACTGCGAGGTTCGACATACCTCTGCACAGCACTACCTATATCACCAAGCCTGTTACCTACCACAGCAGCCTTTATTCCTAAGAAAAGGCTTTCTTTTGTAGCCTCTAAGAGCTGCTGAGCCTCGGCGCTTATATCTCCGCAAGGAAAAGTCCATGCGTTGTCGCCGTGATAACCCTCAAAGAACGCTCCCACATCAATACTCACGATGTCGCCGTTCTTTATAATCTGTTTTTTTGAAGGTATGCCATGGATGACCACATTATTTACAGATATACACGCACTAGCCGGAAATCCGCCATATCCGAGAAACGAAGGCGTTGCGCCTTGTTTCTCGATATATTTTCTGACGATGCTATCAAGCTCGGCAGTTGAAACGCCGGGCTCTACAGCCTCACCGGCTAGAAGAAGAGCCTTTTGAGCTATTCTTCCTGCGTCTTTCATCATAGAAAGTTCACGTGCCGTTTTTAATATTATCATAGCTGATTACTCCAAAGCTTCGAATACAAGTCTTGTTGTATCAGCAACCTCGTCCTGTCCTTCTACTATAACAAGCTTGTTTTGAGCTTCATAGTAGCTTTTAAGTGGCTCGGTTTCTTTATGATATATTTCAAGACGGGATAAAACCGTATCTGGATGATCATCCTTACGTTGAACAAGGGTGCCTGAGCAAGCATCACACACGCCATCTACACTTGGTTTTTTGAACTCAAGGTGATAGCTTGCGCCACACTTCTCACAAACACGGCGTCCGGACATTCTGGCTGCAATCTTGTCATCAGCTACTTCGATATCAACTACCTTGTCGATGACAATGCCCATCTTATCCAGAGCCTCAGCCTGAGGAATAGTTCTTGGGAAACCATCAAGGATAAATCCGCCTGCGCAGTCTTCCTTTGCAAGTCTTTCCTTAATAATGCCGATAACTACCTCATCAGGAACAAGCTTGCCTTCGTCCATATAAGACTTAGCTTTCAAGCCCATTTCTGTGCCGCTTCTCAACGCTTCTCTAATAATATTTCCCGTAGAAATTGCGGGAATATTGAATTTTTCGCAGATTTTCTCTGCCTGGGTGCCTTTTCCGGCACCCGGTGCGCCTAACAAAATTATCTTCATATGGTTTAATACTCCTCTGTTGTCATTAATCAAGGAAGCCCTTGTAATGACGCATCATGATTTGTGATTCAAGTTGCTTTGTTGTGTCAAGAGCAACACCAACAAGGATGATGACGGATGTACCACCCATTGAAAGACCGCCCATGCTACCCACCTTTGTATAGATGAGTGGAACAATAGCAATCACTGAAAGGAACAAAGCTCCGATAAGTGTGATTCTGGAAAGAATCTTAGCTATGAAATCTGAGGTTGGTCTGCCAGGACGAATACCGGGAATAGTACCGTTGTTCTGACGAAGATTGTTAGCCATTTCGATTGGATTGTACTGAATTGTAGTATAGAAATAAGCAAAAGCCAAAATCAATACGAAGTACAAGCCGATATATACCCAGCTTGATGTTTTGAAGGCGTTGAGGAAAGCAGCCCAGAAGCCACTTGTTGCCTCGCCTGTGAACAAGCTGATTGTAGATGGAATAGAAAGAATAGAACTTGCGAAGATGATTGGAAGCACGCCGCCCATGCCAACCTTAATTGGCAAGTGGCTTGAGTTGCCGCCATACATTTTTCTGCCAACAACACGCTTTGCGTATTGGATTGGAATTCTTCTTTCTGCGTCGTTCATAAATACGATGAGCCAGATAACTGCAAGGAACAACAATACATAACCGATTGTGAGGAAGATGTATTTTGTATCACCATTGTCTGCTACACCGGCATTCCAATAGCTACCCAATGCTCTTACACTAACAGGTAGTCTTGCAACGATACCTGCAAAGAGGAGCATGGAAATACCATTTCCTATACCAAACTGGTTGATCTGTTCACCCATCCACATCATTACAGCTGTACCTGCTGTAAATGTGAGGATCATAACAGCTCCGGCGAATACCGCAAATCCGCCCGACTTAGCATAAGACTCAATTACATTACTTCTAAATAAGAATATATAGAAGGCTGTACCTTGGATAAGTCCTAAGCCAACGGTGACATAACGTGTGATGGCACCAATTTTCTTTCTGCCCTCGTTGCCCTCTTTGGTGAGACGCTCAAGAGCAGGAATAGCAACTGTTAAAAGCTGCATAATAATTGAAGAGTTAATGTATGGTGTAACACCCATTGCAAACACTGTTGCATTTGAGAATGCACCACCAGACATTGTGTCAAGATATCCTAGCAAGGAATCGTTCCATGCGTTAGACTCTTCTGCAGAAGTAGAAGCTGATGTTCTCATTACATCCTGCAATGCTTCCATATTAAGGAATGGAACTGGGATTACAGAACCAATTCTGAAAGCGATTATGATAAGTAATGTGAAAAGTAGCTTCTTACGGATATCTGCCAGCTTCCAAGCGTTTGAGAGTGTCTTAAACATTATACCACCTCAATCTTTCCGCCTGCTGCTTCTATTTTCTGCTTTGCAGATTCAGAATAAGGCAACTTAGCTGCCTTAGCCTTGTTCTTCTTTTGCTTTGAGAATGACATTGGGTCATCTGTGAGCTTCTGAAGTTTGAGTGTAACGTTCTTTTTGAGTTCGCCGTTACCAAGAACCTTAACTCCATCAAAGGAGTTCTTTACAAGACCTGCATTTCTGAGAGCCTCTACATCTACTACTGCACCGTTCTCAAATCTGTTGAGATCTTCAACATTAATGTTAACGATTTTCTTAGCGAAGATGTTGTTGAAACCTCTCTTAGGAATACGTCTTGCGAGAGGCATCTGACCGCCTTCAAAGCTTGGACGCATACCTCTGCCTGCTCTTGCCTTTTGACCTTTATGTCCCTTACCGGCTGTTTTACCCCAGCCGGAACCGTGACCACGACCGATACGCTTTACGCTCTTCTTTGAGCCTGCTACCGGTGAAAGTTCATGCAACTTCATATCTTTTCGCACCTCCTTGCTTACGCTTCATTAACCTCGATGAGGTGGATTATTTTTGCCACTTTACCTTTTGTCTGTGCGTTGTCAGGCTGACAGGTTGTGTCGCCGATCTTGCGCAAACCAAGGCTGTTGGCGGTTGCAATCTGGTCCTTCTTGCAGCCGATAAGACTTCTTGTCAGCTTGATGTTTACATTAGCCATAATTGCTACCCCCTAATTATAAAATTTGATCTACAGATTTGCCACGAACTGCGGCAACTTCTTCTGCTGTACGCAATGACTGTAAGCCCTTAAGAGTAGCTCTTACAACATTGCAAGGACTGTTAGAACGCAGAGCCTTTGTTCTGATATCCTTGATACCTACTGCTTCAACAACTGCACGAACAGGGCCACCTGCGATAACACCGGTACCAGGTGCAGCTGGCTTCATCAAAACTCTACCAGCACCATACTCACCGATGATCTCGTGAGGAATTGTAGAACCCTTAAGAGAAACCTTCATGAGGTTTTTCTTAGCGTCCTCGATACCCTTGCGGATAGCATCTGGAACTTCGCCTGCTTTACCAATGCCGAAGCCTACTGTGCCGTTACCGTCACCAACTACTACTAAAGCTGCGAACTTGTAGATACGTCCGCCCTTTACAGTTTTTGATACACGGTTAATAGCAACAACTCTTTCTTTTAATTCCATTACGGATGCGTCAATATTAGCCAAAGTTATTCCTCCTTACCTTAGAACTTGAGACCGCCCTTGCGAGCGCCTTCGGCCAATTCCTTGACACGGCCGTGAAATATATAACCGCCTCTGTCAAATACAACTTCAGCGATACCTGCTTTTGCTGCTCTCTGTGCTACCAATTCGCCAACCTTGAAAGCTGCTTCTTTGTTTCCGCCGTTACCTGCAATTTCCTTGTCAAGTGTGGAAGCTGCGGCAAGAGTTACGCCCTTAACATCATCTATTACCTGAGCGTAGATGTTCTTGTTGGAGCGGAAAACGTCTAAACGTGGGCACTCAGCAGTACCGTTGATTTTGTTACGAACTCTGAGATGACGCTTAATACGGGCTTTGTTTTTATCAGCCTTATTTACCATTTTAATTCACTCCTTAATTATTTCTTACCGGTTTTTCCTTCCTTACGGCGGATATACTCATCAACATATTTAATACCCTTGCCCTTATATGGCTCCGGTGGGCGCTTCTCTCTAACTTCGGCAGCAAACTGACCAACCTTTTGCTTATCAGCGCCAAGAATTATAATTTTGTTTGGATTTGGAACTTCGATTGTGATGTCCTCTGTGTCGTGCATAACAACTGTGTGAGAATAACCGAGGTTCATAACAAGATCCTTACCCTGCTTCTGTACACGATAACCAACACCGTTTACATCAAGCTCCTTTTTGTAACCCTCAGTAACACCAACCATCATGTTTGCAATGAGTGTACGAGTGAGGCCATGAAGGCTTCTGTTAAGCTTATTGTCATCAGGACGTGTAACTGTGATCACCGCACCGTCAATATTAACAGACATATTTGGGTGAATGGTCTGGGTTAATGTACCCTTAGGGCCCTTTACTGTTAAAACGCCAGCGTCGAGTTTTACATCGACTCCAGCGGGAATATTTATGGGTTTTCTTCCAATTCGAGACATTTCAGTACACCTCCTTACCAAATAAATGCCAATACTTCGCCACCGACATTTTCTTTGCGAGCCTTGCGGTCGGTCATAATGCCCTTTGATGTCGAAATAATTGCTACGCCAAGACCCTTCATTACTCTTGGCATATCTTCTACACTGCAATACTGACGCAAGCCTGGCTTAGAAACTCTTCTTAAACCTGTGATAGCTGGAGCCTTGCCCTCGCCATACTTAAGAGCAACTCTGATAATGCCCTGCTTACCGTCATCTATTACATTGAAACCTCTTACGTATCCTTCATCTACGAGAATCTGGCAAATAGCCTTTTTCATGTTAGATGCAGGAATTTCTACGGAGTCATGCTTTGCACTACTCGCATTGCGAATTCTGGTGAGCAGATCTCCTATTGTATCTGTAATTTGCATTCCAATTACCTCCTTTGCTAAGCCTTACCAACTTGCCTTTTTAACGCCAGGAATTTCGCCCTTGTAGGCTAATTCTCTGAAGCAAATACGGCAAATACCAAACTTGCGAAGGTAGGCGTGGGGTCTGCCGCAGATTTTGCATCTGTTATAATGTCTTGTGGAAAATTTTGCTTCTCTCTGTTGCTTAATCTTCATTGAAGTCTTTGCCACAAAAATACCTCCTTACTTCGCAAACGGAGCGCCCATAAGTGTTAAAAGCTCACGAGCCTCTTCGTCGGTGTCAGCGGTTGTGACAAAGCAAATATCCATGCCACGAACCTTATCTATCTTATCATAATCTATTTCAGGGAAAATGAGCTGCTCTTTGATGCCCATGTTGTAATTGCCACGGCCGTCAAATGAGTTTGCATTGATACCTCTGAAGTCACGTACTCTTGGGAGTGCGAGATTGAACAATCTGTCAATGAACTCATACATTCTCTCGCCTCTGAGAGTAACCTTTGCGCCGATGTTCATACCCTCACGCAATTTAAAGTTTGCAACAGATTTACGAGCCTTACATACTACAGGCTTTTGACCTGTGATAGCTGCGAGGTCTGTGCAGATAGCATCGATAACCTTTGCGTTATCTTTTGCTTCGCCAGCGCCTACGTTGATAACTACCTTATCAAGCTTTGGAATCTGCATTACACTTTTGTAGCCAAACTTTTTCATAAGGGCTGGTGCAACATCGCTTTTATACATTTCTGCTAATCTTGCCATTTCTTATGCCCTCCTATTAAAATGCTTCGTTGCACTTTTTGCAAACGCGCTCTTTTGAGCCGTCTTCATAAAGCTTGTGACCTACACGGGTAGGCTTGTTGCAACGTGGGCATACAAGCTGAACCTTGCAAGCATACATTGCGCCTTCAGCCTCTACGATGCCACCGGTTTCACCCATACTTCTAGGTTTGATATGCTTTGTTACCATGTTGATCTTCTCAACGATAACCTTGCCCTCACTTGGGCTAACTGCGAGAACCTTGCCTTTTCTGCCACGGTCCTTACCGCTCAATACGATGACAGTGTCACCTGTTTTTACATGAACCTTATTCATTAGTGAACACCTCCATCAAAGTACTTCTGGAGCAAGGCTCAAGATCTTAAGGTAATCCTTTTCTCTCAATTCTCTTGCTACAGGTCCAAAGATACGTGTACCTCTGGGGTTTTTATCTTCTTTAATGATAACAGCTGCATTCTCATCAAAACGAATGTATGTGCCGTCATCACGGCGTACGCCCTTTGCAGAGCGAACGACAACTGCCTTAACTACGTCGCCTTTCTTTACAACGCCGCCGGGTGCTGCCTTCTTAACAGAAGCTACCACAACGTCGCCAATGTTGGCGTACCTTCTACCGGTGCCGCCGAGCACACGGATGCACATAAGCTCCTTTGCGCCTGTGTTGTCGGCTACCTTAAGGTAGGTTTGCTGTTGTATCACAGTATTTTCCTCCTTTTACAAAGCCTAAATTATTTAGCTTTTTCAATAATTTCAACGAGGCGCCATCTCTTGTCCTTTGAAAGGGGACGGGTCTCCATAATGCGAACCTTATCGCCTACACGACACTCATTGTTTGCATCGTGTGCTTTAAATTTGATTGTACGCTTAACAATCTTTTTGTAAAGCGGATGCTTTACGCTGTTTTCAATAGCAACTACGATGGTCTTGTCCATCTTATCGCTTACTACTTTACCGACTTCGGTTTTTCTCAAATTTCTGTCCACAGCCATTAATCCTCCTTACCTTATGCGTTTGCGCCGTCTTCTAGCTCGAACTGACGGAGTACAGTTTGGATTCTTGCGATATCCTTTTTAACTGCCTTTATGCGCATCGGGTTTTCGAGCTGATTTATGGCAAGCTGAAAACGAAGGTTAAATAAATCCTTTTTGAGTTCAGCAAGCTTTTGCTCAAGCTCTTCTATTGATAATTCTCTAAGCTCTGTTGCTTTCATTATTGCTCAACCCCCGTTTCCTCTTTTTTAATGAATTTGCACTTTATAGGAAGCTTGTTTGCTGCGAGACGCATAGCTTCTCTTGCTGTTTCCTCAGAAACACCGCCAAGCTCAAACAATACTCTGCCTGGCTTAACTACAGCTACCCAGTACTCAGGTGAACCTTTACCGGAACCCATTCGAGTTTCTGCTGGCTTCTCAGTAACCGGCTTATCTGGGAAAATCTTAATCCAAACTTTACCAAATCTCTTGCAGTAACGTGTCATAGCGATACGAGCTGATTCGATCTGATTTGATGTGATCCAGGAGGGCTCTAAAGCCTGAAGTCCGAAATCACCGTAAACTACCTTGTTGCCACGGAGTGCCTTACCCTTGAGGCGGCCTCTCTGAACACGGCGATATTTAACTCTCTTTGGCAATAACATTATTTGTTGCCTCCTTCTTTGCGGGGTTTGCGGGATTCAGCAAAAACTTCACCCTTATACAACCATACCTTAACACCAATGATGCCGTAGGTTGTGCTAGCCTCAGCAAAGCCGTAATCTATGTCAGCTCTGATTGTCTGAAGCGGAATTGTACCCTCATGATAATGCTCAGTTCTTGCGATTTCTGCACCGCCAAGACGGCCGCTGCACTGAGTCTTGATTCCTTTTGCGCCAAGCTTCATAGCTCTGCCGATAGCAGACTTCATAGCACGACGGAAAGAAATTCTCTTTTCGAGCTGTTGAGCAATGCTCTCAGCTACTAACTGAGCGTTGAGATCAGGTTGTTTGATTTCAACTATATTTACATTAACGTGCTTACCAAGTATCTTTTCGCACTGTAGACGAAGCTTCTCGATTTCAGCGCCGCCCTTGCCGATTACCATACCAGGCTTTGCACAGTGAATGTGAATTCTTACTTTTGAAGCATCACGCTCGATCTCTATCTTTGAGACACCTGCAGAATAAAGCTGCTTCTTAAGTGTACGGCGGAGGTTATAGTCCTCAACAAGTGTATCGCCGAAGTTCTTAGAATTAGCATACCAGCGGGAATCCCAATCCTTAATAACGCCAACACGTAAACCGTGTGGATGTACTTTCTGGCCCATTGTATTACCTCCTCCTGATTAGTCCTTTTCTTTGAGCACTATTGTAATGTGCGAGGTCTTTTTGTCGATTCTGTATGCACGTCCCTGTGCTCTTGGACGGATACGCTTGAGGATCGGACCCTGACTTACTGAACATTCTGCTACATAAAGCTTAGCAACGTCCATATTGTGGTTATTCTCAGCATTTGCCATAGCTGACTTGAGCAACTTTTGCAAGTCTTCACAAGCAGCCTTAGGGGTATGCTTGAGGATAGCCATTGCAAGATTTACAGGCTTGTTTCTGATAAGATCAAGTACGATTGAAACCTTGCGTGGTGATATTCTTAAATAATTTAATTGTGCTCTGGCTTCCATTTTACACACTCCTTTCGGCATTACTTCTTAGATGTTTTTGATCCGGCATGGCCTCTGAAGGTTCTTGTAGGAGCAAACTCACCGAGCTTGTGACCTACCATGTCTTCTGTTACATATACCGGAACATGCTTGCGTCCATCATGGACTGCAAATGTATGACCAACGAAATCTGGGAATATTGTTGAGCTTCTGCTCCATGTCTTTAATATTCTCTTTTCGCCGGCTTCGTTCATTTCCTGAACCCTTTTGAGCAGCACAGGCTGTACAAAAGGACCCTTTTTTACGCTTCTTCCCATAGTTAAAAGCTCCTTTCTGTATGCCTATTACTTACCGTTTCTGCGCTTTACGATTAATTTATCGGAAGCTTTGTGTTTCTTACGTGTCTTATAACCAAGTGCTGGCTTACCCCATGGTGTTACAGGACCCGGACGACCGATTGGGCTCTTACCTTCACCACCACCGTGTGGGTGATCGCAAGGGTTCATTACAGAACCTCTGACTGTTGGTCTCCAGCCCATGTTTCTCTTACGGCCTGCTTTACCGATCTTTACGTTTTCGTGATCAGTGTTGCCTACCTGGCCTACAGTAGCCATACATGCTGCCGGCACGTTTCTTAATTCACCTGAAGGAAGTCTCAAAAGAGCCATTCCGTTTTCTTTAGCCATAAGCTGAGCCATGTTACCAGCTGCTCTTGCAAGCTGTGCGCCTCTGCCTGGATAAAGCTCTACATTGTGAATAAATGTACCTGTTGGGATTGCGCTGAGTGGCAATGCGTTACCTGGCTTGATATCAGCGTTAACGCCTGCTACAACTGCATCTCCAACCTTAAGACCTACAGGAGCGATGATATATGCCTTTTCTCCATCTTCATACTGAACAAGTGCGATATGTGCGCTTCTGTTTGGATCATATTCTATTGTCTTAACGATACCATTTACGTCAAACTTCTGACGCTTGAAATCGATAATACGATATTTTCTTCTGTTTCCGCCGCCTCTGTGACGAACAGTGATTCTACCGTAGCTGTTGCGACCTGAATTTTTCTTCAAAGGTGCAAGCAAGCTTTTCTCCGGACCTCCCTTTGAGAGTCCGCTGTAATCTGTAACCGACATATTACGGCGAGCGTTTGTAGTCGGTTTGTATAATTTAATAGCCATTTCTTTCACTCTCCTCATGATGGCTTTGAGGGATCTGGCAAATCCCATACATTCTGCCTGATATATAATAGATCAGGCTTACATCATGCCTTCAAAAAACTCTAAGCCCTTGCTGTCTGGTGTAAGTGTAACGTAAGCTTTCTTCCAGCTTCTTGTGTAGCCGCTTGTTCTGCCACGACGACGCATCTGGCCTCTTACGTTTATTGTGGTAACCTTTGCTACCTTAACACCGAAAACTTCTTCAACAGCTTTCTTTATTTCTACTTTACCTGCATCCTTTGCAACTTCAAAGGTGTACTTCTTGTCTGCGATACCCATCATAGATTTTTCTGTGATGATAGGACGGATAATAATGTCATGTGCCTGCATTATGCGTACACCTCCTCAATTAGCTCAACAGCCTTTTTAACAACGATGAGCTTGTCTGCATTGAGCATATCGTATACGCTGAGAGCGTTTACAGGAGCTGTTTTAACTCCAGGAAGGTTAGAAGCTGACTTATAAGCCTTGTTATCTGCTACCGGAGTAACGATAAGAGCTTTCTTGTCGCCAACGCCGAGATCTTCGAGCATTTTTGCTACAACCTTTGTCTTATACTCATTAAGCTCAAGTGCATCTAAAACGATGAAATCGTTGCTTGCTACTTTTGCAGAGAAAGCAGACTTCATTGCGAGTCTTCTTTCTTTCTTATTTACATCAAAGCTATAGTCACGTGGCTTTACAGCGAATACCATACCACCGTGTCTCCACTGAGGAGCTCTTGTAGAACCCTGTCTTGCGTGACCAGTACCTTTTTGTCTCCAAGGCTTCTTACCGCCGCCTGATACCTCTGAACGAGTGAGTGCGGACTGTGTGCCCTGGCGCTGATTAGCGAGGTAGTTAACTACCATTTTGTGCATTACTGCTGTGTTTGGCTCTATACCGAAGATTGCATCGGAAAGATCCATAGTGCCGACATTCTTGCCGGACATATCTAAAACATTTACGTTAGGCATTGTAACTCCTCCTTCCCTTAAGCCTTGCAGCTGTCACGAAGGATAACTGTTCCGCCGTTAGGACCAGGAACTGCACCCTTTACTGCGATGAGGTTGTTTTCAGTGTCGATCTTAGCTACTGTAAGATTCTGAACTGTTACTCTCTCAGCGCCCAAGTGACCAGCCATTTTCTTGCCCTTCCATACTCTTGAAGGATCTGAGCAAGAGCCGATTGAACCGCCGTGACGAGCAACCGGACCGGAGCCGTGGGTTTCTTTGAGTCTGTGGAAATTCCAACGCTTAATTACGCCGGCATATCCTTTACCCTTGCTAGTGCCGGTAACATCAACTTTGTCACCCTCTGCAAAGGTATCAGCTTTGATAAGCTGACCTACTTCATAAGCTGAAGTGTCTTCAAATCTGAACTCTCTGAGTACCTTCTTAGGTGCTACGTTGTTCTTCTTGAAATGACCTTCAAGTGCTTTTGTCATATGCTTTGCTTTCAAATCGCCGAAGCCAATCTGAACTGCTGCATATCCGTCGTTTTCTACTGTCTTCTTTGCAGTTACCATGCATGGGCCTGCTTCAAGTACAGTTACAGGGATTACTTTTCCCTTTTCGTCGAAGATCTGTGTCATACCGATCTTCTTGGCAATTATGCCTTTTTGCATTTTATTCTGCCTCCTATAAGGTTATTGGTTGGCTTTTGCCAACATGACCTGCATGCGGTTGGTTGAAATTAAAACTTGATTTCGATTTCAACGCCTGCAGGGAGTTCCAAACTCGTAAGAGTTTCAACTGTTTTGTTAGATGGTCTGAGAATGTCGATCAATCTTTTGTGTGTTCTCATCTCAAACTGCTCTCTGCTGTCCTTATACTTGTGAACAGCACGAAGGATTGTAACAACCTGCTTCTCAGTTGGGAGTGGCACTGGGCCTGAAACCTTAGCACCTGTTCTCTTAGCTGTAGCAACGATCTTCTCTGCTGATTGATCAACCAACTGATGATCGTAACCCTTCAATCTGATTCTGATTTTTTCTTTTACTGCCATTTCTTTCGCCTCCTTGGAAATTTTCAGTGGCGGGCGGAATGCCCTGAACCTTTTTTAACACCCATCCGGGTGTTTCATCGCAACTCATTTAAAAACGGATCAACGTATGCGTTAATCCGACTTCAAGGCTCAAAGGCAATCAGACGCAATACGGTCGCAGCATTCGTTACCGCATTGGTCTAAATGTTTAACTTTTGTCGCCCGGTTTAAAATCGGACATACTCCACGGAAAAACCGACTATGAAAGTCGCAACCTCCCGCTTCAACGCCATATAACTCCGCATTTTGGGGCACAAAACCCCTATACTGCATCGTTGCTTAGATATTGTATCAAAATAACCTCTTAAATGCAAGCTTTTTTTTATTTTTTTGAGTTGTAGACTCATTTTCAGCGTTTTTTTGTGAAATATAGAATTTTATATTATTTTTTTGTATAAAATAACCAAACTAGTCCTGTCTAGATGGGCTTAAAACAATTTTTATACGGAAAATTTTGCATCTAGTCTTCTTGGCTCCCTCTGACGAGGGAGCCTGTCGAGTGAAACAAGACTGAGGAAGAGAAAAAACTGCATTTTTGCAGGATTTTTATCTTTTCTCTCCCTCCGTCAAAACTTCCTCAGCCTCCTTTGTGTAAAGGGAGGTGGATTTTGCGAAGCAAAAGACGGAGGGATTGTATAGTGAATATATCATAAAAACAACCCCTCAGTCAGCGTTGCCGACAGCTCCCCTTACACAGGGGAGCCTGTCGAGTGTAACGAAACTAATGGAGAGAAAAATTGGCTTTTGCGGAATTTTTATCTTTTCTCTCCCTCCGTCAAAACTTCGTTTTGCCACCTCCCTCGTCAGATGGAGGCTACCGTTTGCACAATCTAATTGAAACGATAGAGCCTTTCTGTATGACGGTAGGCTCGGATAACGCGGATTTGCACGGCGTGAATTGCAAATCCGCGTTAATTAGTGTAAGCCACAAATGACATAGCAAAGCCTGATGATAAAAAGCCAAAAAATCTGCACCGAGATAGAAAAAAGCAATTCTTTGCAGGTAATTGACTGCAAAGAATTGCTTGCTTTGTATCGCAAAACCCATTATCGAGCAATAAAACCTTATAACACGTTTAATTATCGTATGGATTCGCTTTTTCTTTGCTTACTTTCTTTTTCTCGTGAAAAAGAAAGTAAGTTATTCTTCGTTGTTGTCGTTGCTTTCAGGTGCTTCGTCGGAAGTTTCTTCGATCACATTGATCACATCAGAAACATCCTCGTCACTTTCGTGTTCGGCCTTAGCGATAGAAACAACATAAGCATCATCGCCGGTCTTAATGAGAGTAACGCCCTTAGACGGCCTTGCACAAATCCTGATAGCCTCAGCAGCGATTCTAATAATGATACCATCAGAAGAAATTATGATAACATCATCTGTCTTTTTAACAAGCATAACAGAAGCCACATCACCGTATTTTTCAACATGATAGTTGATAGTACCCGAACCGCTTCTCGATTGCAACCTATAATCGCTGATTTCGCTGAGTCTTCCAAATCCTTTTTCAGACACAGTCAGCACATAAGAATCTTCGTCATTAAGAACACACATACCCACAATGGTGTCATCGTCACGCAACTTCATGCACTTAACACCTCTGGACTGTCTGCCGGTAGGTCTTACGTCTGTCTCGTTGAAACGAATAGATTTACCTTTCTTTGTAGCAACCAATATTTCATCGTTACCGTTTGTCATCTCAACCTTGCATAGCTCATCGCCTTCATCAAGATCTATTGCTATCAATCCGCCCTTTCTTGCGGTGTTATAAGCATTTAGAGAAATTCTCTTTATGATGCCATTTTTTGTGACAAGCATGAGATATTTTTCTTCTTCAAACTCGCTTACCCTTATCATAGATGAAACCTTTTCATCTGTACCGATAGGTAGCAGGTTTGCTATGTTCATACCCTTGGCTGTTCTGCTTGCCTCAGGCACCTCATAACATTTTAGTCTGTATACTCTGCCCAGATTTGTAAAGAACAGTATATAATCATGGCTGTTGATAACAAACATATCCTTTGGCACATCTTCTTCTCTTCTGGTCATGCCACTGATACCCTTACCGCCACGGCGCTGGGTGTGATAAGTGTCTACCGGAAGTCTCTTTACATAGCCAAACTCTGTCATTGTAAGAACACAATCTTCTCTTGGGATAAGCTCTTCTATGTCTACTTCTCCACTCACAGAGCAAATCTCTGTGCGTCTTGCATCTGCAAAGCGGTTTCTGATTATTTCCAACTCATCCTTAACGATTGTGAGCTGTTTTGAATAGTTTACTAAGATATCCTTATATTCTGCTATCTTAGCCATAAGCTCTGCTATTTCATTTTCTATCTTATTTCTTTCCAGATTTGTGAGCTGACCTAAACGCATCTGAACAATAGCCTGTGCCTGCACATCATCTAAGTCAAATCTCTCGCACAATCTGCTCTTAGCCTCGGTGAGATCTTTTGAACTCCTTATAATTGCAATAACCTCATCAATATTGTCAATAGCTACTTTCAAGCCCTCTAAGATATGGCATCTCTCCTCCGCCTTTTTGAGGTCAAAAGCAGTTCTTCTTCTGATAACCTCAACCTGGAAGTCGATATAATTTGTGAGCATATCTTTAAGTGATAGAATCTTAGGCTCGCCATCTACGATAGCAAGCATGATGATACCATATGAAATCTGCAACTGGCTCATAGTGTAGAGCTTGTTCAGCACAATTTGCGGTGATGCATCTTTTCTGATGTCTATCTCAATATGCATACCCTCCTTGCTGGAGTGGTCTTCTATGTTTGTGATGCCATCTATTCTCTTATCCTTAACAAGGTCAGCTATACTCTCCACAAGTCTAGCCTTATTCACCTGATAAGGCAGCTCTGTTACAACAATCTTATATCTGCCGTTCTTAGCTTCTACAATCTCAGCCTTAGAACGCACAGTTATTTTGCCTCTACCTGTGGCATAGGCTGCTCTGATGCCTGCCTTGCCCATGATGATACCCGCTGTAGGAAAATCAGGACCTTTGATATGTTCCATAAGCTCTTCTAATGTTGCATCAGGATTATCTATCAAACAAGAAACAGCATCTATGGTCTCGCCCAAATTGTGCGGTGGTATATTAGTTGCCATACCTACAGCGATACCTGTGGAACCATTTACCAGCAGATTAGGAAATCTTGATGGCAACACAACAGGCTCTTTCATAGAATCGTCATAGTTTGGAATAAAGTCTACTGTATCTTTCTCTATATCTGTGAGCATTTCTACAGCTATTTTGCTCATTCTGGACTCAGTGTAACGGTAAGCAGCAGGCGGGTCGCCGTCTACAGAACCAAAGTTACCATGACCATCTACAAGCATATATCTCATAGAGAAATTTTGTGCCAATCTAACCAAAGCATCATAAACAGATGCGTCACCGTGTGGATGATATCTACCAAGCACATCGCCGACAGTAGTAGCGCACTTTTTGTATGGCTTGTCAGGTGTGAGATTGTTTTCATACTTTGCATATAAAATTCTTCTGTGCACAGGTTTTAGTCCATCACGCACATCAGGAAGTGCTCTTGATACGATAACCGACATGGAATAATCAAGAAACGATTTTTCCATTTCGCTTTTTATATCAACGTCTATAATTTTTTCGCCCTGTGGCTTTATAATTTCCATTTTGTTTTCACCTCAAAATCAAACGTCAAGATTTTGCACATATTTAGCGTTTCTAGCGATAAAGTCTCTGCGTGGCTCTACCTTGTCACCCATTAATATGGTGAAGGTTTCATCTGCTGCCACAGCGTCTGTTAGTTCTACTCTTAGCATAGTTCTGGTGGCTGGGTCCATTGTAGTCTCCCATAGCTGATCATAGTCCATTTCACCAAGACCTTTATATCGCTGTATATCACATTTTCCTTGTATTGAACTCACGATAGCATCTCTCTCAGCATCAGAATAAGCATACTGATGCACCTTACCTTTTGTAATTCTATAAAGTGGCGGTTGAGCTATATACACGTGTCCTTCTTCGATAAGAGGACGCATAAATCTAAAGAAGAATGTGAGCAATAGGGTTCTGATATGCTGACCGTCTACGTCGGCATCGGCCATAATGATTATCTTGCCATATCTCAACTTAGAAATATCAAATTCATCGCCAATGCCACATCCCAATGCTGTGATAACAGGCATCAGCTTGTCATTGCCATATACCTTATCAAGACGTGATTTCTCTACATTTAACATCTTGCCCCATAGTGGCAGAATAGCCTGATAACGTCTGTCTCTACCCTGCTTTGCAGATCCTCCTGCAGAGTCTCCCTCAACAATGTAAATTTCGGTTTCATCACTGTTTCTGCTCTGACAGTCTGCCAGCTTACCTGGAAGCGAAGCCGACTCTAATGCAGATTTTCTTCTCACAAGGTCTCTTGCCTTTCGGGCTGCCTCTCTTGCTCTTGCAGATGCAAGTGCTTTTTCAAAGATAGCCTTTGCGGTGGCTGGGTTTTCTTCAAGATAAATCATAAGCTTTTCTTGAATCAGCTTGTCCACCATGGTTCTTATTTCGGTGTTGCCCAGCTTTGCCTTAGTTTGTCCCTCAAACTGAGCTTCTTTTAGCTTTACGCTGATGATTGCGGTAAGTCCTTCTCTAACGTCTTCACCGCTGAGGCTCTTGTCGCTCTCTTTTAATATATTAAACTTTCTGGCATAGTCGTTCATCACACGGGTAAGCGCACGCTTAAAACCATCCTCATGTGTACCACCGTCTGTGGTGTGAATGTTATTTGCAAAGGACAGCAAAAGCTCGTTGTAGCTGTCGTTATATTGCATTGCTACTTCCACAGATGTGGTCTGAGTTTCATCTGTGGTAGAAAAAGAGAGAATATCAGGATGAATTGCATCAAGTGATTTTTTCTTGTGCAAATATTCTACGAACGAGGAAATTCCACCTTCATACAAAAAGTTCTTTTTGATGATGTTGTCAGGGTCTCTCTCATCACGAAGCTCGATATGTATACCAGCGTTTAAGAATGCCTGCTCTCTTAGTCTTGTTTCTAATATTTCATATTCAAATACAGTTGTTTCTTTGAAAACCTCTGCATCAGGCTTAAAGATAACTTCTGTTCCGCTTATGTTGCTTTTACCAACTATCTCAAGGTCGTTTATTATGTTGCCACGCTCAAATCTCTGTTTGTATACGTTCTCGCCATCACATACAGTAACCTCAAGCCATTCTGAAAGTGCGTTTACTACAGATGCACCAACACCATGCAAACCACCCGAAACCTTGTAGCCACTTCCGCCAAACTTACCGCCGGCGTGCAACACTGTGAATACTACTGTAACAGCAGGTATGCCCATCTTAGATTGCACACCTACCGGTATTCCTCTACCATTATCAGTTACTTTGATTATATTTCCGGGCAATATTACAACGTCGATTTTGTCACAATATCCTGCCAGTGCCTCGTCGATAGAGTTATCAACAATTTCATAAACAAGATGATGAAGTCCTCTTGGGCCTGTAGAACCTATATACATACCGGGTCTTTTTCTTACAGCTTCTAATCCTTCCAGCACCTGTATTTCATCGGCATCATATTTTTCCTCGGTTTTTGTGATCTCGATATCCAATTTATTCCCTCCTGCTGCAATTTATCATTGCATTTATTCATGTGAGTTTTTTTCTATGGTTATTTGATTTATTTTAAATATAATAATTTATTTTAAAGCTAAATATTTTTTATTTTATATTTGGAATATATTTTGTGCTACCTTCTTCGATATCGTCTGAGATAATATCTGCCTTTTTCTTTGGCACGTATTTCTTTACGTTTTCTGTAGCCGGTTTTTCCTTTTTAATTTTTCTCTGAGATTCCCTTTGTTGCTTCTTATAATCCTTTTCCGATGTTTCACTATTCCTTGATTTTAATTTGATTGGCATTAATCTGAAGAACAGTGGTAATGACATATACATCAGCACAAAAGGCACTATGCACAGTATTATTCCTTTTATCTCTTCTTTAAACAACTGCAACCCAAGAAATGCTCCCAACACCGCTGTTAGCAATATAAAGAAATATATTAAAGGATTATATTTAATATTTGAGTATTTGCCACATTTCTTGCAGGTGTATTCACCATCTTTTAGGTGAGTTGCCGCATATATAAAGCTTACCTTTTCTCCACAATATGGGCATCTTCTTCCATACTTCTTTTTTATTTGTTCTTCCATATTTATCACCTTACATACTTTGTTTATTTCACATCTTACTTTTTCTTTCGCGAGAAAGAAAAAGTAAGCAAAAAGAAAGCGAATCGTGTGATGATTAGACGTTGTTTTTATCTTTCTTGCTCGATAATAGGCTTTGCGTGACGTAGCAAGCAATTCTTTGCAATCAACCACCTGCAAAGAATTGCTTTTTCGATGCTAGGTGCAAACTTTTAAGCTTTTTTCATCAGGCTTTGCTATGTCATTTGTCACTTGCCGGTGTTAATGCGGATTTGCAATACACGCCCTGCAAATCCGCGTTACTAGGGCTTGCAGTCTTTTAAATAAGCTTTATTATTTCTATTAGCTTTTATCTAGCCTCCCTCTGACGAGGGAGGTGACAAAACGAAGTTTTGACGGAGGGAGAGAATAAACATCAAATTTAAATCAATCTCTTTTCTCATTAATCGCCGATAATCTAATTTTATTTCGATAAAAATATCATAATATTATTTGATTTAATCACAATCTTTTTATCAACACAGATGTTTGATACTGGCAGATATAGATTATCTCTTCATCATTTTCTCTGCAAATTATAAAAGACTTTGGCAGATCGTTTGTAACCGATACTATTTTGTTTCGTTTATCATTGATGAAATCTCTGCCTTTTTGCGTAACGGTACAGTTATCTAGATCGAATATACCTATTATGCTTTCGCTCCTGATAATTGTATCGTTTCCAATATTTATATACATATTTATTTTCCTTGTTTTTTTACTACTCCGCCCTTTACCATGAAAACCTTACCATCGCTAAGCTTTGCCACGTTTGACGGATCACAGCAGGTGATAAATACCTGTCGGTTGTTTATATTATTGAGCAGATATCGCTGTCTTGCGCTGTCTAGCTCGCTAAGCACATCGTCCAGCAGAATAATCGGCTCTTCGTCTATCGTTTCTTTGAGAATTTCTGCTTCTGCAAGCTTAAGTGACAAAACCACACTTCGCTGTTGACCTTGTGAGCCATAAATTCTCGTCTTTTTTTCGTTTATAAAAATATCAATATCATCACGATGAACACCGCATGATGTAACTCGATTTTGTAGGTCTTCTTCCCTATTTTTTGTTAACTTATCGAGCATAGCAGATTTTATCTTTTGTACGTCATGCTCTCCGTCATAGTCATATGAGAAAGCATATTCCATCTTAAGATCTTCATTTTCGCTCGATAATCCACTGTGATATTTTTTTGCGCTCTCGCACAGCATATCAAAATATTTAAGCCTTTGCTCTGTTATGGCTGCGCCAAGCTGTGACAGATGTTCGTCCCATATAGACAAGGTATCGAGCAACTCTTTTTTATAATAAATCTCTTTTAAAAGTGCGTTTCTTTGGCTTAGAGTTTGATTATATCTATTTAACAAGCTGTAGTAGCTAGGCTTAATCTGCACTATTGCGTTATCTATAAATTTTCTTCGCTCTGCCGGTCCTTCTTTTACGAGTGAAAGATGATCCGGTGTAAAAATTACAGAGCATATACTTCCCGATAACTCCGATGCACTTGACTTTTCAACTCCATTTAGTGTAACTATCTTTTTTCCGTTAGTTATTATAATCTCTGCAGTCTGATCTCTTTGAGCAGATGTGAACATTATAGTCAGCCTGGCAAAATCTCTGCCAAAACCGATCAGCTCGTTATCTTTAGACCCTCTGAAAGACCTGCTACCATTAAATAGCCACAATGCCTCAAGCAAATTTGTCTTGCCCTGTGCATTGTCTCCATGAATGACATTTATCCCGTTTTTAGGCAATATAAAATTATCTTTTAGGTTGCGATACCCTTCAAACTGCAAACGGGTAATATTCATTCTTTCACTTCTTTCATTTTTTTCTTAATTTTTTTAAATTCCGTATTAAAATTTGTTAAGTAAAATTTGTATCCAACGGTTTTTTTATCCCTCCACCACTTACGTGGCCGGCCTCGCCGGCAAGGAATCCGCACCAAAACTCAGCAAATATTATTTTCAAATGCCCGATTCGCTTTCTTTTTGCTTACTTTTTCTTTCTCGCGAGCCGGCCTCGCCGGCAGGGAATCCGCACCAAGTTAATTGAATTAATCCAGTTTATTTACCCGACAGCGAGCTAGGATAACGCGGATTTGCACGGCGTGATTTGCAAATTCGCGTTAACATCGCCAAGCAAAAAATGACATAGCAAAGCCTGATAAAAAATCCCAAAGGTCTGCACCAAGTTTCGATAAAGCAATTCTTTGCAAGTGATTGACTGCAAAGAATTGCTTGCTTTGCATCGCAAAACTCATTACCGAGCAACAAATCTATATATCTCGTCTAATTTTATCACGAATTCGCTTTCTTTTTGCTTACTTTTTCTTTCTCGCGAGCCGGCCTCGCCGGCAAGGAATCCGCACCAAAACTCAGCAAATATTATTTTCAAATGCCCGATTCGCTTTCTTTTTGCTTACTTTTTCTTTCTCGCGAAAGAAAAAGTAAGTTATTCTATAGTTATTTGAATTGTAGGATCATCTCTGCCAACCATAACAACGTCGCCCTTGTAGACTTTTTTTCCACGCATAGTGCAAACCTCACCGTTATAGAGGATGTCACCATTTTGCACATAGAGCTTAGCCTGACCACCGGTAACAACCACACCGGCGAGCTTGAGCAAGCTATCCAGCTTAATAAAATCGGTGTCTATCTTAACTTTAATTTCTTTCAAAATACAACAAGCTCCTTTTAATCTGTTATGATAACCTCATAGGAAGAACGATAAACAAGAACGAATCTCCATCTAAAGGCATAATCTTCAAAGGCTTTCTTGCACCGTTAAAATCCATCTTAATCTTGTCGGTGTCGCAGTTGCGCAAAGCATCGAGCAAATATCTGTTGTTAAAACCAATGGTAAGAGGATCGCCATGCACCATAATCTCTAAAGTTTCGTCTGCACTGCCAGCCGAAGTGACGGACGAGAACTTAATTTCATTTTCACTTATCACACAAGTAACAGGGCTAACGAGCTTATCGGAGTTCATGATAGCCATTCTCTCAATACAACCCATAAAGGTACTCTTACTTACCACAAAAGAAGTCTCAGCTGTATCGGTCACAGTGGCATTGTAGTCAATAAAAATACCATCAAGCAACCTCGACACCAAATGATACTCATTTATCTTAAAAGTGATATGTCTTTGACCAATGATTACCTCAATATTATCATCATCATTCACATTAAATCTTAAAACCTCAGACAACGTCTTGCCGGGCACAATAAACTTAAGATTATTATCCATATTAACAAGCTCACGCCTGATAGCCATTCTAAAACCATCAACTGCCACAAGATTGAGCATCTTATCCTTAATATCAAACAGCGCACCTGTATAAACAGGCTTCTGATTGTTATCCGAAATAGCGTATCTAACTTTCCTAATCATATCTTGCAACAAAGTAGCCTTTATAGTGAGCCTTGTCTTCTCTTCAAAAGTAGGAAGATCAGGAAACTCCACAGGAGAAATACCGGCCAGCTGATACTTTACACTACCGCATTTTATCTCTGTTACCAGCTTATCGTTTGTCGAAATATGCACATTGTCACTAGGAAGCTTGCTCACAACATCTACAAGCAACTTTGCTTTTAGCACAACCTCGCCTTGCTGCACAATATTAGCATCCATATCTGTAGTAGTGCCAATCTCCAAATCATAAGAACACAATGTGATCTTACCATCATAAGCCTTAATCAAAATACCCTCTAACACAGGTATAACAGCTTTAGTGGAAACAGTTCTTTGAATATTAGTCAGCTTTTCAAACAAAGCCTTTCGACTGCAAGTAAATTCCATTTTAACTATCCTTTCTACTCTATGTTGAAACTTTCACTTTCAACCTTACTTCAAAACCAAAAACAAAAAAATTTCTCTTTAAAAAAACATAAAATAATATATTATTTATAGTAGTAGTAGTAGGGAGTGTTGAAAATGTTGACAACCCCTACACATTGCAATTACACAATATTTTCCTGAAATGAATAATGTTGATATTTATGTCAATAATTAAAAGTTATCAATACCAACATTTTCAACTATGTTAACATCTGTTAAACATGTTGAGATTATGTTAACAAAAATGTTGAGAAATTTATCGAAAAAAATCATAATCCTTTTACGTTTTTTATCATATCTTCAACAGTTTCTTTTAGGCTGGAATTTTCGCTTAGTATCTTTTCAAACTGTTTTAGATTGTATACTATTGTAGAATAATTTCTACCGCCAAACTCCTCACCAATCTTTTTGAGCGGAAGATGAGTTATCTCACGCACCATATAAATAGCTATCTGCCTAGCGTGAGCCAGCTCTGCTTTTTTGCTGTTAAGAGAACGTATGTCATCAGCAGAAACACCGAAATTTCTGACAACCTCATCAATAATCCTTTCCACAGTCTGTGGTTTTGGAATATCAGGGTCAGACATAACATCTTTTATAGCCTCGTTTGCAAGATTAAGCGACATTCTTTCGCCTGCAAGCACACATTTGGCGTTCAGCTTTTTAACAGCTCCTTCAAGCTGTCTTACATTAGTTTTCAATTTAGATGCAATATATTCACACAAATCATCCGAAATCTCTACTCCAAGTGACTCGCACTTATTTTTTATAATAGCTATTCTTGTTTCAATATCAGGTATCTGAACATCTGCAAGCAAGCCTGACTCAAATCTGTTTCTGATTCTATCTTCCAAAATTTTAATTTCTTTAGGTGGTCGGTCAGATGTTAGCACTATCTGCTTGTTAGACTCATAAAGTGCATTAAATGTATGCACAAATTCCTCCTGAGTGGATTCCTTACCACCGATAAACTGAACGTCATCCATCAGCAAAACATCGTTTGTTCTGTATTTTTGTCTAAACTGAGGCATAGTGTTTTTCTTTAGTGCGTCTATAAGCTCGTTAGTAAAATCTTCACCTTTTACATAAATAACCTTCATATCAGGATTATTCTTTTTTATCTCGTTGCCAATAGCATACATCAGGTGAGTTTTGCCAAGTCCTGAGTTACCATAAATAAAAAGTGGGTTGTAAGCACCTGCAGGGTTTTGAGCTACTGCGATAGATGCCGCATGAGCAAACTTGTTTGATGGTCCTACTATATAATTATCAAAAGTAAATTCGTCACTGATAAACTGACGCTGGTCTACAGGCAGACTCTCATATTTTTCTTGTCTTTCTTTGTCTATATCTTCTTTAACCACAAACTTGACCTCGAAGTGAGGGCCAAAAACATTTTGCACAGCATCGGTTAACAGAGAAAGATAAGATCTTTGAATGATATCACGATGAAAAGTGCTTGGCACAAAAAGATATGCTATTTTTTGATCTATGTCGATTCTGTATGGTGATATTCTTGATATCCATATTTGATATGTAACATCTACCACTCTCTCTCTGCAATAGTCACAGACAAGTGGCCATGCCTCTTTAAATGAATCCATAATATTCCCCTTAACATAAATTTTTATATTACTCAAAATTTCCTGATTTTAATCTAATTTACAATTTAGATTATATCACAAAAATAAACTAATTTCAATCATAATATTTCAATTTTAAATAAAAATAGCTTAAAATTCGATTATTAGATACAAACGTATTATAACTCAGAAATATATCAGAGATTAAAAATGAGCTTTTTTTGGCTATAAAAAACATTGTCAGATATTTAACAGCGTTTAAAACATAAAAAAATGCTAGGTTTAGAAAAGCTAAGAAAATGAATAAATTTTAAAAAAAGTGTTGACAAAATAAAAAAAAAGGTGTATTATATCTGAGTCGTTGGCACCCAAGTGCCGAAGATGTGGGAGCATAGCTCAGCTGGGAGAGCATCTGCCTTACAAGCAGAGGGTCATAGGTTCGAGCCCTATTGTTCCCACCATAATGGCCCGGTAGTTCAGTTGGTTAGAACGCTAGCCTGTCACGCTAGAGGTCGACGGTTCGA
>JAQXOB010000014.1 GCA_029098305.1 Clostridia bacterium
TGACGAAAACGTGCTTGTGATGTTAAACTTATCATAGAAAGTTCAACTCCTTTTTGTATGTGTTTTTGTCGTTATTAACATCATACCATATTTGAGTTGAATTTTCTTTTTTATTTGTCACCCATCAATTGTACCATAACAATATAGATTCATTTTAATTTATTTTTACTTTTGTGTGTAAAAAATAAATTGATGTGTTACGTATGAAACAAATATGCCATTATCCCTGACAAGCAGATTAAAATGTATTCAAGTTTTTATTTTGTTTTACGAAACATAGAAATAATAGTATTATTTTGTTGATAAACCTTGAATTATATTTCGTATTATGATAAGATTTATGATGAAAATTGTATATTTATATGTTTACGATGTCTAAATATACAAAAATAGATTTGCAACTTTATTATACAAATATAAAAAAGGAGTAAAGATATGAGAAAAGTAAAAATAATTACTGATTCATGTTCTGATTTAACGAAGGACCTTCTTGAAAAATACGATATAGACTATGCCAAAATGGCTACTGTATTTAACGGCGAAGAATCCCCTGCTTTGCTTGAATGGACTGCTGAGGACGTTCACAAATTCTATGAATTGATGCGTGCCGGTAACAGAATTACAACCACTCAGGTTCCTGTAGAAGAATTTAACCGTATCTTTAAAAAATATTTAGACCAAGATTATGATATAGTCTATATAGGATGCTCTGGAAAACTCTCCGGTTCTATAAACACAGGTCATCTTGTGGCAAAAAAAATTCTAGTTGATTATCCTGATGCTCAAATCAAATGTGTTGATTCTCTTAGTTCTTGTGTAGGAGAAGGACTGCTTGCTATTAAGGCTGCAGAAATGGCTAACATCGGCAAATCTGCTGATGAAATCGCCGATTATATAGTAGAAATCAGAAATACTGTGCATGAATACGCAACTGTACATTCACTGGATACTTTCCGCAGAGCAGGTCGTGTAACAGCATCATCTGCATTTTTCGGAAACCTTATGGGCGTTAAACCTATCTTAGTATCAGATGCGCAAGGCGCACAGGCAGCTTTTAAAAAAGTTAAAGGCAGACAATCTTCTTTGAAAGAGATTGTAAATTTACTGAAAGAATCTATAATAGATGAAGAGAATCAGACTGTATATATAGCACACGCTGACTGCTCTGAAAACGAAGTTGAAATGCTTTGCAATCTTGTAAAAGAAAATATTAATTGCAAAGACATTTATGTAAGCTACATTGGCCCTATCATTGGTGCTTCTGTAGGTCCTGATACTATGGGAGTGTGGGCTTTTGGTAAGGAAGTAACCTTTGTAGGATAAAAAAATACCACTTTATATAAACAATATAAGACGATGGCCACATTTAATGTAGCCATCGCTTATTTTGAGAGCAAAAAATTACTACTGTAGAATTGAGGGTAATATATAATGGATAATTGCTATGATGTTATTGTGGTAGGCACCGGAAATGCAGGACTCTCTGCAGCTGCAACCACAGCTATGAACGGACTCAAAACCTTAGTGCTAGAGAGAAATCTTGTTCCCGGCGGATGTGCAACAAGCTTTTGCAGAGGTAGATTTGAGTTTGAGGCATCTTTGCATGAACTCTGCAATATTGGAACAGAAGAAAATCCCGGAAGTGTAAGAAAATTACTTGAAGGCTATGGTGCAAAAATAAACTGGCACTCAGAAGATACCTTATATCGTGTGATCGCAAATGGCGAAGATGGATATGATGTGACTATGCCGGTAGGAGTGACTGATTTTATCAAAGAAATAGATACTCAGGTGCCTGGTTGCAAAGAAAGTGTCACTACAATGTTTCAATATATAAAAAAAATCGGAGAGGCTATCGCCTATCTATCAAGTGGCAAAGTGGATCAGTCTGTGCTTATAAATGAGCATATAGACTTTTTAAGAATGGCATCACATTCTGTGGATGATTGTCTTAAAGCGTTCGAAATTCCTGAAAAAGCGTGTCAGATAATAAAAACATACTGGCCATATCTTGGCGCATCCACATCAGAGCTAGACTTTGTGCATTATGCAATTTTGATGGAACGTTACATATCAGGCAAGCCCTCTTTCCCATCAAAAACATCCCACGAAATCTCACTTGCACTGGAAAAAGCAATTAGATCACTTGGTGGCGAAATATGGTACAATGCAGAAGTTACAGACGTGCTTATCAAAGATGGAAAGGCATATGGGGTCAAAGTGGGTGATCAAATCTTCTTTGCAAAGCATATAGTGCTAAACTGCTGGCCCGACACAGCATACTCTTATTTAATGAATGAGAATGATATTCCTGAACGTGCTTTAAAGTTATCTAATGCGAGAAAATGTAGTTCATTATTTTTTACTGTTTATCTTGGATTAGACAAAAGTTATGAGAAACTGGGTATTAAAGATTATTCCGTGTTTATGTATAATTCTACAGACTCACTGGAGCAATATAATGACTGTGAAACTCCGGGAGATGGAATCTTGATAGCAAACTGTCTTAATAAGGTTGTGCCAAATGCTTCTCCTGATGGCACTTGTACTTTGTTTTTGACAACACTTCTTTCTGAAGAATCTTGGGGAGATGTGGAACCACAGGAATACAAAAAGCGTAAAAACTATATTGCTAACAAAATGATAGAACGCTATGAAAAAACTTTGGGAATAAACATAAGACCTCATATAGAAGAGATTGTAATAGCTGCACCACCAACATTTGCAAGATATCTCAACACTCCAAACGGCACACCCTATGGTTATATGATACAGCCATGGGATACAATAATTCTTCGTATGATGAACAGACGTGCAGACAAGGCGCTGGATGGCTTAACATTTGTTGGTGCTCATGCCGAGAACTCTGATGGCTACAGCACCACATTTTCCAACGGTAACTCCGCAGGAAAAAGAATTGTAAAGGAGATAAAACAAAATGGCTGACAAAATATTAAATAGTCTTGATCCTTCACAGTTTATGAACAGAGTAAAAGAGCGTGAAATGGCTATCTCTAAAGCATCTGCACAACTGCCTAATGCAGAAATGCCTGCCAACAGACTAGCACGTATGCTTCACCCTAAAAATCAGGCTATGGTTGTAACTGAGATTATAATTCATAATCAAAATTGCAGAAGCTATACACTAAAAAGTGAAACACAATCATGCGCTTATTTCAATTCTGGACAGTATTTGTCTGTTGAAGTAAATATTGACGGCAATAAAGTAAGCAGACCATACTCTATTTCCTCTTCGCCTAAAGATTCATTAGCCGGTGTATATCGAATCACTGTAAAAGCTGTTCCAAATGGTCTTGTGTCAAATCATATAATCAATAACTGGACTGAAGGAACTAAAGTAAATGTATCTGATCCTATTGGTACATTTACATATGAACCATTGAGAGATGAAAAACAGGTGATTGCAATCGCCGGTGGCAGTGGTATCACTCCGTTTGTTTCGCTTGCTCATGCCGTGGCAGACGGTGACGAGGATTGCAATCTTGTAATATTATATAGCTGTCATACAGAAAGTGACATTTTATTTAGGGAAGAACTTGATAAGTTGCAGGCAGATTGCGATAAAATCAAGGTCGTTTATGTTATCAGCAGTGAAGAAGGTCATATCAATGCCGAGATGATAAAAAAGCATACTGCAAAAGAGCCTTTCTCTGTGTTTGTATGCGGTCCTCAGAGAATGTATGCGGGCATTGACGAGGAGCTTAAAAAGTTCGACCTAAAACGAAAGCATATTAGATTTGAAGCCCACGAAGAAAGTACCATTAGCACAGACTCTAAAACTAATACGTCTATGATAACCGTGCTTTGCAGAGGCAACAAGTCTTCCTTTGAGGGCGCAGCAGATAAAACGATTTTGAGAAATCTGGAAGAAAACCACATAACACCTCCTACACGATGCCGAAATGGCGAATGTGGCTTTTGTAGATCAAGATTAGTATCTGGTGAAGTTTATGTATCAGAAAATATAGATAAACGAAGAAAAGCAGATATAGATCATGGATATATACATCCATGTTGCACATATCCTGTAGGAGATATTGTAATTGAAATAACAGATTCCTCTTCCTCTACTCTATTCTGATAAAAACTCATCTTTAAACAACTCAATATATTTTATCTGCGCTCGACAATTTAAATTGTCGGGCGTTTATTTATCATTTCTCATAGAAAAGATTGATTGCTGTAGAGTGAGTTTAATATACTCATATTATGTATATTTAATCAGACTACTTTAAACTTTGAAATAAATATGGTAAAATAAATTATATTTTAATATTGACATCACGTTATTCTTGTATTAGAATAACGATAGCTCCTATGTTATTTTTAATAAAATGTGGCCACATAAAATTTTTTCTTTATATTGCAAATCGACACAGGAGTAGTAATTAATATTCTGGAGGTATTACGTGAAATTAAAAACCATATCAATCATTTTAGCATTGTGTTTATCCCTCGGCCTTTTGGCTGGTTGTGGAGATAACAATGTAGATCACACATCAGAAATCAGCACAGCTACAAACTTAGAGCAATCAACTGAGCTAACTGTATTTGCTGCAGCATCTATGACTGAAACACTCACTGAAATTGCAGAAATGTATAAAAAAGTCGCACCTGAGGTATCTTTAAGTTTTAACTTTGACTCATCAGGAACACTCAAAACACAAATTGAAGAGGGTGCAGAATGTGATATATTTATCTCAGCTTCACCAAAGCAGATGAATGAGCTGGATGCATCCAAAGACGCCGATGACGGAAATATTGACAATTTAGATTTTGTGCTACAAGGCACAAGGATCGACTTGCTAGAAAACAAGGTTGCACTTGCTGTGCCGGATGGTAACCCTGCCAATATAAACTCTTATTCTGATATGGTAGAAAAGCTGAAAAACAACAGCGCCATGCTTGCTATGGGTAATTCTGATGTACCTGTGGGACAATATACACAAAAAATTCTTGAATACTACAGTTTAAGTGAAGATGAGCTTGCATCTAATGGATGCATTACTTATGGTAGTAATGTTAAGGAAGTTACTACGCAAGTAAGTGAGGCAACTGTGGACTGTGGTATAATATATGCTACAGATGCTTACTCAGCTAATCTCACTGTTGTAGATACTGCAAGTGCTGAGATGTGTGGTCAAGTGATTTATCCTGCCGCAGTGCTAAATATTACAAAGGAAGAAGATGCAGCCAAGGCATTTCTCAAATATCTGAGTAGTGATGAGGCTAGTAGCGTATTTTCAGAGGTTGGCTTCAGCCCTATAGCATAATTTTTTAAAACAAACCTTTTATTTTTAGAATAATTGTT
>JAQXOB010000015.1 GCA_029098305.1 Clostridia bacterium
TTGTGCTCGGTTTCTTTTTCCAATGTTACCATTTGTTCTTGTAATAGCTCAAAGCTTTTCATATTTATCACCCACTTATGTTATACCATATTGGGCGACTTTTTGAAATTACAAATTTATTACAAAATTAGATTGACGTGAAATAAAAACCGACACAAATGACTTATCCTCATTCATGTCGGTTATTTTCTAGCTAAATGTTTATATTACAGCATACCTTTTACAGCTGCGAGTGCATCGTCTAGCTTTTCGATATCCTTAGCACCAGCCATAGCCATATCCGGTTTACCGCCGCCATTACCGCCAGCTAGCTGTGCAATTGCTTTTACAAGCTTACCGGCATTTGCACCGTTTGCTCTTGCGTTTTCGCCACAAGCTACTGCTATAGTAGCCTTTCCATCGTTTGCACTTGCGAGAGCTATTACACAATCGCTGTTTTTATTAACTGCGGCTGCGCACATCTCTCTCATAGCGTCAGCTGTGATACCATCTATTCTTGCTGTAATCAGAGCATAGCTACCCACTGCTTCTGCCTTATCAAAAAGACCTGAAATTCTCATAGATGCAAGCTCTCCGCCTAGTTTTTCTATCTGCTTGTTTCTATCTTTAAGCTCGTTTGCAGCCTGTGTGCAACCTCTCACAAGCTCCTCGGAGTTTTGAAGCTTGAGTGCTGCGGCGGCATCGCTGATCATAGCTGTATGCTTATTGCAGAGTTCAAGCACTCCTCTGCCTGTCACAGCCTCTATTCTTCTTACACCGGCTGCTACTGATGATTCAGACAAAATCTTGAACAATCCTAGGTGGGCTGTGTTCTTTGCATGAGTACCACCACATAGCTCGATAGAGAATCCCGGAATGTTTACTACTCGAACCACATCTCCGTACTTCTCGCCAAACAATGCCATAGCACCCATTTTTTTGGCTTCATCTATCGGCATTTCACGCACATCTGTTTCGATAGCGTTGAAAATCTGCTCGTTTACTATATCTTCAGCTTTTTTAAGCTCTTCTTTGGTAAGTGCTGAGAAATGAGTGAAATCGAATCTTACTCTGTGTTCATCCACAAGCTGACCAGCCTGTTCTACATGGTCGCCAAGAATATTTCTCAAAGCTGCCTGCAAAAGGTGACCTGCTGTGTGATTTCTCATTATGCTTTCACGTCTTGTCTTGTCCACAGCGCAATGAACGCTATCGCCCACTGTGAGAACTCCGCTAGATACCTTTGCACTGTGCATAAATATGCCTGATGGATTTTTAACTGTGGTTTCTACTCTTGCACAGCCGTTTTCACTGCAAATATCACCGCTATCGCCTATCTGTCCACCACTCTCTGCATAGAAAGAGGTTTCGTCTGTGATGATAACAACGCTATCTCCCTCAAAAGCGTTGTCTGCAAGCTCGCCGTCTTTAATAATTCCTATTATCTTGGCGTCGTTTTCCATCATCTCATAGCCCTTAAACACTGTGGCTGTGAGTGCAGACAAGTCTGCGCTGTCGCTTATCCATGCATCTGCTCCGGCGTTTTTACGAGCGTCTCTTGCACGCTTCTTCTGCTGAGCCAATAGCTCGTTGAAGCCATCTATATCTACATCTATATTTTTCTCTGCGAGTATTTCTCTGGTGAGGTCGATTGGGAAGCCATAAGTATCATTGAGCTTAAATGCATCTTCACCGGAAAGCACCTTGATATCCTTGCTCATGATATCGCCAAGCATCTTCATGCCCTGCTCTATAGTCTTGCAGAAGCTCTCTTCCTCTACCTTGATAAGCTTTGTAATAAGCTGTTTCTTTTCTTCCAGCTCTGGATATGCTGACTTGTTCTCGCTAATAACTGTTTCACAAATCTTATATAGGAAAGGCTCGTTTATACCGATCATTCTGCCATGACGTGCGGCACGTCTGAGCAATCTTCTAAGCACATAGCCTCTGCCCTCGTTTGATGGCATAACACCATCGCCTATCATAAATGTGGTGCTTCTGATATGGTCGGTGATAACACGAAGTGATATATCGTTTTTATCATTGTCGCCATAGTTTACACCGCTTAGCTCACTCACCTTTTTCATAATATTCTGAACGGTGTCTACAAGGAAAAGGTTGTCTACGCCCTGCATAACGCAAGCTAGACGCTCTAGTCCCATACCTGTGTCGATATTAGGATGATCGAGATTAGAATAATTGCCCTTGCCGTCATTTTCAAACTGTGTGAAAACAAGGTTCCAAACCTCAACAAATCTATCACAATCACAACCAACTGAACAATTAGGTGAGCCACAGCCCTTTTCTACTCCTCTATCAAAATAGATTTCAGAGCAAGGTCCGCATGGGCCACTGCCATGCTCCCAGAAGTTGTCTTCTTTGCCAAGTCTTACTATATGAGATGGGTCTACGCCAACTTCTTTAGTCCATATATCAAAAGCTTCGTCATCTTTTTCATATATTGAGCAATATAGCAGTTCTTCTGGCATCTCAAGCACTTTTGTGAAGAACTCCCATGCCCATGCTGTTGCCTCATGCTTAAAATAGTCGCCAAAAGAGAAGTTTCCAAGCATCTCAAAATAAGTGCCGTGGCGTGCTGTGATACCCACACGCTCAATATCAGGTGTACGTATGCACTTTTGGCAAGTGGTAACACGCTTTCTTGGTGGTGTAACTTCGCCTGTAAAATATTTTTTCATAGGTGCCATACCGGAGTTTATGAGCAACAAGCTGTTGTCATCCTTTGGTATAAGCGGAAAGCTAGGCAAGCGCAAATGGCCCTTGCTCTCAAAAAATGAGAGATATTTTTCTCTTAATTCGTTAAGTCCTGTCCATTTCATTGATTTATTCTAACCCCTTTGAATTTAATTATCTGTTATGTTAATTATCTAGTGCCTTTCTGAGAAGAGCTCCCTCCGGAATATCTACATCAGTTGGCATTTTGAGCTGTTCCATAGCATGAGGAGCAGACTCCACGCTCTCGCCACGCTGATTAATAAGCTCTTTCACATTTATTTTAAAAGGTACACCTGATGGCGGAAGAACATCCAGCTCATCGCCCACACAAAATTTATTTTTTTGTGTGATATTCGCTATGCCATCCTTGGTGCCGTCGCCTATAGCTACCACAGAATAGTTGCGTATATAACCACCATTGCTAAGCACCTGCCCAGGCTCTGTGCCGAGATAAAAGCCTGTGGAATACTCGCGGTGACTTATCTTGTCAAGCTCTTCTTTTATCCATGGTTGAAGCTTATAGTTTTCACCATCTCTGAGGTAATCATCAATAGCGTGCCTATAAGCATTGGTGGTAACAGCCGAATAATAGGATGACTTTGCTCTGCCTTCTATTTTGAGGCTATCAATACCCACATCTATTAGCTGTGGGATATAGTCTATCATGCACATATCTCTGGAATTATAAAGGAATGTGCCGTGGTCGTCCTCCTCCACCGGAAAAAACTGACCCTCTCTGTTTTCTTCATAAAGATGATATTTCCATCTGCAAGGCTGTGCGCAATCGCCACGGTTGGCATCACGTCCGGTCATATAATGCGATATCAAGCATCTGCCCGAAAAAGAAACACACATAGCGCCATGCACAAACGCCTCTATTTCAAGTTCCTTTGGAATTTTGGCACGAAGCTGTGCTATATCATCAAACGAAAGCTCTCTGGCAAGCACCACACGAGTTGCACCCAGATCATAAAACATCTTAGCACTCTCATGATTGACTATTCCTGCCTGAGTGGAGATATGAATCTCTGTATGAGGCGCATATCGTTTTGCAAGCGACAGCACACCAAGATCTGCAATTATCAGAGCATCCACGCCGATGTTATCGAGAAATTCCAGATATTCGGGCATCTGGGTTATTTCTTCGGTGGTAGGCACTGTGTTGCAGGTGACATAAAGCTTTTTACCGGCCGTATGCACGTCGTTCACAGCTTTTTGCATGGTTTCTTCATCAAAGTTTTTTGACGAAGTGCGCATACCAAATCTTTTGCCCGCCACATAAACCGCATCTGCACCAAATCTAAGCGCAGACAGCAGGCTTTCATATTCGCCTGCCGGCGACAAAAGCTCTATTTTTTTATTTGTATTTTCCATATATTATATTAGCAAAACAAAAATTCAGATTTCTGTTTCCTTTCTGTTATTCTTCCTCTATTAAAGTAAGATTATAATTATGCTGATCCAAGGTGCTGGCATAATATGACTCTGCTGCCTCGTCTTCTGTGGCAGATTTGTGGCAGAAGTAATAATAATCAGTATCCTTAGGATTGAGTGCAGCCTCTATGGCAGACATACCCGGACTGCATATTGCACCACCCGGCAATCCTGCGTTTTCATCTGTGTTAAAATAACGGTGAAGTCCTTCGGGCAATGTTTCCATATAATAATAAACTGCCTCAGACTGCAACAATGAAAGATTATACTCATCATAGACGCTATATCCACCGTTTTCGATAGTATCCAATCTGTTATGGAATACAGATGATACATAAAGCATATCATTATCATCGGCAGATTCTTTTTGAATAATAGAAGCAAGTGTGATTATATCATCCAGAGTGAAATCTTGAAGCTGTGCACGTTTTCTTATATTCACACGCTTGTCATATCCACTTATCTTCTTCTTTTCGTTGATACATTTGTTCTTAAAGTTTGCAAGGAAACGGCTGATGCTGTCCTCGGCTGGTTCGCCCTTATAAAAATCATAAGTATCTGGGAAGAGATAGCCTTCCAACTTATAATAACGCTTATTAGGGTCTACCTGTGCAAGAAAATCATAGTCACTATCAAACTTATCACTCTTGCAAAGCTCCAAGAACTCATCATAATCGCACACTTCCTCTTCAGAAAGCTTCTTTGCGATAGACTCTACGCTCATACCCTCAGAAAACTGTATAGTTACAATATCTTTACGGTTGGCATTGCTCTGCAAAAAGTTGATAATAGCCTCATAATCCTTGTTTTTGACTATCTCAAACACACCTTGTCTAAAACCTTTATCAGCATTTGTTATTTTTGCATACTGTGTGAAAAAAAATGAATCGTCAATAACGCCGGCTTTCTCCAAAATTTCAGCTACTTGCTTTGCATCTGGTTTTTTGGGTATGTTTACGGTAACTATATCGGTGCTTGTACGCTCAATAGCCAGAAAATCCTTTGCACCGATTATCCCAAATCTTCCTATAGAAAGACCAAGCACCACCACAAGCAAAACCCTCATCAAAGTGAAGATGTGTTTGTTTTTCTTCGACTTCATACGTTTGCGATTTTTTTCGGCTTTGAGAGCAGCTTTTTTCTTCTTTTTGAGCAGGCGCAATTCTTCCTCAGTATATTGATGATTCACGCCCACTGTGCTGTGGCTTACTATTTCTTCTTTGTTCGTTTCAACTGTGTCTGATGGTGCTTCTGACATAAACTCGATTGACTCTGAGAAAAGAGAGTTTTCCTCCTCTTTTTTCTCAGGCTTTGCATCAGAAGTCCTGAACTCTTTAACGGTATCATCCTCAGTTACAGTGTTTCCGAAAAAGTCATCACCGAAGCTTATTTTAAAATTTTCTATTTTTCTGCGACGATTTTCTTCTAGCTGTTGTTCAAGCTCCTCGTCATTTGGATAATTATTTTCATTCATAGTTTTTTTCCAGCAGTTTCCCGCTTTTTCCTTTTCTGTTTATTCAGCAAGGGCAGACAAATTATTTCATCTGAATTGCCTTTCTGATTTTGTCTGATTCTTCTCTATTTTTTAGCATGGCAGTGATTTCCAAACCAAACTCCAGTGCAACTCCTGCACCTTTGGCTGTGATGATGTTGCCATCCACACACACATGGTCTTCACTTAGCACTGCATCGTAAAGCTCTTTTTCAAAACCTGGGAAGCATATCGCCTTCTTACCTTTAAGTAAATTCATATGGCCTAATATTGATGGTGCGGCACATATGGCACATATCGGAAGATTATTTTCAGAGCAATATCTGATGCTCTGGGTAACTATGGGTGATTTTTCAAGATTGAGTGTACCCGGCATACCGCCCGGTAAAATCACACACTCCATATCATCAGTGGTGACTTCGCTTTCATGGATATCTGTCACTATTTCTATGCCATGTGAACCGACAATCTTTTTTGCACCGACTGCCACTGTTTTGACATCTATCTCTGCTCTGCGTAAGATATCGAGCGGAGCCAATGCTTCAACTTCTTCAAATCCGTTTGCCAGAAAAATATATACCATAAAACATAATCTCCTTTATAGTTTATTATTGACGTATTCTCTGATTTTTAACGAGATTTCATCTATAGAAAGGGCATTTGTGCCATCGTCACATTCTATAACCTGCCAGTCATATTTTTTGGCTGCATAAAGTGCCGCAGGTCGACATGAATTGATGTAGGAAAGGTTTTTTTCGTGAATATCCTTTTTGCTTTCGTCACCATGATATCGAGTGCTGAGCAGTTTTTGTGATACCTCAGGCTTCATATCAAGATAGATCACTTCAAAAGGCTTTGGTATGCCTAGCTTTTCGTATTCAAAATCAAACAACCAGCCTAAAAAGCTATCCCAATCTTCCCTTGCAAGCTTAGACATTTGATGCACCGCATTAGATGTGGTGTATCTGTCAAGCACAATTACTGTTCCTTCGTCATAGTCCTTTTTCCATTCTTTTATAAAGCTGGTATAACGATCTGCTGCATAGAATGTGCTAGCGGCGTAGCCGTTTATGTCTTCTGCGTTTTCGCTGATTTCTCCATTAAGATACATTTCCACCAGGGTGCAACCCTTGCTACCATAGTTTGGAAAAGAAATTTTCTTTGCTTTTATACCCTTCTCGTTGAGATAATCACACAAAATCTGACTTTGGGTGGCTTTGCCACTGCCATCGAGACCATCTATAACTATAAGTCTGCCACTCATGTTATCTCACTCATCCTTACTTATACATTTCTCGCATTTGATTGATTTTGCCACAGCTCATCTTGCCCTCCGGACATTTTCCTCTCATGCAGGATGGTCCGGCACTCTTAAACACCGATGGAGCCACCTCTTTGCAGAGCCTAAGCATCTCATTGGCAACATCTCTTATCTCCCACTGCGCACGTGTGCAACAACGATGGGAGAAAAAGTTTAGTAAACTTCTTGCATTAAATGTGCATATTATTTTAGTGGTGCAAGCATTAGGCAATACAAATCGAGCATCCTCTATGGCAAGCTTTTCTGCCTTTTTTGAGGCTTCTTCGTGGCTCATACCTGACGCTGTGAGCTCTTTTATATGCTGTTCCATAAGAATATCGGTGAGGCTGAGATAATGCTCTCTGTCCTCCTCCATAGCTTTGAGGAACTCTGCTTTAGCTATAGGGTTTTTCTCTATTTCGGGAGGGCAAACATACTCAAAATCGAATTCTTTTACGTATCGCTGGCTCTGCACGCTGTAGCTTGCGATGCGATGACGTGTAATTTGTGCTAACAATGCACGAGATACGTTCTCTATTCCAAAAGTGAATGTGATATGCTCCAGCGGGCTTTCATGACCAAATGACGCCAACATCTCCACAAAAGATGCAGACTTCTCCTGATTAAGCCCACTTTTAAGCTCGTCTATGCCCGATGCACTGTAGCAAAGCTTTGCGGCACTTGCGATAGTAACCTCCGGTTCAGGCGTATGGCAGAGCAGGGTAACTTTTGCTTGCATATTTTTACCTCCCCAATTTTATACATTTTACATTATACCATTACCTTTTTCAAATTACAAGTTTTACATTACTTTTATTTGACATTGTAAATTACATATTAATGTTTAAAATATTAAATAAAGGAAAAAATTACTTTACAATACAATTATTAGAGGATATAATATATGTGTTGTTTTTTGCGATGTTTATCGCACATCTTTAATAAAAGAAAGGACCGGCGCAAATCGCATATGATATCGCTTGCGCTGTAAAGGTGTCAGTATGAAACATATTGATATTATTGATATTATGAATAACAAAGAGATGCTCGAAAAAAGCGTAACTATCTGCGGATGGGTACGCACCTCTCGTGATTCTAAAAACATGGCATTTCTTGAGATAAACGATGGCACATCACTAAAACATATGCAGGTGGTTATTGATAAGGAGAAAATCAGCGAAGTATCTGATTTTATGCGTTTAGGCACAAGCCTCAAAATCACAGGCACTGTGGTAAAAGCGTTTAAGGGTGACAACGTAGAGATCAATGCTGAGGAGATATCTGTTCTTGGTGAATGTCCTCTTGACTATCCTCTCCAAAAGAAACGCCACACATTGGAGTTTTTACGCACTATGCCTCATCTTCGTGTGAGAACAAACACATTTAATGCTGTTTTCAGAGTTAGAAGTGTGGTTTCTCAGGCTATTCACGATTATTTCCAATCTAACCATTATGTGTATATTCACACACCAATCATCACAGGCAGTGACTGTGAAGGTGCTGGCGAAATGTTCAAGGTAACTACTATTGGTTATTCTGATAAATATAAAAATGAGCAGGAATATTATGAAGATGACTTCTTCGGCAAAAAGGCAGGACTTTCTGTATCAGGTCAGCTAGAGGGTGAGGTTGCCGCAATGGCATTTGGTAAGATTTATACCTTCGGCCCTACCTTCCGTGCAGAAAACAGTAACACACCACGCCACGTGGCTGAGTTCTGGCATATCGAGCCTGAGGTTGCTTTTGCAGAATTGCCTGATATTATTGCCGTAGCTGAAGAAATGATAAAACATATCATCAAAGAAGTCCTCACCAAATGCCCTGCTGAGATTGAGTTCTTTGAAAAGCACTTTGAAAGCGGACTTATCGAAAAGCTCAACAATGTTATGAACAGCGATTTTGAGATTTTGGAATACACAAAGGCAATAGAAATCTTAAAGAATGCAGATGTTGACTTTGCATATCCGGTAGAGTGGGGCTGTGACCTGCAAACAGAGCATGAAAAATACATCACTGATCAGGTGTTCAAGAAGCCTGTGTTTGTTATTAACTATCCTAAGGAGATCAAGTCATTCTATATGAAGCAGAACGATGACGGCAAAACAGTAGCTGCCACCGACCTTCTAGTTCCGGGAGTAGGCGAAATCATCGGCTGTAGCGAGAGAGAAGCTAATCTTGACAAGCTACTTGATGCTATGCAAAAGCGTGGTATGTCTGTGGAAGATTACAACGATTATATTGACCTTCGTCGTTTTGGCTCTGTGCCACACAGTGGATTTGGCCTAGGACTTGAAAGAATGATAATGTATGTAACCGGTGTAAGCAACATCAGAGATGTGTTGCTTTATCCTAGAACAGTAGGCAACGTAAGATAAAATTATTATACACAAAAAAAGGATGTCGCAGGATGTATATACCTAAATATCATTCTGCGACTATTCAAATACACAGCAAAGGACAAATGCATTATGAGGGATATGCCAATAGGTGTTTTTGATTCGGGGCTTGGAGGACTCACCTGCGTGAAAAAGCTTCGCAAAATTTTGCCTAATGAAAATATAATATATTTTGGAGATACCGGCAGAGTGCCTTATGGCAACCGAAGCAACGAAACCATAAAAAAATACGCCTATCAGGATGCCTCATTTTTAAAATCAAAAAATGTGAAGGCAATCATTGCCGCCTGTGGCACTGTAAGTTCTGTGGCTACAGAGCTTGAAAGTGATCTCGATGTATTTTACACCGGTGTGCTCAAACCAACCGCTACAAAAGCTGTGTCTTACACCAAAAACGGAAAAATTGCTGTTTTGGGTACATCTGCCACGATAAGAAGCGGCAGCTACGAGCGTGAAATAAAAACAATCAACCCTGATATAGAGGTTATCGTGCAGGATTGTCCACTGTTTGTGCCACTTGTAGAAAACGGCTTTACAAACAAGGACAATGAGATTACTAAACTCACTGTAGAGCATTATCTCAAAAACATAAAATTCCTCGGTGCAGACACTGTGATATTAGGATGCACGCATTATCCTATAATCAAAGCTATAATAGGTGAATATTTGGGCATGGAGGTTAAGCTGATCGACTCTGGCTCTGCCACCGCCTACCATTGTGCTGATTATCTGCGAGAGCATGACCTGCTCAACTCATCAGGAGTGCCGGGCAAAACCGAATACTATGTGAGCGACACAGAAGAAAGCTTCAGAAAGCTTGCAGGAATATTTCTCAAAGAGAAGCTTGGCGAAAACGTATTTCACATTGATATAAGCCAATTTAAAAAAATTACAAATTAATATAAACACAAAAAAAGGGAGCTATAGCAAATCCGAAAAACGGATAAGCTATAGCCCCTCTTTTGTATCTATGTAACGAAAATCAAACTACTTTATTAGCTCTCAATTCTATAAGAAAAAGGTTTAATATCATCGTAGATACTACTATCTTCAGCTCTTTCTTTAACAAGCTCGTCTAACATTTTATGCATATTCTCAAGTTGCATATTAAACTCTTCAGACATCGTGTATTCTCCAATAATCAAAACTTCATCAGCATCACACTCACTCCATAACAAATCCCAGAATGCATCCCAATTCGCTCCATACCATTCAGGAAAATCAAATGCCACTCTGATTCGTTCATGCAATTCTCTTAAATATTTGCAACCTGTTAAATCTAATATAATTACTTTCTTTTCTTCCATAGCAATCACCTAATTTCAAAAAATCAGATTTTGGGTCTAACTCTCAATTCTGTAAGAAAATAAATTTATGTGATTATATAAACTATTATAATACTTTCTTTCTTCCACAACTTTATCCAAGATTACTATCAACTTCAAAAAATATTTTTTTAACTCATCTGACAGCGTACTATAACCCTTGATTATCAGTTCATCCGCATCACATTCTGTTGACATAAGATCATCAAATGCACTTATATTAGCTCCATACCACCCAGGAAAATCAAATGCCACTCTGATTCGTTCATGCAATTCTCTTAAATATTTGCAATCTGTTAAATCTAATATAATTACTTTCTTTTCTTCCATAGCAGTCTCCTTATATAATTTCATAAAATGTTTCATAATGGTCGTATGTAACAAAAATCAATCCGTCATTGGACCACAAAATTCTGTGCTTGTTTCTTCTTCCTTCATAATAATTTATATCTGCTTCATACCATATTCTGCCGGGTGCATCAGGCAGGTGTCCATTAGAATTTTTATAAACCCCTTTTGAATACATTTTTCCCGGAGCAAATTTTGATGGTTTCCTACCATCTTTCCATCCAGATTCGATTAATTCCTCTTTTGTAACATAATATTCCGGCAATTTACCAAAATATTAAAGCCAATAATCGGCTCCGTCTTTCTCGTCTTTGGTGGCATTGCCCGCTTCAATTGACTTCATTGGTATAATAACACACCTACAATTATTATGCAACGGCGGTTCAGAATTAACTATTTCAGCATTTTGATAGATTTGACCATGCTTTGATAGACACTCAATACAAGTGTGTAAATCAAGTGTTGTTCTCCAATTTTTATAATTTATACTTTGCGTAGTAATCGGCTCGAATGTATCAAATAAACCCTTTTCTACACATATTGGTTCATCGTAATATACAATAGTTTTCCTGACAAAATATTTACCATCTCTAAATTCTGTCATAAATTTCTCCATAAAATTAAAGATGGAACTGTCGCATTAAGGTTAATATGCACAAATAAACGAGGTTGTTATCAAAATCAGCTCCCTCTGACGAGGGAGCTGTCGAGTGAAACGAGACTGAGGGAGAGAAAAAACTGCTTTTTGCAGAATTTTTATCTTTTCTCTCCCTCCGTCAAAACTTCGTTTTGCCACCTCCCTCATCAGAGGGAGGCGCAAATTGTGCAAATTGCCTCTAGTGCAACAGCCCTTGTTTTATAATGCTGTAACCTCTGCTACTATACGCATACCATTATTTCTAAGATAAATCTCATATATCTTATCTGCCTGCGGATCAAAAATTCCGTTAACAATGTCATCTCCATGCCAGAGCAAATAGCTGTTCACGCCCACACTACATGCTCTTGACGCCCTGAAGCTGACTCTTGCTTCACTGCCACAGTCAAATTCACGGTCATTTATATTTAAGCCAACATAAGACACCGTATCTTTTAGCATAATAGTAATCACATCACCAACTTGTGCAGTGCCACTAAAGGATACACCGCAGTCATTAAGGTTCTGTGGATCGCCATACAATAACCAGCTATCGCCATTATATGTAAACGCATATTCCTTTACCACTCCGTAGTTTTCATTAAAATGTAGATAAAACTTGTCTGTTTCTACAAATACAATACCCAGATTTTCTCCCACTGTAGCAGTCGCCTCTGCATTATAAGGCTTCACCACAAAGTTGTAATTTGGTTTAATAACAATAGTCGGTGAATTTCCTATTACAACCTCATATCGAGGCTTGACATAGCGTGATATATAATCCCCAAGCATACCAAAATCCACATAATCCATATCGTTTTCCAGTTCACTCATATTGGTCAGTACCTTGATATTAGATATATCCTTTATATTTTCCATCAGATCAGACATAACATCTTCCATACGCTTGATTCTTTCTAAAGAGTCAGGAGTGTTCATTTGTTCATTAAACTGATAAGAAAAACAGCTTGGAACTGTAGGCACATCACATTCTTTAGAATAAAAACTCTTGTAAAGCTCACCGTCTATTCTTTCGCCACAAACACCAACAACAAATTTTTCTTCTTTTAACACTTGTGTTGGAATATAACATTCATTGTTTTCCAGCTCAATGCGATATGCCCTATCTTCTGTTTTAAACACAGCCGATTTTGAGCAAGCATCATCCCATATAGAGCCTTCAAAAACAAAGCGTGCTTTTATGTAGTTCGTGCTATCATCCACAAGCTCAGGCAACTCACAGCATATTATCTCCAGGTCATAAACCTCAAAATCTATAATCATATTATCTCTCCTTTGCTATCATCATCCATACACAAAGCTAATATCATATCCCACAGGAAAAAGCCCTAATATCTGTCTTTCAATAATTTCGCTTTCCTGCGGTGTGTGATAATCATAAATATTTATTTCCATCTTGAAATCAACAAGATTATCTATGGTACAGTATGCAGAGCATCCCAGTTTTTGAAAGATTTGCGACAAATTTGATCTATTAATACACTTGCATTTAAGAGTTAATCTATCTTTTAATAACTGACGTCTTTGCTCAGTAGTAAGGGTTGGTCTCACACCACCTATAATTTGCTCACGCTTGATAAGTCCGTCATACTCCGCTGTATCTATAAAAAGCTCTCTATACAAATTGCTGAGAAAGCCTCTTAACAAACCCGTTTCATAAGAGCAAGCATAAATCTCAGCATATAGCTTAGTATTCTCAGATATATTCGTCATTTCTGCGCTTTCGAGTGCAGTGATCATTCTTTCTCCATAACTATTCATATCAATCACACTTTCTTAAAGCAAAGCCTTGCTCACAGTAATAACGCCCGGTGTGATAAGCTGATTATGACTTATAACCGGAAACTCAGTGCTGTTTTTTACGGTTACTTTATCAATCCCTTCGATACCGCAAAGTGCATTTTTTACTAAATCAGATGTAATTTTTTCGCCAACGCTTCTTGTAGACAGATAATTTAGCAATACAAGTTCACATTCGTCCTGAATACGGTTAAAATCATAACCTGCACCCACACTAATACCTATACTGATATTCACAGGCTCTGCTACAGCCGCCGCTGCAATTATGTCTACACCCACCTGACCAAGCTCGTTTAGAACATCTTGTGCTTGTGTCACTGTCTGCGAAGACACAACAGTTCCGTTGCCTCCTAAAAATGCATACACCACACTTTTGTGATCTTCATTAAGCAAAAAATTAACAGAGCGAACACCATCAACATTAGATAAAAGATCTCTGTAGTAGCCTATGTTTGCACCGGTAGAAGGATATCTTATTTTATTTAATAATCTTTGTCTCAAAAATTCATCTTGCTCTGTGTCTGTGCCTCCGCCAACTTCTGCGCTTGTTACTGTTACAATATTGCGCATAGCAACACCAACAACCTGTATCTCGTTTTTACCTATCTGCTCTATATCATCTTCTCCACAGTTATATCCTGCTCCACATTCTTCTGCTGTTACATCTGCTCTTACTGATTGTTCACCTGAGCTTATCTTAACTGTGGCATCGGTGTAGTAGTTTAATCCATCTTTGCTTATTAGCTGTGTTCCGGCAGGGATAATAACATCTGTTTCCAAAGTCTCCGTAAGCGAAAACACCACTCTTCCTGTGGCCTTTGTGCCTTCCAAGCGTGTAAGTCCATATGCACTGGCGTGCTTATCCAGTGATTCACCGTCTGCCGATTGTATGAACATCTGCTTTTTTAGCCACTCTGCATACAAATATGCCTCAAAAATTTCGCTTGCATATGTCTGTAGTCTTAAACCACAATCAGATGCATCAGATGGCACATAGCCTGCTTTCAGGGCAAAATTTTCTTTCATTCTGCTCAAAATTTCCGAATAACTATCCATTTATACAAATCTTCTCCGTTTCATATATTTTTCCCATATATCTATATCGCACACTCACACAAAAAGAATACTCGCCATCTGTTTCTATATTGATACCCTCGTATTCTGCATCACTGCACTGCATAATAGCCTCTCTGACCACCTGTTCACATTCTTTTTCAAAATTATCTGAAAGCATTTTCACTTCTGTTAGTCTGCTGCCAATCTGTGGATTAAATGCAAACGAGCCTTTTCGTATTGCGATACAGTTATACACAGCTTTTCTTAATTTTTCCGCATAATTTCCGTTGTCTATCATTCTGTGTCCTCCTGTGGTGTGCTTCTTCTCAATAATATTTTGTCACCTGCATGGAGCATATAAGATTTTAGGTTACCCTGATTTGCAAGGACGATTTGAGTCATATCACATCCAGTCCTTTCGCAAAAATGCCACAAATTCTCATCCTCTGTCACGCAATACACATCTGCTCTACCGTTTTCCACATTATTCTGTTTTTTAAACTCAAAGCTGTATTCTATGATATCAGGTGATATTGATACAGTGTAATCCAGCTTGATTAGCTTAGCCCAAAAGCTACCAAGCTCCGGCACACAAAGCACATTAGCTCTGTCATCTCGCAACAATCTATCCAGCTCGGCTGCAAGTCTGCCACAATCACTCCCAAAGAGCTTTCCTTTGCCCACAATTGTGTTGTATTCATCATCGCTAGTTTCTTTATTTACACTTTTATTTACACTGATGCTCTCAGGGTTGTATGGCATCTCAAATTCGCCAAATCTCATCAAATATGTATTCATCCGCACACCACCTGCTTTCCTTTTGCATATATCTGTATATCATCCACTCGCCTGCGTGCCAAATCATACTTAATATCTGTGACATGACACCCTGTGTATATTACGTCATCAAATCCCAGAGTAAAATTATTTAGGTCATCTATATTATCAATTACATCAATAGGAAAGCTCTTTATCTCTATCACGTGCAACTGCATATTGGGATAAAAATTCACCGGCTCATTGCTCCACAGCTGATACAGGGGCTTAAAATTATTGTTTTCATACGAGTTTATATATCTGGCGTCAAAAGACTTTCCATCTATAAACACCGTCACGCTTACTTCTTCGTCTTCATATATATTATCTATAACCTCGCTGATCTTACACTTCACCGTCATTTCGCAAGTAAAAGCAAGTGCGTCTGCATCATATTGCACACTGCCGGAGGCTATGCTTATCAACCCCGAAACATTTTTTAACAGACATTCGCCTATCTCACCGGCAACAGACTGACATTCATTTCCGCCTGCATTCACAGGAGTATATATTTTAAGCAAAAATGTTTCATAGGAGTATAGATCCGACTGAATAAACGTATCTTTTATGCCCACAGTGCATATTTTCTTGCTCACAGGTCTTTTAACTCTGTGAGTAAGCATAGCCTGATTAAACTCTATCTTGCTTAATCTTGGATTATCCCTCAACGTATTAAGCAGAACATCTGCCTTATCCGTAAAAATTGCCATTGCTGTCACCGCCGTCCTTTTTGCTCAAAATTGCCCACACATACAAAGGCTCATCGCCACTAAGATATATCTCTGCCTTACGAATACAATATTCTTCGCTATCAATAGTCACCACGGCAGATGTATCCATCTTATCCAGCCTGAGGTCAGGCGGACCTACATAAGTGTAGCGTCCGCCATCTGCAATACCTGCCTCAAGATATGCGTTGTCAATATATACTCTGTTTTTATATCTTAAAGGAGAAATAAAAGCCTTGCTCTCATATTTCTCACCATTATAACTAACCTGCACAGTTGTGCCATATTTTTCAAAATTACGCTGAATTCTATTTTTTGTTACACTCATCAGCCATCATACCTCACACTGCGAAAAGAAAACCTGCCCTCATCCAAAAGATCGCTGATAGACGCCTTGGCCTCTATCCACATATCATATGCAAACTTGCAGGCATTGTCATTCTTTGTGATACTCACATCACCTGCCGAGAAGCTTTTATCCTCTCTTATGCACATTAGCATCACATAGTTGTAAAATGCAAGCATTGCACAAGCATCTTCTACTCTCACAGTGTCTTCAGAGTTTAGATCTGCAGATTTCAGCATTGCCTTTATCTGTCGCATGGATTTTAGACATATAGGTTGCCATTTCTCTCTGTCACCTTCATCTATATCGGCAAGCACCGAAAATCTGCTCAAAATATTGCTTAGCTTAATATTCAAGGCAGAGCCTCCCATCAATAGCTCAAAATTTTAGATGCATCCTTAAACACCTTAGCAAAGCCGGCAATACAGCTAATAGAAGCTCTCTCAAGCTGTCTATCGATAAGCTTATCATACTCTGTGATCACGTCGCCTGCCTGCACCATCTCAAGAGCATAGTTGCTGTCAAGACCGATTATCTTATCAGCAGTCATATCAGGCACATGAATAAGCTTTGCGCCAAGCGGAGTGATAAGCTCGCCTGTAGCATGGAAGTTTAGCCCTGCATTAGCGTCTTTCATCTCTGTGAGGCTAAGCAAAGATTTCACCATACCTGTTGGTGCAATGATTGTGTTTAGCTTGTATGGAGCAATGCTTGTCCAGAGGTCGAGAAGATCTGCATAAGACAATTCACTGGTACCGTTTACAACATCAGCAGCATTGTTGTTGCCGTCACCATTTACAAGCACATTCACAGCATCGTTTAAGAGCATCTTGCCGATATATGCACCAATCTGCTTCAATGTTACTGTAAAGAGGTCTAAGCTCTGAAACTTGAGTGCCTCATAAGAGCTAACAAGCATTCTGCCTCTTTTTCTAAGCTTGATAAGATTTTCCTGAGTATGTATCACTGTCTCCGGAATAACTGCACCCTCTGCCACATCTGCAAGAGATTTTTCATCATCTGTCGGAGTGGATGCAATGCTTCTGTAGTCCATGCTGTCTATCATAGTAGTACCGGCACAGATACTTGGAAGCACATTTTCAAATTCCATACCTGTTTTAACAGCTCGACAAATATATTCAGGGAATAGTGCTGCCGAAGAGGTGGTCTGGAAGAATTTTTCTACCTTGTCTGCACCCTTGCCCGATACCTTAATATCAAATCGCTTCAACTGACGCTGAAAGGCATCCATGCCCTCAAGCGGTGTGTCGCAGTAGTTTTCAGATGGATCAAGCTCCTCCAAAACCTGTGAAAAGCTCTTTCCACCAATTTTATACATACCTTTTTCAAGATTTATATTCTCATATTTTCCCATAACTTAATCTCCTTTTAAAAAATTTACAATAAAATTATCAGCCAAAATAAACTACAGCCTGTGACGAGCCGGCATCATAGCTTACCACAAGACAGCTTGTACCACCTGATGTTGCACTCTCAAGCTTTCCATCAGAGTTCACACAGAACGAACCTCTGCCAAAGCTTGGCTGAGATGTCACATCAACCTTTTCAAAACCGCTTAACTTAACAGCTACAATACCATTGCTTACATTCACAGCGATACCATCAAAGGCATCACCGCTGTTGCATTTGCTCACTGAATCATTATCACTTACCTTTACAAAGTCGCCCTTCTGCACAGTTCCCGACTCCTTAAAGGTTACAATATTTTCCATAATTCCTTTATAATCAATTTTCATTTTAAAGCTTCCTTTCTATCAGATACTATATTTTGAATTGTCCAAAATGTTTTTCTTAGCCTTATTTTTATAGAGCTGTGGCACAGGCTTAATCTCGCTTTTTGCCTTTTTTTCAAAGCATTCGCACAGATTTTTTAACTCGCTTATGTCAAGCTTTTCGGCTGTTTTGCCGACTATCATAGATAGCTCATCATTCACACAAGCTGCCGCTTTCACTGCACGTGTCACAAGCTCCTTTTTATATTCTTCAGCCAGTTTATAGCTATTTTCCATAGACTTAATACTGTCATGGAGTCTGCGTGCCTCGTCTGCTGTCAAGCTCATTTGCTCGCCTTTGGCAAGGCTTTTCATTATCTCCTGCATATCTTTTTTACCTCCGTAGCTAAATGATTTTATCACGCCTGCACTTCTCTGTGCCGGCACCGCCACAAAAGACCATTCGTATGCATCGTATGGTTCTTCTATAATGTGGTAGCATAGCTTTTTGTCATAATTTTTCCCTTTGATGTGGTTGCACTCTCCAAAAGACGCATCACAACCGCATATTGAGCAATATCTCTTTGAGGCACTGCATCCTATGCTAACTTCCTTTTTGATTCCGCTGTCAATAGAGTTTATCAGCTCTTCGTTACCATCCTTTGGTATATATGCCTTTGCTTTTAGTCGCACCAGAGGTTCACCTACCAGGTTGCTCTCGCCCTCCACAGCCTCTGCGTAACATTCATATATTCTAGCCACCTGATTAGAAGCCTTAGGATTGTGATCGCATATGCCGGTTTTACCCACAAACATTTGTGCAAGCTTCTCTATTGCATCAGGCGAAAACTGTTCAAAATCTCTATCAATGTCGTTGTCACACAGCACCACCGAAAAAGTGTAAACCTCATCAGCTTTATATTCTCGTCTTGTATATTTGTTTATAAGCTTTATCTCGGTTTCGTCCGGCGTGCCAAAAGGCACTATGTTCTCTTTGTTATTCAATTTCTACACCTCCGTCTATCTTCATCTCCAAAAGCTTAGCCTGGGCGTTGGTATGTCTTGCATTGGCAAGCTCCACCTCATCCTGAAGATTGATACTGCCCCATTGCACTTCAAATTCCGGCACATAGCCACGGCTTATGAGGTAAGCACTGCATATTTTTGATATTACAGGCGTAAGCAAACTGCGATAATACTCTAGCTCGCTTGTGAGAATGTCTGCCTGCTGTGAAGACATTCTCTCCGTGGTAGACCATGATAGTCCCAACAAAAACGGAGGTATAGATAGCTTTGCCACAATCTGCTCCAGCATCTGTCTCACAGGCACCTCGCTGCTCAATACCTCGCCATCAGCGCCAATTACCTTTATGCTAACATCACCGGCAGCGATAAAATCAGATACTCCACTACCCTTAGACATCGCCTTGCTCCATTCGTCAGCAATTTTGCTTATATCTGATGCCGCATTTCTCTCATTTTCAGGTGAAGGATGATAAGTGATAGCATAACGTACATTACCGGCACGTTCCCAGTTGACTCCAATAGTATTGTATATCTTAAGGAGTATATCGCACACAAAAGGCAAACCGCCTATCAGCGAAGTTCCATACACATTTCCTTTTTTAGGATTAAGCGCAGTAACGCATACAAGATCTTGTCTGCTCACAGGCTCTGCACCACCCATTCCCTTCACATACACTTCCATACTCATTGGCGAACCATCACTAACAAGCATAACATCATCGAGATAAGCATTATATAGTCCAAATACATCTCCGCTATCATCAGTAACAATCTCGCCCACAGCTGTACCATAGGTAAGCATACTATCCAGATAAGCACTTACAAACGATTTAATACCCACACTGCTTGCGCCCACAGGCATATTATTAAGAAAGCGATTAAGCTCCTTTTCGAGCCTACTATTTTCGCACTTAACAGAAAAATCGCACGTCAGCCTCACTATCTTCTCGATAGCCGCATCTATAATCGGCACAGCCTCTCTTATAGACTCGTAAAGCCTTATTTGGGAGTGACTAAGCGGTGAATACTCATTTATAAACGAAAACGGGTGTTTAAACATCCTTGATGCAACTGTCTGCACACCGCCCACGGTTCTTTTTTTCTTTTTTCTCTTATCTAAGATACCCATACGCTATCAGCCACACGACACAGTCACACACAGGCTGTATATCGTTCCTTTCATAAAATTATGTAGCCCCCTAATTATTTTTTTGAAAACACGTCTGAGCAATTTAGCTCAATATTATCTTTTTACACTTGCGACCACAAAGCCGCCATCATTATTCCCAAGCAATGTAGATACAAAATAACGGATATCATCCATTGCATGGTCATTCTCTTTTACGGGCGAGTCTTTACCACTGCCGTCCCAGCGATAAAGACCAAACTCACGCATAGAATCCACACAGGTGTTGCATATCTTTATCTTGCCCTGTTTTAGGGCGGTTGCAGTCATGCGTATCCCGTCTATCACATTGTTTTTTGCAGGTATCACATTAAAGTCGCCATGCCTTTTTATCACCTCAATAAAGCTTGCCGCCGATGGATCCACAGTTATCTTACTAATTCTCAGTCCGTCTGTAAGCTCCATCAGTGCCTTATAATGTTCCTCATCGGTTTTCATATAACCCTCACTGCGTGATGCAAAGTAATATTCTTTGATACGATACCACACATCACCCATCCTGCCCCATAGTCCAAACGATGCAGGATTGACAGTGCCATAGTCGCACGAAACCGCATATTCATCGAACACTCCATCAGGCACATCACAAAACGCACCCTCAACCATAAATGGATACACAGCGCCTTCGGCTGCTACCCACTTACCCTCCACAAATCTTTGATAAAAGCTTCCGCTATACATCATCTTATATCTGCTTATAAGCTCTGGAGTCAGGGAAGGATTATCCTCCATGCGAAAATGCAGATACAAGGCGTTTTTGCTTTTGCACTTTAATATCCATTCATTGTGAAACCAATGCTGAGGGTATTCGGGATTGCAGTTGAACCAAAACTTAGAACCCACCACCGAGCATCTTGCCAGTGCTTGCTCCACAAAAGACCTAGGCATCAGTGCCACTTCGTCAAACAGAACACCTGCGAGGGTCATACCCTGTATCAAAGCCGCCGAGGATTCGTCCTTGCCGCCAAAGAGAAAAAACCTATTGGTTCTGCCATCCTTGTGAATTATGATAAGATTTTCACTCGCCTTAAACTCACACTCAAAGCCAAGCTCAGCAAGTATTGGCATAAGCGGTGTAACCACGTTACGCTTAAGCGAGCGAATCGTCTTTCCGCATATCGCAAAGCTCATATTTTCAAAGTCATAAAAGCTCCACGCTATAAAAGAAATTCCCATGCAGATCGTCTTACCGCTTCGCACAGCACCGTCGCAGATTATAGCATCCATGTTTCGATCCTTGCTCTGCTTGCACCACCAGCACAGCACCCTAAGCTGTTTTGGAGAGAATGTTTTAAAATTCATGCTCACTCATCATCACCTTGTGATTTTCTGAGTGCCAGTGAGCTTTGTTCCAACGCCTTATAAAAAGGTATCGCAACCTGCGAATTATCTTCACACACAACCCCCAGCTTTTCGAGAGCTTTCACCCTATCCGCAAACTTACATTCTATGGTGCCGTCTTTAGTTTTCTTAAACTCTGTCACATTGCATAGGTCCAGCTCATCCAGATTTACATCCTCAGGGTCAGCCGAAAGCACCAATCTGAGTGCATCACCAATACCACCAAAAGCAAGCATTTCCAGCCCGCATATCATTCGCACCTTAGCTGTTCTCATTCGTGACGATGCTATTTTGTCTATGTGGTCTAGTATTTCAGAGTTGCCAAGCAGTTTCTCTGCCACAATATCGGGGTTTCTCTTATACCCTGCCTTTGCAGCCGCCTTTGCTCCACTGCCTGTGGTTACATACAAACTGCAAAACAGCATTTCCTTTTCGCTCAACCCCGAAGCATTTTTTGATACCAGAATACTTTTTACCCTCCTTGTATAATTTTGAAAAGCGCTTCTCAATAAACAGCAAAAAAAAGCCCCTATTTCGATACAATTATCGAAATAGGGAAAAATTTGTTAAAATATTTTATTTTTAGTCATTGTTTTCGTCAGGTAAAACTACATCCGCCGTATCTCCACGTTTAAAGGATCTTCTTGCCTTAGCAGCTGCAAGCTTTGCCTTTCTGCTCTTGTCATATGCCATAACCAAAACAAAGGATATTCCGCACAAACCAACCACGATAGAGGCAATGCCACCTGCAAGCCAATAGTAAAGCGAAGAATCAGACTTTTTATCATTCTCTTTGATAAAGCTAAAATCGCCCTTTCCTGTGTTTTTCACCACAACGCTACCTGTCTCACTGTCTTCCTCAAGGTCGAGAGAGATTGTAGACCATGTGTCACCGGTAATTACACTTCGTGTGTTCTGTGTAACCTCAGAGTAATATGCGTTGTTTTGACCCTCCTGATAAGTTCCTTGGTTATAATTATAGTCATAATCAATACTTTCAACATAACCATCGCCACCATCATCAAATGAAGGTTCTGCAGGCTCACTGCTATCCAAACTTATCACGTCTGATTCATATTCTGATTCTACGTCAGTAGACGAATCTACGTATGATGAATCTACATACGATGAATCTACCGTCGTGTCTGATTCGATAGGCTCAGTAGAGCTATATTCCACCTGCGAATCCACATAATCGGAGGATTGCTCATAGACGCTACTATCAACCGGTTGATCAATCTGCGAATCAACTACTTCAATTGGCTCGTCCTCATTTGCAGCTATGTTGCTCATCTGATATGCCATAGCCGGCACACAAGCGATCGCCACCGCCAATGTAAACACCATAACAAGGCTCAAAAGCTTGTATTTATTTTTCATTTTTATCACCCTTAACGCATTCGTTCTTTAAAAACCTGACAAAACGAAACTCACATTTGTAAAAGTCGGAATTATCGTAATTTGATAACTCCGACTTTATGAATAAACATTATTTAATCTATCAAATTACTCAGCAGCAAACATAGATACATCATACTTAGAAATCTCTTTGTCGTTTGATGTAACATCACCGGCAATCTTAGCCACTATATCAGCTGTATAAGTTTTGAAATCCTCATCCTTGTATTCATAAAGAAGAGTATCTCTGTTCATACCGCTTGTAACCTCATTAAGCTTATACTCAGGCTCAGTCTCAGCGCTATCAGCTTCTGTATCAGCTGTATCAGCATCCTCTGTTGCATCTGCTGTTTCGTCAGCTGTATCGTCTGTTGTTTCTGTTTCAATTGTTGGCATCTCGATAGTGAGGAAGTCTACATACTCTTTGATGTCGCCCTTGAACACTACATAAATACCGTCTTCAGCTTCAACAACCTTTGCCTTGTTATCGCCAAGCTCTTTCACAGCTGCAAGAACATCTTCATTAGCAGAAGAATTGTCCAGCTTTTCTGTTCTTGCCACTGTAGGATCAGATGTGATCTCATATTTCTTCATATAATCGAGCACGCCATTGCCAAAGCTCTCTGCAGACTCTGTGCTATTTGCGATACCCTCAAAAACTTCTTTATATTCTTTCTTAAGCTCGTCTGTGATATCCACCTCAGTGGTTGTGTCTGTGTCAGCACCCTCCACTGTCTCTGTGGTTTTGTAGCTTGCAAAAACATATCTATAGTGAGTATAGCTCTCTGTAAAGTACTTTTCTAACTCGTCATTAGAAACTTCCTGCTTACCGCCTGTAGCATATAAACCCTTGAAGATAGCATCCTTGTAGTATTCGTATGCAATGCTTGCATCGTAAGATTGCTTAGAAACGCCCATGCCCTCTACAGATGAATACATGCTATCTCTGGAATAGCCTGTGTAGCCATACATAGCATACATACTCTCCATCTGTGAGAAATAATCGTCTACGTATTTGTCTACATCTTCTGCTGTATAAGCATAGTCTGTGCCTTCTACCACGTTTTTAGCGTCCATCTGATATGCTATGTATTCCATGCAGTATCTCTTAGCTTCGCTCTTAACGTATTCAGAAACTGTTACTTCCTTGTCGTCATTATCCTTAATTTTAGAATCGCCGGTCATGCCCTCGCCTTCATATTTGCTTGAAGCATCCTGATATGCAATGCTCATGTAGTTTAAGTACAAGCCGATCGGCACTTCGATATCCTGATAACGATAAGCCCATGCATTTTCCATAGATGTGCCTAAAGAAATAGTTTTGGAATTTGAGCATCCGGCTACGGTGCCGAGCATTAAAAGTGCCAAAACTACAGACACAATTTTTGTTATTTTCTTCATTTTATTACTTACTTCCTTTCACTTAATTAGATATTTAACACGTGAATAGGATAATTATACACACATTTTTTTGTTTTGTCTACTAATTTTCCAAATTTTCTGTGTCTATTCCAAAATTTTTTTCAAAATTTCGATCGGTTTTTCGCCCTCAAAAAGCTTTACAGCAAGATAAGGCTTATTTCCGGCGTTGAGCAGTGTGCGAGTGCGATTTTCTCTCATTATTTTTTCCACTGCCTTGCACTTGATGTCTTTTATATACAGCATCAATCTATCAGTAACCTGTCTGATTTCGCTTATTCCAAGCAAAGACGCACTGTTTCTGATAAGTGCGATTGATATAAGTCCCATCACAGATTTTGGCGGTTCACCAAATCTATCCACAAGCTCATCCACCACATCATCAGCATCATCTTGACTACGAATATCTGCTATTCTCTTATACACATCTATTCTCGTGCCACTGCTCTCGATATAGTCGTTTGGTATGTGAGCCTGCACGTGCAGATCAACCAGACAATCTATCTCGTCGCTTACATTTTCTTCTCCCTTTTCTTCTCTGAGAGCTTCGTTAAGCAGCTTGAGATACATATCATATCCCACATCTTCCATATGGCCATGCTGAGATGCACCCAACACATTGCCTGCACCACGAAGCTCAAGATCACGCATAGCTATCTTAAATCCCGAACCAAACTCAGTAAATTCTCTGATAGCACTAAGCCTTTTCTCTGCGATATCGGTCAAAACCTTGTTTTTATAAAAAGTGAGATAAGCATATGCACGCCTTGTAGAACGTCCCACACGGCCTCTTATCTGATGTAGCTGTGATAATCCAAAGCAATCAGCCTTTTCTATAATGAGTGTGTTTGCGTTTGGTATGTCCACGCCTGTTTCTATTATCGTGGTGCATACAAGCACGTTTATCTCCTGCTCCACCATCTTACGCCATACTTCCGAAAGCTCATTTTCGCTCATTTTGCCATGGCCTATGCCCACTCTGGCTTCGGGAATCTGCTGAGAGAGCTGATATGCACGCTGTTCTATCGTGCCAACATCATTGTGAAGGAAAAACACCTGTCCACCACGTCTAAGCTCTCGCCTGATGGCTTCACCTATCACACCCTTGTCATATTCCATTACATAAGTCTGCACCGGATATCTGTCCATCGGTGCTTCTTCTATAACCGACATATCTCTTATGCCACTCATAGCCATATTAAGTGTACGAGGTATCGGCGTAGCAGAAAGCGTAAGCACGTCCACATTTTTCTGCATTTGCTTCAGCTTTTCCTTTTGTGCCACTCCAAATCGCTGTTCTTCATCTATTATCACAAGACCAAGATCGCGGAATTTGATATCATCCTGCACAAGTCTATGAGTGCCTATTACGATATCAATGCTTCCTCGCTTTAGTCCATCTATTATCTTAGTCTGCTCTGATGCACTGCGAAAACGTGACAAAAGCTCCACCTTAACAGGGAATCCCTCAAATCTCCTCAGCACTGTCTGATAATGTTGCCATGCCAATATCGTGGTAGGCACCAGTATAGCGCACTGCTTAGAGTCTGTCACACATTTAAAAGCTGCTCTAAGTGCCACCTCGGTCTTACCAAATCCAACATCACCACACAGTAAGCGGTCCATCGGCGATTTCCTCTGCATATCGTGCTTTATCTCATCTATACATCTCAGCTGATCATCTGTTTCGCTATATTCAAACTTTGCCTCAAAGTCGTGTTGCCACTCCATATCCTCCGAAAAAGCAAAGCCCTCTGCTTTCATTCGCTCCGCATAAAGTCTTGTAAGCTCTCCTGCCATTTCTTTGACAGCCGCTCTCACTCGTGATTTTGATTTCTGCCATTCTGTGCCACCAAGCCTGTTCAACCTCACTGTGTTGTTCTCTTTAGGACCAATATACTTAGACACAAGGTCTAGCTGTGTGACCGGCACATAAAGCACATCAGATTTAGCATAAACTATTTTTATATAATCCTTGACTACTCCTTGAACATCCAGCTTATGTATTCCCTGATAGATTCCGATACCATGAGCCACGTGTACAATATAGTCGCCCACGCTAAGCTCCGACAAACTACCTATCTGCTTACTGTTTTTAGAATTTTTGCTGTGTAGAGATTTCTTTTTAGTTTGGATATTGGTCTGTCCATGCGTAATCAGCACAAAGTTTGCCGATGGATATTCCATTCCTGCTGTCAGCACACCTGGGCATACGTATATTACGCCATCTGATATCACATCAGGTGAACGCACAAATTTTGCATCAAAGCCTTTCTCTTTAAGATCATCAGCCAGATTTATAGCGGCTTTCTCGGTGCCTGCAAGCACCACGCATCTAGCCTTTCTGCTCACAACGCTTTCGAGGTCTTCACAAAGCACCTTCAAACTACCACTCCATCTGGATAGCTGATTTGCTGTGAAATTAGCAAGCGTATTTATAGGCAAATCATACGAGCCATGCGTAAAGTTATCAAGAAAAACAGTCTTTCTTGAGCTTATGCCCACAAGGAACTCGTTATAATCAATTCCGAATTTATCAAGTCCATTGCACAAAGTACCATCTGCCAAATAGTCCTTTATATTTTCATTGAGCATCTTGGTGTAAACTCTCATACGTTCACGCACTTTTGAGTTTTCAGAGATAAACACCATATCTGTGCTTCTCAGATAGTTCAGCAGAGTGGCCGGCTTTTCGTAAATATATGTTATAAATTTATCGCTATATGTAGGATAAACTCCGCTTCTTATACTGCTTGCTTGATTTTCAAGAGTAGTCTTTGCCTTTTCGCTAAACTTTCCTCTCAAAAGCTTGGCACGTTTTTCTATCTTTTCTGCCAGCTCGTCATAGTCGCTTATTAGCACCTCGTTAGACGGAGTTATAACCACCTCTTCCACATAGTCGGTTCTTCTCTGAGTTTCGGGATCAAAATAGTTGATAGAGTCTATCTCGTCGCCCCAAAACTCAATTCTGATAGGATTTTCGTCATCGGGTACGAATATATCAACTATTCCGCCACGCCTTGCAAACTGGCCTGCACCCTCCACGTTTTCACAGCGTTCATATCCGTTTAAGATAAGACTTTCCTCTAGCTCTTCAGGCGAAATCTGAAGTTCACTTTTCAAAGTGATAGATGCCTTTGCAAACACAGACGGCGGTATGGTGTATTGACAAAAGGCATCTATACAAGTAACCACTACATATGGCGAGCCTTTGCCGTTTTTTATTACAGAAAGCGCATTTAGCCTCTGATGCTCATATTCTCTTGATATACCCACGCTATCTCGGAACATAAAATCACGCACAGGATAAAAAACAGCCTTCACTCCCATTGAGTTAATATCACTCAAAAGAGCATTGGCTTCTGTTTCGTCACCTGTGATGAGTATGGCTCCCGTGCTGTATTCCTTGCAAAGTGATGCCACCACGTTTGCCTTATGCACACCTGCCAATCCACTGGCAGCAGCTATTTTGCCTGATTTTATTGTCCTCGAAAGCTCCTTATATTCACTTAAAGAAGCAACTATTTCTGTTAAAAAATTCATCTGAAAAATATCCTTTTTCTCTAAAGATATGCTATCTAAATACTTTTATTATCTCTTGGTGCTATCGCTGATTCCAAGCAGATAATCTGCCGAAACCTCAAAAATCTCGCATAAAGCCTTAAGCTCTCGGTCATTAACACCTCTTACCTGACCCTCCAGCTTAGAAAGTCCCGAAGAGTTCATATCAACACCACGCACCTGAAGCTGTGCCAAAAGCTCCTTTTGCTTTATATCCTTTATCTTTCTAATATTTTTAACTCTTTCGCCAATTATATTTTTATCGCCAAGAGGTTGTTTTCGTGTTCTCATATCATTATCTGCCCTTTTTCTCTCATTTTACTAAATTATTATATCAAATTAAAACCACGCTTTCAACCGAATTTACAATATTGTTGTCGAAAGAATATCCGCAGGAGTTCACATTAAAAATGTCACGCCACATTAATATACCATTTCAATTTAACCTTTTCCATGAAAAGTACAAATTATAATATGATATGTGCGTTAAATGGATCATTAGAAAAAACGCGATAAAATTTCACATCTTTTTCTTGACATAATACGACAGTAGATATATAGTGTTGATATATTTTCACAATAAAAAGAGGTTTGGATATATGAAAAACAATTATAGCGATGAAATAATGAAGCTAAAGGAACTTTTACATAATGCAAATCATGCCGTGTTTTTTGGCGGTGCAGGCGTGTCCACCGAGAGCGGAATTCCGGATTTTAGAGGCGACGGTGGTATGTATAACTCTAGTCAAATAGACAATCCGGAGTATATGTTAAGCAGAACTTGCCTTGAGGAAGAACCGGAAAAATTTTTTAAATTTTTTCGCACCCAGATGGCATATCAAAACGCTAAGCCAAATTCTGCACATCTTGCCCTTGCACAGTTAGAAGATAAAGGGCTTATAAATGCTGTTATCACGCAGAATATTGATGGTCTTCATCAAGCCGCCGGAAACAAAAAAGTAATCGAATTGCACGGTACTACAAAACGTTGCTATTGCGACGTATGCGGTGAAATTTTTGATAGTGATATCCTCTGGAATTCAAATGATATTCCAATCTGCCCAGCCTGTGACGGTGTGATTAGACCGGATATTATACTATATGAAGAATGTCTTGATGACGAAAAATGGGTAAACGCTGTAAAAGAGATCAAAGAGGCTGATCTGCTGATAATGGGAGGTTCGTCACTGGTGGTTAACCCTGTCGCTTCTTTAGTATCTGCTTTTTCAGGCAAGCATCTTGTAATAGTAAATTACTCTCCTACGCCTTACGACAGCCACGCTGATATTATAATCCGTGAATCTATAGGTAAGGTTCTAAATAGTATATTATAAATAAAGAGGTCAGATCGCACTAAAAAATCTCCTTGTCTAAAAAAAGACTTGGAGATTTTATTTTTTCTTGCAATATCATAAATCTATTGCTGGTATATTCCTCAGTCAAAACCTACGGCTTTGCCAGCTCCCTTTAGGCAAGGGAGCCTTCTGGATTCTGCTATCTATAGCAAGGGTGTCTTTTACGCTCCATCTTGCGAATGATCTGATTAAAACTGAATATATTTTGAACAGTCATATCCTTTTAGCTCTCTGCATAAAAATATACCAAAGCACCATCCTAATGCCACAAAAAGGAGATAACCACGATGAAACTGCTTATAATAAATAAAAAGCGAATTATAAAATCAGTTCTATGTCTTGCTATGCTGATACTCACAACATCGATACTAAGCGCATCTCTCAATAAAATAACACCGGTTAACGCATCTGAACGAAAAATCCCAATCTATTGTGTCAAGCAAGACAAAAAGGTTGTCAGCATTAGCTTTGATGCCGCATGGGGTAATGAGCAAACACAAACATTGCTCGATATTTTAAAAGAAAATGACGTAAAAGCTACGTTTTTCCTTGTAGGAAATTGGGTAGACAAATATCCTGAATCGGTGAAAGCCATAGCAGATGCAGGGCACGACGTGGGCAATCATAGCAACAACCACGATCACATGACACAAAAAAGTCTTAGTCAAATAGCAGATGACACAAAAGCCTGCAACGAGAAAATAGAAGCTCTCACCGGCAAATGTCCTACACTCTATCGACCGCCATACGGTGATTACAACAACGACGTTGTAGAAGGCGTAAACAGCTGTGATATGTACTGCGTTCAATGGGATGTAGACTCTCTGGATTGGAAAGATCCGACACCTGAACAGATGGTGGAACGTATAAGGAGCAAAATCTCAAACGGCTCAATCATTTTGATGCACAACGGCGCAAAAAACACCCCCGAAGCTCTGCCAATGATAATAAAAGCCATTCGTGAAGAAGGCTATGAGATAGTCCCAATCAGCGAAATTCTCCTAAAAGGCAAATATGCCACCGACCACGAAGGCAGAATGTATTGCATTGATAGCACCGACAGCTCCACCTCCACCGATTCCGCCCAAATCTCAAAAGAAAAAGAAAAATCTAAAACAACATAAAACAAAAACTGATTATTTTTTAAATTTACTCATAAAATTGCCGAATTTAGAACCGGTCGACATCCCGTTAATTCTATTTTCCGTATTTGTCAAAAATGCAAAAGCTTCGGTGGCTTGATTAATTGTTATTCCCAAATAGGGTAACAAAGCAATCAACTCATTTCTTGCTGTTTCAACATCTTCTAAAATATTATATGTTTTAGATTTAACAAATTTTAATGCTCTTTCTTTCGCCGCTTCTTCTCTTGTTGAACAAGTTTTGATCAAAGATACTCGTCTGAACTTTTCATCAAAGTTTAAAAGATACTTTTGAATGATCCCTAAATACTTATTTTTAACCGTAGTCTGGAATTTTGCCAAATAGGCTTTGTATAATAAAAGCTTTTGTTCGTAATCTAATAAAGATTCAGAAGTAGGAGCAACAACCATACTCATGATCTTTTGAATTTCAGAAAATTCATATTTTGCTAGAGCGCACTCTTCACGTGTTGTAAATACTACTCCGTCCACTGTGTTCAAACGATCTTCTTGTGATTGAATGTACTGGGTTGCCGCAAAGGCTTGCGCTAAATTTATTCCAATTTCAGGGAGAAAAGCTTCCAGTTCAGTCGTAGCTCTATCCACATCCGCATAGGAGCACGTGTAATGCGCAATACTTTTAACAAATTTCAACGCTTTTTCTTGTGCTGCCGCCTCTCTAGTTTCCGCTCTTTTAAACATGCCGGTCTGCATAAACAGCATATCAAATTTTTCTAAGTACTGATTTATGGTTGCAATATACTTATTCTTAATATCTGTTTTAAAAGGTTGAAGTTTCGACTTTTTTTCCAACAAATCTTTTTCATATGGCAACAAAGATTCTGTCGTAGGTGGCACCACATCTTTCATTATGTAACTAATTTCGCGTAACTCCTGTCTTCCGTAATTGGCTTCTTCACGCGTGTTAAATTGTACTCCGTCAACTGTATTCAAAGAAGCCTCGCAACGATCGAAATACTCATTTGCCAAAGTAGCTTGTTCAATCGTTATGCCAACCTCGGGCAAGTACGCAATCAACAACTTACGTGCCTCGTCCAATTTTTCATAGCTATCTAAAGGAAGCGTTTTAACATACTTCAAGGCTTTTTCATTTCCCGCCTCTTCCCTAGTCATTCCTGAACTGAAAAAATTTTCCCCACGAAACTTCTTGTCAAAATCTGCTAAGTATTTTTCATTTTTTTCAATGTATTTGTCTTTTACCGCAGTTTTAAACTTTTTGATTTTATCTAACTTTTCACACAAATCACTTTCATAGCTAAGTGTAGATTCTCTGGTTGGAGCCACAATTGTATTCATAATTTCTTGAATTTTTGCAAGTTCTTCTTTAGCCAAGTCAGCTTCTTCGCGAGTTTCAAAAACAATATCATCAACCGTTCTGTATAAAAGATCCAATTCCTCGAGTTGCTTCGATATAATTGCATACGCTTGGGCGATTAGCATATGATCCAATCCTATTTTAACAGAAAGCGTTTCCATTTCCCGTTTGCAATTATATGCATCCTCTTCGGTTTCACCTAAATGTTCTTTAACAAAATCAACAAGTATCTCATTTTTGATTTCATAGGAATTCATCCCGGAATAATCAGAGAAGGATTCAAATTCTTTTCTTTCATCCCCAAACTTTTCAATGAAAATTTTATAGTATTCTCTTTCATATGGATCAAGTTGGAAAATATAATTAATAAACTTTGCTCTCTTTTCTTCATTAAGATTGAGAGAAACAAAGTTGTTAAACATTGCTTTTGCTTTTTGAGCATCCTGCCGACTCACTGTTCCACCAATATATATTGCAGAATTCTTTTTCACAATATTCATCAGAAGATAATGAAGATTAAAACACGAATAGTAAACACCATCAATCATATCCTGTCTCAAGTGCTTGGACTTAAATAATTTTTTCAATTCTCCGTCCGCCCAATTTCTTGTGAAAGCATTACCAAGGGCGTTAAATGCCGCATAAGCCGCCCCTTCAATTAGATTCATCCCAACAGTATTCAATTGATTTGACCAGGCATCTATCATATTTCCGCCTATTGTAGCAGACTGCCAACGGGGGCGACTTTCTTTTCTAATCTGACGTGCATAAGCCTCGTCATCAACCTCTTGGATGATTTCATTGGCCTTGCTGTTAAATACATTAAATGCCTCTGAGAACTCGTCGAAGTATTTTCCATCGAATGCCATTTCTACAACCGCATCTTTATCAACCGTATAAATATCAACGCTGATCATATCTTGCAAAACTTCTAAAACAGCGTCTTCGATTGCTACAACAAACGCATTCGGCGCATTTTCAAGCAAATCGCTAATATCGGACAGCTCTCCATCCATCTTTTCAAATTTTTCTCTTGCTGCAATCGCAAGTTTTTTATACTTATTCCGTATTGCATTGTAAATGTTACGTTCTGCAGTAATGTGAAAATCACACCCTAAGAGACTAGTGTCCACACTATGATTTTCTTTTTCCAAAATTGTCTTTAAATCCATAATCATCAACCCCTTTTTAATATTTTGTATCATTTATTTTCATTGTCTATATATTCTTTTAATATCTTCTTAACCCATTTTTCTGTGTATCCATATTTGAGGGCAATTTGTTTGACATTGTAGCCGTTGTATTCTTCAACAATTTGTTTCTTAATAAAATCCTTACTGAACAAATCCACCGGAAAAAATAGCTGTTGACCCCGATAGGTAGCGTGAATTTTCAACACGGCATCTATCCCAATCAAATTGGCAAGTTCACTATATGATGAATTTAAATACTCTCCCTTGATAATTCGGGGACTCATCGACATTTTCATTTCACCTCTCATTTTTCGTCACCCCCTTTAGACTATATTTTTGCTTTAAATTATATTCTTTTTTTCAGGAACAGTATAGAACTTTAATTCCTTGAACTCTTCCTCAAAAATTTCCATTTTATTCCAACAAACAAAAACTGCACTTGTGATTCATTTACTTTCACAAGTGCAGTATTTTTTGTAACTGTTAGACGATTATTTATAAAAAAGCAAGTGGTATTAATCACAAGGAATTGATAGCTTTTGTGATTCTTTCCATAGCTTCTATGGTGTTTTCTCTGTTGTTAAATGCTGTAAGCCTGAAGTAGCCTTCACCGTTTTTTCCAAAGCCGGCGCCCGGTGTTCCCACAACATTTGCTTTTTCTAGCATAAAATCGAAAAATTCCCACGAGCTCATACCATTTGGACATTTGAGCCAAATGTAAGGTGAGTTTTTACCGCCTGTGTAGCTTATTCCAAGCTTGTCGAGAGCGTCTGCCATTATCTTTGCGTTCTCTTTGTAATAAACTATGGCGTCTTTTATCTCTTTTTGTCCCTCATCACTAAACACAGCAGCCGCGCCTTTCTGCACAATATATGGCACACCGTTAAACTTGGTGGTCTGACGTCTTAGCCACATTTTGTTGAGAGAGGTGTTCTCTCTTACGATATCGAATGGAACTACAGTGTAGCCACAGCGTGTGCCTGTAAATCCGGCTGTCTTTGAGAATGAGCAAAACTCAATAGCACAGCTTTTTGCGCCCTCTATCTGATAAATGCTGGTAGGCAGATTATCGCCCTCCACAAAACATTCGTATGCCGCATCAAAAAGGATAACAGCATCATTCTTATCGGCATAGTCCACCCACATTTTCAGCTTTTCATAACCATACACAGCGCCTGTTGGATTATTTGGTGAGCAGAGATAAATTATATCTGCTTTCACACTGTCATCAGGCACAGGTAAAAATCCGTTCTCGCCGTTTGCATCCATAAAGAGTATTTTTCTGCCTGCCATTGTGTTTGTGTCTACATACACAGGGTACACAGGGTCAGGTATTAGCACTACATTATCCTTATCAAAAAGGTCGAGTATGTTGCCTATGTCGCTCTTTGCGCCATCGCTTATGAATATCTCGTTGTTATCGAGCAAAACTTTCTTCTTTGCATAGTATTTCACAAGCTCTTCTTTTAGAAAGTCATATCCCTGCTCCGGGCCGTATCCACGAAAGCTCTCTGCTCTGCTCATATCATCCACCGCAGAGTGAAGCTCCTTGATAACCTGTGAACATAATGGCTTTGTAACATCGCCAATGCCCAATCTTATTACATTCACATCTGGGTGAGCTGTCTTAAACTCGTTTGTTTTTCTTGCTATTGTGCTAAAAAGATAGCTTTCTTGTATATTGTTAAAGTTATTGTTGATTTTCATTTTTCAAAAAGACCTCCTATTATCATATCTCTACTTCGCCGTCAAAAACCTTAGTTGCAGGGCCGGTCATCATCACTGTATCGTCAGTGTAGTTTATTATGAGGTCACCGCCAATGAGATGCACTGTGACGTCCTCTCCCTTTTTGCAAAATCCGTTTTCTACGGCTGCCGCCACGCAAGCGCAGGCACCTGTTCCACAAGCCCATGTTTCGCCACTGCCACGCTCCCACACACGCATTGTAATATCTCTGTCGTTGTTTACTCTGACAAACTCGGTGTTTACACCCTCAGGAAAAATTTCGTTATGCTCAAACAGAGGCCCTATTTTTTCTAGGTCAAGACCCTCTACATCACTTTCAAACACAATACAGTGTGGATTACCCATAGAAACACAGGTTATTTCGTAAGTCTTTTCGCCAATCTTTTGCGATTTTCCTATAATGCTATCGCCGTCTAGTGCCACGGGTATTTTATTTGGAGCAAACTCTGCCTTACCCATATCCACCTTGAGGCTTGTTACCTCGCCATGATCGTTTCTGTAGGCTTGTAGTTTTTTGATGCCACTGAGAGTTTCTATGCTAACGCTATCTCCTTGCACCATGTTGTTATCAAACAGATATTTTCCTACACAGCGTATGCCGTTGCCACACATCTTGCCTTCACTGCCATCAGCGTTAAACATACGCATCTTGGCATCTGCCACATCAGATGGACATATATAAATCACGCCATCTCCGCCTACTCCAAATCTTCTATGAGAGAGCCTCTCGCTTATGCCCGAAAAATCACTGACTTTCTGCTCAAAACAATTAACATAAATATAATCGTTTCCGCAGCCGTGCATTTTGGTGAAACCAAGCTTCATATATCACACCCCGCTTGCTCCGTAGTTTGACAAAACTCTTGCCGAGGGGTCATTAACGTTGCACCCCTCCCAGGACTTGTTCGGCATCCAGAAATCCGCCACCATTTCGGCGTTTCCCGGATAATACTCCTCGAATATCTCGCGGTATAAGAGCGATTCCTTTGTAAAAGGCGTCGCGAAAGGATATTTTTTGATCTCCTCGGAAAATTCAAGGTCCGTATAATGCTTATTCGCATATTCCTTAAGATAGTCCACCATCGAGTGTCCGACCGCGTCCGAGAACGCCGCCTTCTCACGCATTAATATGTCCTCGGGCAGATAGTCGCCGATGAACGCGCGGCGAAGAAGATATTTGCCCTTGCCGTAGACGTTCATTTTTTTCGCCGGATCTATCGCCATAACATAGCTTACAAAGTCAAGATCGCCGAACGGCACTCTCGCCTCGAGCGAGTTAACGGAGATGCACCTGTCGGCGCGAAGAACGTCATACATATGAAGCTCTCTTATTCTCTTTTCCGACTCCTTCTGAAATTCCTCGGGCGAGGGCGCAAAATCGGTGTATTTATAGCCGAAAAGCTCATCCGATATTTCGCCTGTCAAAATCACGCGTATGTCGGTGTTTTT
>JAQXOB010000016.1 GCA_029098305.1 Clostridia bacterium
CATTCTCATAGTAAACGCAACAATGGTTGCAGTTAGTCTGAGAAATTTGTTTCTCAGGCTTATTTGAGTTGCCCTTTTTTGTGTTTTTTTGGGCTTTTTACTCAGTTCTTTCTCTTTTTCTCATACTAAACGCCTCTATTTCTCAAGGTAAATGCCACCTTTTCTTACTGTTGCATTTACTTTGAGAATTTACGAAATATTTTAATCTCTCTGCGAATTTTCTATGTTTTCCATATAGCATTTGTGGCACATGGCTATGTAACTATCGTTGCCACCGATCAAAATCTGATCACCTTTTGTGACCACTCTGCCGTTTTCGTCTATTCGTGCGTTCACGGTGGCTTTTCTGCCACAGTGACACATTGTTTTTATTTCTTCTATGCAATCTGCTATCTCCATCAAGCGCATACTACCAGGGAAAAGATGTGTAAGAAAATCGGTGCGTAAACCAAAGCATAGAACAGGAATTTGGTCACTGTCTACTATTTTTCTGAGCATCTGAATCTGCTCTGTGCTGAAAAACTGACATTCGTCTACTATGACAACGTCTATATTACGTTCGCTTCTCACCGCATCAAACATCTTGCAGATATCATCACCGGGGCGCACAACATCTGCCTTGGCCTCAAGGCCTGCTCGAGATCTGACTATATTTGCACCGTCACGTGTATCGGTTGATGGCTTTATCAGCCACACACCCATATTTCTCTCCTCATAGTTAAATTTTGTGATAAGTGCCTGTGCAGTTTTGCTACTACCCATAGCACCGTATTTAAAATATAATTTAGCCATTTTGGATATTTCCTCTTACTTTCTTATTCTTTTTATTTTTGTCTGAATATGAACACCGTATAATCCAATAATAATTTTATATATCAGAAAAAATCCACCTAAAAGGAGTGATAAACAAAGATGCCCGATATTCACAAACAGACATATTATCTTCAGAAAATCAATGTGTATGCTGTGATACTGTCATCAGAGCACAGCAAATGGTTTTTGCGTAAATCTGAAAACGGCGAGCTGATGCCCGGTGGCATAGCTGTAAAAGAAGCTGTTGAGCTATATAAAAGCTGTTTCACCGATGTAAAAATATCAAAATACATGATAACAAGCAATCAGGTAATCGCCTTTTTGAATGTAACAGGTGAGCTGATAGACCGGAAAAGGCATATTCTTCACTCAGCACCATATGGTGTGCACGCTATGATAAGGATATTAAAGCGTTATGTGGTAAACAGAACAGGCCTCAATCTCTGGAGTAACCATAATAGGATAATATACATTCACAGCGATAAGGATTACAACAATTTTTTAGATTCTATAAAAGAGTCTGTTAATAAATAGGATACTTCTTGCAAAGCTCTGCCACGGTGTTGTATATATAGTCACGCTTACTATCGAAATCATTGATAGCATCACATATCAAGCCTGCAATCACATCCATATCAGCCTCATTCATACCTCTGGTGGTTACGGCCGGTGTGCCTATTCTTATTCCGCTTGTAATAAACGGACTTCTTGGTTCATTTGGCACTGTGTTTTTATTTACAGTGATATGCACCTCGTCAAGACGTTTTTCAAGGTCTTTGCCTGTGATTTCGCTTCCTCTGAGGTCTAAGAGCATAAGGTGATTGTCTGTGCCACCTGAGATGAGCTTTTGTCCTCTTTTGAGAAGTCCATCTGCAAGTGCCTTCGAGTTACTCACAATATTTTGTGCATACACCTTAAACTCAGGCTTGAGAGCCTCTTCAAAGCACACTGCCTTAGCGGCTATTATGTGCATCAGTGGGCCTCCTTGTGTACCCGGGAAAATAGCCTTGTCTATTGCTTTGGCGTATTCTTCCTTACATAATATCATGCCACCTCTTGGGCCTCTGAGTGTTTTATGAGTGGTGGTGGTCACAAAATCAGCATATGGCACCGGCGATGGATGCACACCTGCTGCTACAAGTCCTGCTATATGAGCCATATCTACCATCAGATATGCACCGCAGGCATCTGCTATTTCTCTAAATTTTTTGAAATCTATAATTCTTGGATAAGCACTTGCACCACAAACTATCATTTTTGGCTTGATTTCAAGTGCTTTTTTAAGAACCAAGTCATAGTCTATCATATGGCTGTCGGCATCTACACCATAGCTAACAAAGTTAAAATACTTGCCTGACATATTTACAGGTGAACCATGCGTGAGATGACCTCCCTCAGAGAGATTCATACCCATAACAGTGTCGCCATGTTCCAGCATAGCAAAATACACAGCCATGTTGGCTTGGGCACCGGAGTGTGGCTGCACATTTGCATGGTCACAGCCAAAGAGCTTGCAGGCTCTCTGTCTTGCCAGCTCCTCCACCTCGTCTATAAACTCGCATCCACCATAATATCTTTTGCCCGGATAGCCCTCAGCATATTTGTTGGTAAGAACACTACCCATTGCATAAAGCACAGCAGGCGAAACAATATTTTCGGATGCGATAAGCTCTAGGTTGCCTTGCTGTCTAATCTTTTCTCTTTCTATCATCATGGACAAATCGGGATCATAGTCTCTAAGAAAGCCTATGGTGTTTGGAATATTTTCTAACATTATGGTCCATCTCCTCTCAATATCATAAAAAACCGCTAATTATTATATATCATAGCCTTTTAAAAATCAATGACTTTACAGCATTATGCCCGAATAAAAATGTTATGGTACAATTGATGGGTGACAAATAAAAAAGAAAATTCAACTCAAATATGGTATGATGTTAATAACGACAAAAACACATACAAAAAGGAGTTGAACTTTCTATGATAAGTTTAACATCACAAGCACGTTTT
>JAQXOB010000017.1 GCA_029098305.1 Clostridia bacterium
CAAACTCGTAAAGGGCTGTGGTCGGAGCCTCCATGAAACCGTCGTGCGGTAGGTGATTAAACCGATCCACAGCATCCTATACAGTATACCATAGTTCTTGGAGAGGAACTCTAAAAACTACTACTATTTATTATACGAGGAAATTTTATGGAAGAAAAGAAAACTTCCGATATAGTGTTTTTAAAGATCGCAAACAGAGTTTCTGTTGTAACAATTATCGGAAATGTAATTTTGTCTGTGTTTAAGCTCATTGTTGGAATTATTGCCCATTCCGGAGCCATGATCAGTGATGCTATACATTCAGCATCAGATGTGTTTAGTACCTTTGTTGTTATCATTGGCATCAAAATTTCGTCGAAAGAGCCGGATAAAGAGCATCCATATGGACACGAAAGACTAGAGTGTGTTGCTGCTATTGTGTTATCTATAGTTCTATTTATTACAGGACTTGGAATTGGTGCAAAAGTATTTAAAAACATCACAAGTGGTGATTATAGGGATTTACAGATTCCCGGTATACTTGCGCTAATTGCTGCGATTATTTCAATAATCAGCAAAGAGGCAATGTATTGGTATACAAAAATTAATGCAAGGAAGATTGACTCAAGTGCTTTAATGGCAGATGCTTGGCATCATCGTTCAGACGCTCTTTCATCAATAGGTGCGTTAATTGGTATTGCTGGTGCAAGACTTGGTTATCCTATTATGGATTCAATTGCAAGCTTGGTTATTTTTCTTTTTATTGTAAAAGCATCATACGACATATTCAAAAATTCAATGAACAAAATGGTTGATCATTCTTGTGATGAAGACACAGAGAATGAATTACGTAATTGCGTTATGAATAACCCGGATGTTCTTGGCATAGATTTGCTTCAAACTCGCACATTTGGCAATAAGATATATGTTGATATTGAAATCAAAGTAGATGGAACTATTTCTTTGCGTGAAGCACACGATATTGCCGAGGCTGTGCATAATGATATTGAACAAGCCTTCTCAAAGGTAAAGCACATAATGGTGCACGTTAATCCATCTGAATAGTAATAATAGCTTTGTAAAAGTTAACTACAAATGAATATCATCGAAAAAAATGCAAATCATATACAAAGAGCAGATATATTACAAGTGCAATTCTCGCAAAAGTAAGCGTTTAATTGGCATGAATAAAGAAATTTGTTATAATAAAGACATTCACACTTCTTATATAAGGGATGTAAATTTTAAAAAACATACAGGAGGTTTGCAAATGGTATATACAGTTACACTCAATCCTGCTGTCGATTATGTAATACATACAGATGACATAATTGATGGCAGCACCAATCGTACAAAAAGCGAGGAGGTATATATAGGTGGTAAGGGAATTAATGTATCGCTCGTACTTGCAGAATTAGGTATCACATCTAAAACACTCGGATTTGTAGCAGGTTTCACAGGTGAATATATAGAGAACGAAATAAGAGAAAAAGGTATAGAAACGGACTTTGTGCATTTAAAGAGTGGCTTTTCCAGAATAAATGTAAAAATCAAGTCAACCGGTGAAACAGAGATAAATGGTAATGGGCCTGTTATCACAGAAAATGATGTCAAAAGTATGTTTGAAAAGCTGTCAAAGTTAAAAGATGGTGATACTATCGTGCTTGCAGGTAGTGTTCCGAATTCACTGCCAAACGATATTTATGAGCGTATTTTAGATACACTCTCAGATAGAAAAATCAGAATTATAGTAGATGCTACAAAGGACCTTCTGCTCAAATCGCTTAAGTACAAGCCATTTCTTATCAAACCAAATAAGCACGAGCTAGGTGAAATATTTGGAGTAAAACTCACCTCGTTAGATGAAATTAAAACTTATGCGACCAAGCTAAAGGATATGGGTGTCCAAAACGTTTTAGTGTCTATGGCAGGTGATGGTGCTTTGCTATTAGACGAAACGGGGGACACATATTTCTGTGAAGCGTACGAAGGCACTGTAAAAAATTCTGTAGGAGCTGGTGATTCTATGGTAGCAGGCTTTATAGCGGGCCTTGCATCAGGCGACTATAATTATGCTATCAAAATGGCTACAGCCGCAGGCGGTGCAACAGCGTTTTCAGATGGGTTAGCGAAGAAAGATGAGATTTACAGACTTTTAAGATAAGGTCATATTTATTATATGAAAAACTATGGAGACACTGATATGCGAATAGTAGATTTACTTAGTAAAAACAGTATTGTGTTAAATGTAACACCAACTAGCAAAGAAGAAGCAATTGATATGCTGATAGAGCTTCAGCTAAAAGCCGGAAATATATCAGACAAAGATATGTTTAAGAAAGATATACTCATTCGAGAGGGTAGTGGCTCTACAGCGGTGGGTGAGGGCATAGCAATTCCTCACGCAAAGAGCGAAGCAGTTACTGCTCCATCGCTTGCTGCTATGACTGTGCCTGAAGGTGTAGACTATGAGGCACTCGATGGCGAATCCTCTAAACTGTTTTTTATGATTGCGGTGCCAAACGATGGCGATGTCCATCTTGAGGTGCTATCTAAATTAACTACAATGTTGATGGATGAAGAGTTTAGAAAAAATCTTTTATCAGCTGTCAGTCCGGATGAATTTTTAAAAATTATAGATGATGCAGAAACACAAAAATATTCTCCTATAACAGAAAATAATACTGATAACAACACAAATTATAGGGTGCTTGCTGTAACTGCCTGTCCAACAGGTATAGCGCACACCTATATGGCGGCAGAGGCACTCGAAAAAGCAGGTAAAAAGTTAGGTATCACCATAAAGGTGGAAACAAACGGTTCAGGCGGAGCAAAAAATATTTTAACTGCTGATGAAATTAATTCTTGCGAAGGAATTATTATTGCCGCTGATAAAAGCGTAGAAATGTCACGCTTTGATGAAAAAAATGTGATAATTACAAAGGTTTCTGATGGCATAAAGAATCCAGAAGAACTGATTAATAAAGTTGTGTCGGGTCAAACGCAGACGTATCATCACTACGGTGCTAAATCATCAGAGTTATCATCAAAAAACGACAGCGTAGCAAGAAGCTTTTATAAACACCTTATGAATGGTGTTTCTAACATGCTGCCATTCACTGTGGCTGGCGGTATATTCATTGCTATCGCTTTTCTCATAGATACAATTGCAGGCGCACCTTCTGATGCTAATTTTGGTACTCACACTGCAGCAGCAGCCTTTTTTAAAACCATAGGTGGATTTGCGTTTAACTTTATGATTCCTGTGCTTGCAGCATATATCAGTATGAGCATAGCAGATAGACCGGGCTTTTTGGTTGGACTCGTAGGTGGATTTCTAGCCACAACAGGTTCCACATTTGCATCTGTAGATGGTGATGTACCGTCAGGATTTCTTGGTGCCTTGTTTGCAGGTTTTGTAGGCGGATTTCTTATGCTTGGTTTAGAGAAGATATGTGACAGACTGCCTGATTCTCTAAATGGAATAAAGCCTGTATTAATCTATCCAATTGTTGGCTTGGGATTGATTGCAGTGATTATGTGCGCAGTTAACCCAATCATGGGGATGATAAATACTGGATTAACAAATTTCCTTAGCAGTATGGGTGATGCTTCCAAAATTCTTTTAGGATTTGTCCTTGGTGCTATGATGTCTATTGACATGGGTGGTCCTTTTAATAAGGCGGCATATGTGTTTGGCACAGCGGCTATTGCATCAGGTAACTATGATATCATGGCTGCGGTAATGATAGGCGGTATGGTGCCACCGCTTGCAATAGCACTCTCTACAACCTTTTTTAAGAGTAAGTGGAACAAAGAAGAATTAAAAAATGGTCCGGTAAACTATATTCTAGGTTTAAGCTTTATTACTGAGGGTGCTATACCATATGCGGCATCAGATCCTCTTAGAGTTATTCCGTCATGTATGGTTGGTGCAGGTGTAGCTGGTGCATTGTCTATGACGTTTGGTTGCACATTGATGGCACCACATGGAGGTATATTTGTATTTGCAGTAGTAGGTAACTGGGCATTATATCTTCTTTCGCTAGCGGTTGGTTCATTGGTGGGGATGATACTTCTAACATTCCTAAAGAAAAAGCATACTTCAAATGCATAATCAACCTATAAAAGGAGAATAATTATGATTACAAAAACAGTAACTGTGTCTAACGAACAAGGACTTCATATGAGACCGGCAGGTGCATTAGCAAAGGTAGTTAAGGAATATCCTGATTGCGAAGTAACGTTAAACGTAAATGATAAAACCGTAAGTGCAAAATCGCCTATGCAGATTATGGCTGCTTGCATAAAAAAGGGTACCGACGTAAAGATAATTTGCAATGGTGCTGATGAGGATGATGTCCTTGGTAAAATAGTTGCCATGTTTGAAGATGGTTTTGGAGAGTAGGTTATAAACCAACACAAGGCACAGAGTTAGCTTTAAAAAAATTAGCTCTGTGCCTGATTTTATAGAAAAAGGAATGAGATAATAATTATGAATAAGTTTTCTGGAAAAGGCGTATATGGTGCTATAGCAATTGGAAAAATATCTATCTTCAAAAGACAGGAAGTATCTGCTCACAAAATTCACGTAACTGATGCAGAATATGAAAAGGATAGAGTGAATTCTGCAAAGGAACTTGCCAGAAACCAGCTTCAAGAAATATATAATAAAGCAAAAAAAGAGGTTGGAGAAGCAAACGCACAAATTTTCGAAATACATATGATGATGATTGACGATGACGACTATAACGAGTCAATCATAAGCATCATAGAGACACAGCTTGTTAATGCAGAGTATGCAGTGGCAAAAACAGCAGAAATATTTGAGCAAAAGTTTTCTTCTATGGAAGATTCTTATATGCAGGCGAGAGCAGCAGATATCAAGGATATTTCAAATCGTATAATACAAAATCTGGATACAAGCAACGCACAGTCATTTGATAATAACGAAAAGGTAATTATATGCGCAGATGATATGGCACCAAGCGAGACAGTGTTGCTAGATAAAGAAAAAGTGCTTGCATTTGTGACAGCAGGTGGTTCTGTCAATTCTCATACTGCTATTTTGGCTAGAAATATGAATATTCCGGCGATAATAGGTGTAGGAGCAGATTTTCTCTCAACTATAAAAGATGGTGATCTAGCCATAGTAGATGGATATACAGGCGATTTTATCATTTCACCTGATGAAAAAACAGAGTCAACTTATATCGAAAAACGATCATGTGATAATAATAAAAAAGAGTTACTCCATACCTTAAAAGGAAAAGATAATGTAACAATTGACGGCAAAAAAATTAACGTTTTTGCTAATATAGGCAGTACAAATGATATCGGACCCGTGCTTGCTAACGATGCCGGCGGAATTGGGCTTTTTCGCAGTGAATTTATATATCTCGAAAGAGAGGATTATCCCACAGAGGACGAGCAGTTTGCTGCATACAAAAAAGTATTGGTAAGCATGGCAGGAAAAAAGGTAATAATTCGAACACTTGATATCGGTGCAGATAAAAAGGCGGAATATTTTGATCTTCCGAAAGAAGAAAATCCGGCACTGGGTTTTCGAGCAATTCGCATATGTTTATCACGTCCTGAAATTTTTAAAACTCAGCTCAGGGCATTGTTTCGAGCATCAGCCTATGGAAACTTAGGAATTATGTTTCCCATGATAACTAGTGTTTCTGAGTTGGAGCGGGTTCTTGTAATATGTGATGCTGTAAAAGCGGAGCTTAAAGAAAAAGGAATCAAATATAACGAAAATACAGAGCTAGGCATTATGATAGAAACACCGGCTGCCGCAGTAATTAGTGATAAGTTAGCACCCTTAGTAGACTTTTTTAGCGTTGGAACCAACGATCTCACACAATACACACTTGCTTGTGACAGACAAAATTCGTCAGTAGAGCAGTATTGTGATATTCATCATGAGGCGATTTTAAGATTGATAGAAATGTCAGCACAAAATGCTCACGCCAATGGTGTGTGGATAGGTATATGTGGTGAGCTTGCCGCTGATATTACACTTACAGAGAGTTTTTTGCGAATGGGTATTGATGAATTATCTGTTTCACCGTCTTATATACTCAAAATCAGAGAAAAAGTTCGCAGCATAGATCTTTCAAAATAATATGGTTGAGTACACAGATAATATATTTCTAGAATCTCACAATCAAATATTAAATTTGGGAAAATCTATTTCTGTATTGCTTTTTTATGATGTTTTAAAAATTAGAAAAATCTACAAACAAATGAAAAAAACATTAAAATTGTTATGGTACAATTGATGGGTGACAAATAAAAAAGAAAATTCAACTCAAATATGGTATGATGTTAATAACGACAAAAACACATACAAAAAGGAGTTGAACTTTCTATGATAAGTTTAACATCACAAGCACGTTTT